>JAITXT010000008.1 GCA_031284585.1 Acholeplasmatales bacterium
AGTGAATATATCAAAGAAATAGTTTTATCTAATAAAGAAGTAGTATATAATTTATACAAGATTAATCACGTTTATTTATATGGATCATATTCTAAAGGATTAGAAACTAAATATAGCGATATTGATTTACTTATTCAAGCAGATGATCTTCCAGGTGATACACTTAAACAAATATTAGCGTTTTATAATGCAATTTTTGAAATTCCAGTTGATGTTCATTCTATAGAGAAAGAAGAAAAGTTTGTTGGTTTTTCTCCTGAATTGATTTATTAGAGATAGAAAAATGAATGATAAAGTCTTTTATAGGTTTGTAGAATTTCTTGGAAAACTAAATGGATATGACGTGGTTCATGAACGTTTTAAACTAATTTCGTTAAATAAAATATCTTCTGATACTAATACAGAGAAAAAAGTGAAGAGAATAGCTGATTCATTTAGGTATTTAGTTAATTCCACATCTCAAGTAATAGATAAAGAAACATTTGAAACCTCATACTATTTATTAACTAAAAACAATTTAGCGAAAGAACTTTCTGAAACGCTAGTTTCTATTTACCATAAACGTAAAGATTCTATAGCCCATAAAGTAGGTTTATTACTACACAATGAGATATTATCTAGTGATATTATTCTAAAAGAAGAATATGCGATTATTATCGCTAGTTTTGTTTTAGTTCTTAATAATTATTCACCAATCATCATATATGATTCAGAAAAAGAAAAATATTTTCAAGCTAATAAAGAAAGAAATGATTCTACTTTATATAATTTGTTTATAGAATTAGAACATCAAACACGAATTGGAATAGGGAATGAAATTAATGTTAAGTTTGAAACATCTTTGGAGGAAATACTAAAAATCATTAAAGAAAATAAAATATTTCTACAAACCGATTTTTTTGTAGAACATATGTATTTATATGGGTCTATTGTTAAAAACTCAACTACTCTAACAAGTGATGTTGATTTTTTAGTTGTTCTAAAAAAAGAACTTTTAATGTTTGAGAGAAATGAACTTATTAAAAAATGTAAAGAATTTCTTGAATCAAAGATAAAAGCTAGTGTTGATATTATGGAATTTGATTATGTATTACAACAATTAGAAATGAGCGAAGCTAATAGATCAAGACAATTGTTTTAAAAGGAGGAAAGTATGATAGATAAAATATCAAATTTAAAGGGTATCACAATTCAGACAAATTATTTAATTAATGTTTCTGGAACAAGTCCTGATTCATATAATCCCCCTTATGTGACATTAAAGGCTGGAGGAGCTTTATTATTTAAGTTCATTATACAATCTTTATCTAGTTTGGAAACTATTTGTTCAGCGAGACTAATGTTATATTTCTTAACTCCCTATGTAAATAGTGAAGTAAGAGTCCATAGAGTAACAGGTGTTTATAATCCATCAAATTGTACAAGAATGCCAACATATGATCAAACTCCTTTATATGAAAAAGGTTTTAGTGCTACCGATGAAGAGCATGGAATGCTAATAGATTTGACTGCTCTTATTAAAGATTGGAGAGAAAATCCAACTGCAATTTTAGCAATTGCAATATTGCCTAAATCAAGTACAAATTTAGTAATAGCTACTCCAGCATATTCTAATTTAGCAAACATCGAGTGTATGAGAATTGATACCTCAGTTGTTCTTGGTTTAGAAAGTTATTATAATTACTCTACTCAAGATATAGGATTCGCAGGGAAAGGATATGTGAACAACTTAAGTGGAGAATTACTTTTGAAATTTGATGGTATCTCAACAGACTCGGCTAAAATACCAATAAATTTTCAAGCTTATTATGCTAATAGATCATTTTTATTTCCAGATTACCCAAATAATTCACTAGATGGTAATTTTAGATCAATTTTTGACTATGGAATAACTATAAATGATGATTCAATAAAACTTTTCGCTCCTTCTGGAGCTATAGGTGTATTTGATAAGATTCTTATGGAAAATTATTCAAAATATGATATTGAAGAGATAGTTCCTTATGTTTTCCTTAACTTTTCAGATTATTCATATTTAGTCCGATCAGGTGGTACTGGTGTTACAAATTATGTTTTAAAAACAAGAGAAGGGAATAAGTTATCTTTTGGTCTAGATTCATCAGGATTTTGGCTTTTAAGATTAACAAAAGAAGATGATTCATATATAGAGTATGCTCATTCAACATCAACAGGAAAAATAACTTCAGCGACTTCTTATACTTCCTCAACTCCTGTTGAATCGAGACAAGTAACAATTGTATATGACTCAAACGGAAGAATTACAACAGTTAATTTCATTAATGAAAATAAGAGACTTCTCTTAAGTTATAGCTATGAAAATTTATCACAGATTATTCTTCAGAAAGTAATTTATAATATTTCTTCTGCTGGAACAATAATTACATATGAAGAAATTGGTAAAGCAATATATAGGTATGTTTCTTTGCATAAATTATATCTTGTTGGCGATTACTATCTAAATATAGGTTATGATTATCTCAATAATCAAAATAATAAAATAACTAAAGTTACTGAATTAAATTGGGAATCGCAAACAACTGGACAATTTATTGATCTTTCTTATTATAATTCATATACCAAAATTACAAATTTTGATAACGAGTTTTGTTATCTCTATTTTGACGATTATGGAACATTACTTCAAAGCGTTAATAAATTTGGAGATTCTGAATCTACAAACTATATTTCAGCAGGATTTGAAGGTGTATCTAGAAAACCATCAAATACTTCAAATATTATTCCAAGTTTAAAGAACGCTATAGTAGATCATAGTTTTGAGATATCTAATGACTCTATTTCTTCAAATTCTATTGGATGGCAGACAAATAATATTTCAAATGTCAAAGTAATAGATGGTGGAGTATATGGCGAAAAATATTTAGCAATTACAAAATCCTCTTCAACAACCACAAATGTTTATCAAACAATTAGATATTTGAAAAGTGGGACTTACAAATTAGTTTTCCTAGCCAAAGCACCTAATATTACAGGACAGTCTAGAGTAAAGGTTGATGTACTTGTAACAGTAAAAAGTTATGATGTTGATGAATCTAATTATATCGGAGAAGATGAAAATGGTCGATTTAGACTTATTTCAAACCGGACAACTTACAATAGTGTTTATATAAATAATACATTTGTAAATTTCAAAGAATTATCAATTAATAGTATTGTAATACCAAGTGGTATGTCATCCTTAGATTTTACTATAACGATAGAAGCAACACATTCATTAGGCACATTGTATATTGATGATTTTCAGTTATATCCTAGTGGTCATAAATCTTCGTATAATTACATTGAAAATGGTTATTTTGATAATGTAACTTCATCACTCCCTCAAGATTTCACATTTACTAATTTCACTTCATCAGATTATTTAACCGAAATTAACTATGGGGAGCCATTTAATAATGTTTTAGGAGAAAAGGTTCTTAGAGTAAGTGGTTCAAAATACGTACTTAAAACAATTCAAAAAATCGTTAATTTATCTGGAAATGCTTTAGATAAATTTACTTTTAATATATGGGTGAAATGTTATAAGTCAGTGAGTGAAACTTTAAAGGTAGATACAACTTTCACTTATCCTGGATTTAATTCCGAAATATTTACTTTGAATTTTAAAGATTTCTTTAATGAATGGCAATTAGGCTCAATTGGCGTTGCAGCAAATAAGCCATATACGGCAATAACCATTAAATTAAGTTATCAAGGTGAGTCAATTCTTTACGTTGATGCACTTTCATTAACAAGAGATTCATATGGAGTTCATTTCAACTATGATGAACAAGCAAATATTTTGGAACAGGCTAGTCTTGATTCATCTTCAAGCTTAGAATATGAAAATAATCGAATTTCTTCTTCAACTAGCACAAATGGTTTAACTTTTAAATATCAATATAATATTGAGGGAAAACCTACAAAAATAATTGATAATTTTTCTAATAAGGCAGAATTTAGTTATGATTCAAGAGGGAATAGAACTATTTCAAAAATTACTGATATTAATAATAAATTTTTACAATTTGAAAATACTTATAATTTACAAAATAAACCTATAACAACAAAAGATGAACTGGGTAATGTAACTAGTTATACCTATAATACAGATGGAATTTTATATAAAGTAACACATCCAAATGACTTAATTACGACTAATACATATGATAAGTTTAATAACTTACTTCAACAAATTAACTCAAAGGGATCACAATCAAATACCAATTCTTTTCAATACAATCTAGATAGTTCTTTGAAGAAAATTATTTGCGAAAATGGTAACCAATATAATTTTGAATACGATAGTTTTAAAAGACTTTTAAATGTAAAAATAGGTGGAGAATTTTTAGTAAAATATGAATATAATGATATAAGGAATGGAATAAAAAGAGATAATATTACTAAACAAACAAATGGGTCAAATGGAGATAGTTATTCTTTTTCATATAATGATTCGTCTCAATTAACTGAAGTTTTTTTAAATAGTTCTTCATTATATAAATATGAATATGATGAATTTGGAAATATTATAAAAATAAGCGGTACAGATTTTGTAAAATATTTTTCTTACGATAATGATACAAAGTTAATAAGAGAAACTAGTGATGATGGGAAAAATATATATTTTGAATATGATAACCTAAAAAATATTCAAAAGATTTTTAACAATATTAATGGGTTCTCTAGAAGTGAAGATTATGAATATAGTTATGAATATAACGAATATAATAGTGATTCTTATAAATCAAGAATTGATTATGCTTTCAATGATGATTTTATCGACTATAATATTGCATATACTGGTATTTATGGAGCTAGACCAAGATATTATGGAGTGAGTAAAGATTATGATAATATTCTTAAAAGAGATATTTGTACTTTAGATAAATATAAATCAACACTTAGATATGATTTAACTACTATTAATAAATATAGAAAATTTGCAAGTGGAACGAAATCATTTAATTATAGTGCCTGGAAAATGGATTTTCAATTTAGAAAAACTTTTTACGGTTGGTTCAAATTTGAATCATTATCTACTTTACAAGTAGGAACAAAAATTCTATCTTTTGGTATTGATTCAGATGACTCTTGTTTTGTAACAGTTAGCCCAAGTGGGCAGAATTATTTATTTAAACTTAATGTCAAGAACGGTTCTGTTGTTACACAAATTGGATCTAACAAAACTGTTTCTTCAAGTAGTCCATATGTTTTCATTGCTTTAAAATGCAATGCGGAAGGTTCTAGTGCATCAACTCTAGAATTATATATTAATGATTTGGCTCCTGTTACTGGAACAACAAATTTATTTGCTCCTTCTTCGCTAAATATTCTAGTAATAGGAGATAGAAATTCTAGTGGTTTATCAACACAAGCAAGTCCGTTCAAAGAAAGTGTTGTTATTGCCTCAATTGGTTCTTATGAGTATTCAGAAATGCAGTTTAAATTGCTTTATGAGCAAGGAAAAAAATATTTAATCAATGATGAAGTTCATTATCCGAAAACAGGGGTAAGTTATATTAATCAAGAAACTTATGATAACATGGATGTTGTTACATTAAACGGAACTGTCTCATTTAATTCTGGTTTAAAGCCAATAAGTTTAACTTACGCAGATTCTTCATTCAAGATTGATAAACCAAAACTGTTTGAATACGATTCTCTTTCTAAAAAACACGTTTATGGTTCTTATTCTAAACTAATGGGTTTAGGTGATTCAATCGGTAAACTTGTTTATAAATTGCCTCTTACTACTAGCGGAACGATAGGTATAGTGTTTAAAATTAATAATTCATCAAGTGGATATAGAACAATATTTTCTTTCCAAAATACTTCTAATGAAATTCTCTCTTACAAAGTAAGAACTAATAATGGTGTAGTTTTAGTTTATAATGGCACATCTATTTCGATTAATAGGAATATTGAATTGATGAGGTGGTATAAATTAGTAGTTTCATTCACAAATGGATATATTAAGACATATTTTGATGACGATTATGTTATTTCCACTTCAGCAACTATCAATTTAAATAATTGTTCTTTAGCTGTAGGATGTAAATTAGCTTTAAATGGTTATACACCAGAAGAACATTTAGAAGGTAATTTAGAATTATTATCTTATACTGATAATTATTTATTTCAAACAAATATAAATCAAATTTACTCCTTGTTAGGGAATAAACATTTAATTAGAGTATATAATGAACTTGATGGACTAAGTAGAATATCAAAAGATAGAATTAAATCAAGAGATAATAGCAATGATTTGGTCCATACTTATAATTATTATGCACCAGCAAGTAATAAAACATCTTTACGAGTAGCAAGTGTTACTAGAAGTTTTAATTCTAGTGTTGATAATTATTTATATGATTCAATGGGTAATATCACTAGTATTACTAAATCAGAAGGAGCATATTTATATCAATATGATTTTTTGAATAGATTAATTGAAGAAAAAAATCCTGTTTCTCACAAAAGAATTACCTATACTTATGGATTAAACAATAATATTAGTGTTGTTCGTTACTATAATTTAGCAAATAATATATTAGAAGAAACGTATAATTATATTTATGATACTATATGGAAAGATAAATTAGTATCTATCACGAAAACAATTAATGGAGGAGCAACAACCACTGAATACTCTCTTTTATATAATGGATCATTTATAGGTAATCCTTCTAGTATAAATGGAACTAGTTTAACGTATCAAGGAAGAAGGCTAATAAATGTTGGCAATATAACATTTGCATATGATGAACAAGGTAACCGCATCAGTAAGACTGGTAACGGGAATACAACTAATTATTTCTATGTAGGAAATAAACTTTTATCTTTAACTAAAGGAAATAACAGGTTATATTTCCATTACAATGAAAAAGGATTAGTTGTTGGATTTGAATATAACAAGCAAAATTATTTTTATTTAAGAGATTTAACTGGCAATATTACAAATATTATAAATGATTTGGGAACTTCTGTTGTTAGTTATAAATATGATGCTTGGGGTAAATGGATAAATCAATCAAATGCTTCAAATGGGCAGCAAGATGGAGATATTTTAGTAGAGATTAATCCATATTTATACAAAGGGTATATTTTTGATAGTGAAACGGGTTGGTATTATTTAAAAACAAGATTTTACATTCCTGAATTAAGAAGATTTTTAAATAATGACGATACAAAATTTATTGATAAAAATGATATGTCAACATTTAATTTATTTGTATATTGTGGGAATAATCCTGTCATGTTGATGGATGGCAGCGGGAATTCACCGGTACCATGGTGGAGTTGGGTAATATCTGGTGCACAGTTGGCATTAGGTATTGGTCTTATGTTTGTTCCAGGAGCACAAGGGTTCGCAGCTGGATTAATGATTGGTGGTTCATTAGGGCTTATAGCAAATGCTGCATCGCCTGCTGTAGGACAAGCAATTGGTGGAGCTTCATCCATAGCAAATGGTTGGGGAGCTTTTTCTACAGGAATGTCGATTTTAGGTCTAGGGCAAATAGGGTTAATTGGTGGTATTGGGTTGATGGCTATAGGCGGTGCAACAATGGCTTTTGGTGTCAATGAGATTGCATCGTCAGTTACCGGAAACAACTATATTCAACAATTGACGGGCATGAGTGATAGTGCCTATGGATGGACATATATTGGATTAAATGTAGCATCAAGTGTTGGACAAATTGCTGGAAGATCATATCATCTGAGATCTACTAGAGAAGTAAGATTGAGTCACGACAGTTTAAGTACAAAGGGATATCGATATTCTGATATGAAAGGTAGACCATTATATGATTTTGATTATCCTCATGAAAATATAAGATATAATCACTATCATGGATGGCAAGGACCCAAATTGACCGGAAGAACTCGTGGACATTGGAGCTATACTAGATTAATATGGTGGTTGCTAACAGGGAGATGAATTATGAAAACATTTAAGGAAAAAAAGGAAAAAAGAATAAGTAAACTTGTCAATATGCCATTTGACTCGTTATCTTTTGACGAAAAAATATATGTTATTGATTATAAGTACAATAATAATCAAAAGATAACCTATGAAGAATTTGTGGTTCTACTTTTTGTAACTAATGATGAATTATGGTTCTGGTATGAAGACGCAGAATATCAAATTGATCATGGAATTTCTGAAATTACATCTATGTGCATGACCAAATATGATAAAGAACAAAAGGAAATCGTAAGAATAGAAAACTATTCCTCAATAATTGAATTACTTGATAAATTTAAAATTAAGAATAAAAATATTAAAGAAATATGGAATGATGTAAGTTTTTAAACTAATCATTCACATGTAATAAGTTTAGCAACATTGTTATCGAGGACTAAACTATGCTGATGTTAATTGTGACTAAAGAAAGTACTTATCAAAGGGGTGCTAAGACTTCATTCCTTTTTCTTTTAAATATTTTTAGCAATGCCACATAGCGTCACATCTCCTATATAAACTTTATTTGTAGGAGATAAAAATTATTATAAAAATAGGAAAAACTGACAAAATAAAAGTAAAAAAGACCCTTGCTGCCTATTATAAAGATTATGGAAATAAAACTGTTCAAGAAATAGTTTTAAAACTCATAGAAAAAGATACGCAAAAGTAGGGCAAAGTAATGAAGCATCTAAATCAAATACAAATTTCCCAACTTATACACTATAGGTTTATAAAATACCAAGTTTATTCATAAATTCAATGTTCTTCTTGGTAGTAATACTTGGTATCCACTTACCCTTCTTATATAGTACATATATTTTAGATAGTCTTTCTAAACAATCAATTGTGGAGAAAGTTTTAAGTAAATCTAAACTCTTTAACTTATAGTAGATTCTAGAATACATTATCATTTCTATTTGAGATATGAATCTAATTCCTAGTAAGCTTGAAGTACTATGAACTCTTATTACTTCATTTCCTAATAAACTCTTTTCTAATTTAAACATTGTTTCAATTTCCCACCTTTCTTTATAATGTTCAAATATTATATTAAGTTCATCTATAGAATAATCTAAATTTGAACTAAATGCAATTACTCCAAATTTAGGTTCTTTTTTCTCCATCTTTTTTAAATCATATCCTTCTTTACTAGAAGCTACCTTATTAATATAATTACTCTTTTGATTAGCTTCTATAAATGGATCTTGAAATATATAATATATATTATCATCTTTTGTAACCTTTATACCCATAACGTTTTTACCGTTATAGGTAAAAGCTTTTTGATATTTATTATCTTCTAATATCTTTGTTATTTTAGTAGAGTTATCATTATATGGAACTATATAGTTAATATTAGAAGCTTTTAAGTATTCAATGTTTTGGGTAGTATTAAATCCTTTATCTACTATAATAATAGAACTTTTAGTATCAAATCTATCTAAAACTTGAATAAATGCTGTTTTATCTATAACATTACCAGGTAATACCTCATAATATAATGGTTCTTTAGATATAGTATCAAATACTCTTATTTCACAGACTTGGGTTTTATTTGTTTTACGCACGCTTCTTCCAAACTCTGCTATATTTGATAGTGATTGGTTTGTTATTTGAGTACCATCAAATATTAATACTTGATACTCTTTTTTTCTTGAAGCTAAAAACTCTTTATTAGTATTGTCGTGTTTACCTAGTTTTTGAATAAAATCAAATACTGTATTTTTAGATATAGAGACATCTTTATATACTTCTGAAATATATGAATTTTCATAGAAAAAATCTAGTTTATTAGATACATCATTATTTAACAATCTTAATAAGGAATATACATAAATCTTAGTTCCATCTATATCCCCATATTTATTAGTAAGTTCTTTATATAAGTCTTTATTCAAACTATCAACAAACATAAAATCACCATACCCCTTGATTTCAAGTTGATTATTAAGTAGTGGTGTTTGTCTTTCTTGATAAACATATTTATTTAAGTTATCATCAAAAATAATCTTACCTACATAAGGTAAGTTTTTTTTGATTGCTTTCTTTTTTTCTTTACTCCATACTGATACATAAGGATAAACATAATAGTTAGAGTTAAAGAATCTTACATCAGTTTTGGCAGGTCTTTGAACATTTTTAATATCTTCTGGTATGAGCATACATTCCCCTTTCATATAGTGTTTTACACTAATAATATTATACAATATATTGATAAAATATGTTAAAAAAATACTAATAATTTGTAAAAACATTATGAGTATTTAAAATAAACTATGAAATATTGTATAAATTAGATACTTTTATCAAAAAACATATAGTGTATTTGTTGGGAAATTAATAATCAAATAACAGCACTATCTTGTAGGTTATCACGAGATGATGACTATCAGGTTGATAGTTTGAGTATCAAATATCAAAAAGAGATGTTAGAAAATTATGCACAAACTAACAAAATGGAAATATTGGAAGAAAATAATTTTTGGACAGATATAAAAATAGAAGTCATAATATACATAAGTACGTCTAGTCAAATGTTAAACATGGATGGAGATTTCCAATTGTTGAAATAAAGACAAGCAAAAAAGTATATTTAGAAAAAAAGTATTGGAATTGCTAACTAAGTGAAAAAGATTAAAGAAGATGAGAAAAATGCATTAGTAAAATTATAGCAGCTGTTGTCTTATTTTTTATGAATATTTTTATTTTGGTTTTTTGGTTTAAAAAAACAAATTTAATTCCAAAAATGGTTGTTCCATCGCATATCTTATTCCCTTAGTAATTTTTATAATAATTTGTCTTGGTTTGATTTTTGTTAATCACCTTAAATAACTGTAATTTTGAAAGAAATTGAAATTAGTTATAAAAAAACAAAGGTAAAAAAATAAAATATATCATTTAAATCCAACAAAATAATCTCGATTTAATTGAAAATATATTAAAATTCTCAAAACTTTAAATTTTCAATTAGGGTATTAAATTAATCAACCTTTTTTTAAAAAATAATAATGTCATAGTTTAAAAAGGAATCATAAGAATCTAAAAATTTAATAATTTATGATTATATTTTTTTATTTATTGTAAAAATGACAAATAATATCATAAAAAATAAGATATTTAAGATAAATAATGCAAACGTTTACATATTTTTGACAATTTAATTATTTTGTTGTATAATTATATTACTTAATGGATTAAGTGAAGTAAAAAGGAGGGAAAAATGTTAAAAAATCTCGTTAGAAAAGTTTTATTTTGTTTAATTTTCGGAATATTGTTATTTTCTTTGGGACTAGAAACGTCTGCTTTTTCAAATGTTAGGCTTTCTGAAAGTGATAATGATGTTAGTAATTATTCAAGTTTCTCTACTGATGTCATTTATCAAATAGTGACAGATAGATTTTATAATGGAGATACTAGCAATGATCCTTCTGGAGACATTTATGATTCCATGGATAATAGGAAATATCATGGTGGAGACTTTAGAGGAATTACAGATAAATTACTAGATAATTATTTTACAGATTTGGGAGTTTCAGCTCTTTGGATTTCTTCTCCGATTGAAAATATTGATTATTTAGATCCTGCGGATTCAAGTGTTTCTTGGACTGGAGCATCCTATCATGGATATTGGGGAAAGGACTATTTTCAAACAAATCCATACTTTGGTACTTTTGATGATTTTGAAACTCTAGTAACTACTGCTCATAACAAGAACATAAAAATAGTAATTGATTTTGCGCCAAATCACACATCAACTACGAATACTTATGGAACAACTTGGGAACAAACAAAATATCCTACGGATGGAGGTTTGTACCAAAATGGAAATCTCATTGGTAATATGAGAAATGATTACGGAGTAAATTATTTCAATCATGAGGGTTGGATTAATAACTGGAACAATTTAGAAGAAGTAACTTATCATTCTATGACTGGACTTGCTGAACTTAATCAAATGAACAATACGATTGATACTTATATGAAAGATTCTATTAATATGTGGTTAGGACTTGGTGTTGATGGTATTAGAGTTGATGCAGTAAAGCACATGCCCCTCGGGTGGCAAAAAAATTGGGTTAGTAATATATATGACAATAAACCTGTCTTTGTTTTCGGAGAATGGTTTTCAGGAAGCACTACTCCTGATAGCAAAATGTCTAAATTTGCTAACGAATCCGGAATGAATTTACTTGATTTTAGCCTAGCTAATTCTTTAAGAGGTGCTATTGGAGATCTATCTCTTAATATGCAATCAATAGATAATACAATTAATGAAACAGCATCTCTTTTCAATCAAGTAAATAATCAAGTAACATTTATTGATAATCATGATATGTCTCGTTTTATGACTTTATCAGGAAATACAACCCATAGCGTAGATACAGCATATGTCATCCAATTAACTGAGCGTGGTGTTCCAGCAATATATTATGGAACCGAACAATATTTAGAAGGAGAAACAGATCCAGATAACCGTTCTGATATGGTCCAATTTGATAAAACAACAACTGCTTATGAAGTTATCTCTAGACTTGCTCCTCTAAGAAAAACTAATCCCGCCTTATCATATGGAACTTATACAGAAAGGTATTTAAATAATGATGTTTATATTTTTGAAAGAAAATTTGGAAATAGTGTTGTATTAACTGCTGTTAATAGAAACACCTCAACAGGATATAATTTATCTAATATATTTACGTCTCTTCCTGTAGGCACATATAATGACACTTTAGATGGATTATTAAATGGTTATCCACTAACAGTTTTATCTGGTGGAAGAGTTCCATCTTATTATCTTGGAGCAGGTGCTTGTGCTGTTTGGCAATATAATAGTCCTAATGAAACTAGTCCGATAATTGGTAATATTTCTCCTTTAATGAGTAAACCAGGGAATATTATTACATTAACAGGTAGAGGTTTTGGAACTACGATTGGAAGCGTCACTTTTGGAGTAAATAATTCTACAATTACCGAGTGGTCTGATACAATGATTAAAGTATCAGTTCCAAATGTAGGGGCATCAACCTACACTATAAATGTCACTAATAATGGTGGAGCATCTAGTGGAGGTTATCCTAACTTTAAAATACTAACTTCATCGCAAACAGCAATTAGATTTTTTGTCCAAAATGCCTATACTTCAATGGGAGAAAATGTATATCTTGTTGGTAGTTTAGATGAACTTGGTGCATGGAATACTGGACGAGCAATAGGACCAATGTTTAATTCAACATCTTCTATTGCCTCATATCCAACTTGGTTTTTTGATGTTTCAATACCTAAAAACACTTATTTTGAATATAAATATATAAAAATTGATTCAAATGGTAATATAGTTTGGGAGAGTGGTATAAATCACATCTACACCTCAGGGAGTAATACTGGGGAAATCTTGGTTTCTTGGCACTAAAATGCCTAAAATCATATAATAAGGAGGAAGAAAAATGAATAGAAACGTGTTAAAAAGTATCGTATTATTTATGTTAGTAGTTCTTTCCGTAAGCTTAATAGCTTGTGAAGGAGAAAAAGTAGTTAAACATGATGTCAAATTCTATGACGGTGAAACTGTTTTAAAAACTGTTCAAGTTGTGGATGGAGAGAAAGTAGAACAACCAAAAGAATTAGAAACAAAAGCAAATTATACTTTTGTTAATTGGTTTTCAACACCAAGCAAAAATCATAAATTTGATTTTTCGAAAGAGATAAAAGAAGCAACCAATGTTTATGGTGGTTTTTCAAAATATCAATTAGATGATAGAGATTGGTATGTAGTTGGTGCTGGTTCTGCACCTTTACTAGTAGCTAGCGATTGGGGGAAAAATGTTGGACCTAAATTTCAATTAGCAAAACCTAGTGCAACTAAAAATGAATTTACAATTACTCTTGATTTAATTGAAGGAGATGAATTTCAATTTGCAGGACCATCTTGGATTCATAAAAGAGGATTTGGATATCTAGAAACTACAACTAGTGGAACTACTCAAGTATTCGATGGAATTGGTGGAGGTTATGGAGATGTTGTATCTAAGGGAAGAAATATTCAAGTGAAACAAAGTGGAAATTATACTTTTGTCTTAACTACTTTCCCAGCTGATGATACCGAAGATACTTCAAATGGATCATATGTTGCAGGAGATCCAATTTATAATCTTGGTACTTATGATAGTATTTCTTGGGTAAGAAATGGGAATGCAGCACCGCTTGCTGAATCAACTGAAAACTGGTATATCAAAGGAAGTAATATTACTGGTTGGGCAGATTTACATACTCCTTATACAAGATTTGTTAAAGTAGCAACCGAATATACTTTATCAATTTATCTAACTGATGCTGAACAATTCATGTTCACATCTGCTATTACTCAACATGCAACGGGAATTGAAGGTGGACAAGCACATTATCTTAATGGTGGAGTGTCAGGTGCGACCCCTAGTAACTGGGAAGATTTATTTACAGGCGCAAATAACTGGACTCCAAAAGTTAGTGGAACTTATAAATTCGTAATTGACGCCACAGTTCCAAGCGATCCTAGAATCGTTGCTAGTTTAGAATCTGAAACTGTGCCTTCACTAATGACAAATGAAGATTTTTATATTAATGGAACATTTGCAGCCGCTGGAAGTGCTTGGGGAGCTGTAACTAATGAAGCAATTAACCCATTATTTAAATTAGCAAGAATTGGCGAAACAAATACTTATGAAATTAAAAATATTAGTTTAGCCGTAGATGATGAATTAGTTGTTCAAGGAATGACTAAAGGGTCTTCAGTAGGTGTTGGAAACTGGGGAACAAAATTTGGTTTTCCTTATTTAAAGAAAACAGATATTGCAGTAACATCTTTAAATGGCGGAATAAATATCAAAATTGTAACTGCAGGTTTATATAATGTTACATTTGATGCTTCTAATAGATCAATTAAGATTGCTTTAGGCGGTAGTGACATCTATCTTAAAGGCGGTTTTGTTGGTTGTGGTAATGGATCAAATTGGGATCATGGATTTGATGCAAATTTAAAATTTAGTGCTGTTCCTCTTCTTGAAGGAGTATATGTATTAGAAATAGATTTAGCAAACAATGGTTCGAATATTTCTTGGGGACTAGCGGTATATGATGTAGGAGCTACAACCGGAGGTGGAGCATTTGTAGGTAGAGATCAATTAGGTAATCTTGGAGATGCAGTAATTCTAGGAGAAACAGGAAATCCTATATTAGCAGAAGGTCATTACTATTTTGTATATAACTCAATTACTAATGTAGTAAATGTATATATTAGTAATCCATTTGCTTAAATAAAAAAAATGAAGAGAGTTGTTTCAGGCAGCTCTCTTCATATCTTAATGAAATGTTCTTTATCTGGTAGTCTTTCTATCGCATATTCTATGCAAGTTAGTATTTGTTCGTATCTAATTGCTTCCCGTAAGTTATAGTAGTAAATATTGTTTTTAGGGTAAAGATGTTCAAAGATATTTTTAATTGATGAATCAATTAATAAGACATTAGTATCTTTATTTAAATTGATAATTTCAACAATTTCTTCAATTTTGGAAATAAACTTAACTTCATCGAAACAATTTAAGATTTCTTCTCTAATCTCTTCTGATTGTGGATCTATAGATATAAAGAGGAATCCGCTTGAAAAATGTTCTTCTGCTTGTAATTTAATCGAAAGATAATCTTTGTTGATTTGATAAAAAATAGGATCTTGAAGAATAATATCGATTGCTATCATAGGAACGACATTTAATTCACCAAGTTTATAAAATTGTGTTTTTGTCATATTGTAACAAATAATGGCATCTACATTATTGATAGTTTCTGGATTTTCTTGATAAATATAATATATTTTATAACCTTTAATAGATATAGTTTGGGAAAATAGTTCAAGAAAATTCATTAAATCTATTTTTTGAAGATAAGATAGATGAATAGATGAAATTATTGCGATATTTTTAGTTCGATTAAAGCGTAGTGCAATGGCGTTATTATTAGGTATATAATTTAAAAGGTTAGTCCATTGAAACACTTTTTTCTTTACTTCTTCACTAATCTTTTGTTCGTTTTTGTTATTTAGGACATAGGATACAGTTGCTTCAGATACTCCAACTGCTTTAGCAACATCTTTAATAGTAGCTCTTTTCATAGTTATAATTATATCACAAACATAAAAATAATATATAATATGCTTAATAGTTAATGAGTAATTACTCAAAGGGAGAGTATAATGAATTTTCATAGTATTTATCATAAACCAAGTTCTAATTATTGTTTTGCTATTAACAAGCAAACTTTAGTTTTAAGATTAAGAGTAAGTAACAAAGATATATTTTCTTCAATAAAAGTTATATATGAGGGAAAATATGTATTTTACTCTAAACAAAAAGAAGCTATTATGAATAAAAAATATGAAGATCAACTATTTTCTTATTATGAAATTAAAATGTGTCTTGAGGACGTTCGCTTTGCATATGTTTTTCTACTCTCTATAGATGATAAAAATTACTATTATAGTGAGGACGGTATAACAGAAACCTATGATTTTAAAAATGCACATTACAACTGTTTTCAATATGCATATATAAATGATATCGATATCCATAAAGAAATAAGTTGGTTAAAAAATTCTGTTTTTTATGAGATATTTGTAGATAGATTTAACCAGGGTGATTTTACTAAAAAAAGTGATTATATTAATACTAAATGGGGGGATAAAATACTATCTAATAGTTTTGCAGGAGGGGATCTTCAAGGAATTATTGATAAATTAGATTATTTATCTAATTTAGGAATAAATACTTTATACCTTACCCCTATTTTTTCCTCAGTTTCAAATCATAAATATGATATTAATAATTACTATAAAATCGATAGTGAATTTGGAGATGAAAAAGTATTTAAGGAATTAGTTAATAAAGCACATGCAAAAAATATGTATATTGTGATTGATGGGGTTTTTAATCACACGAGTGATTTATTAGAGGAATTTATAGATGTCACTCAAAAGGGAAGAGACTCAAAGTATTTTGATTGGTTTATCATTAAAGGAGAATATGTAGATAAAAAGAAAGTTAACTATGAAACTTTTTCTAATTGCTATTACCATCCTAAATTTAATACTTCTAATTTAGAAGTAGAGAAATTTCTGATAAATATAGGGAAATACTATGTAAGTGAATATGATATAGATGGTTGGAGATTAGATGTTAGTGATGAAGCTAGTCATGTTTTTTGGAGAAACTTCAGGAGAGAAATTAAAAGTATCAAAAGTGAGTGTTTTCTTGTAGGAGAAAACTGGCATGATGCGAACCCATATTTAGGAGGAGATCAATTTGATTCAATTATGAATTATTCATTTACAAAAGTATTAATTGATTATTTCGCCTATGAAAAATATGATGCCTATGACGCGTCTTGTCGATTAAATAATCTTCTTGTGAGGAATACAATTCAAGTGAATAATATGATGCTTAATTTAATAGATTCACATGATACGGATAGATTTTATACATTAGTTAAAAAAGATAAAGATAAACTATTATCTTCTTTAGCACTTACATTCATGTACAAAGGAGTCCCTTGTTTATATTACGGAATTGAAATACCTTTAGAAGGAGGATATGATCCTGACAATAGGAAATGTTTTCCTTGGGATAAATTAGATGAGAATTCCCCCTATTTTCAAAAATTAATTGAGATAATAAAATTAAAAAAAATAAATGAATTAGAAGATAGTGATATATTTATTTATAGTATTGATAATCTTCTCTATGTTGAAAGATATACTGAAAAAATAAAATATAAATTACTAATTAATCAATCAAAAAAATCTTCTCTATTTAAAGATAGAGGTTTAAATATCATTAGTCATAAGACAAATAATTTTCAAATTGAGGCTAATGGTTTTATTATTATTAAGGAGGAATTATGAAAAAAATAGTAATCATATTTCTACATTTTATAACACTCTTATCCATTTTTGTGATAGTTGCTTCAATTCCTAGGAAAAATGATTTAGAAGTAGAAAAATTTACTGGAATATTAGAAAGAAATGTTACTATTCAAGTTTTAGAAAATGATACTGCTATTAAGCAAGGATATTTAAAAGAATTAATAGATGCTTTTAATTTAAAGTATAAAGAATATGGAATAGTTGCTAAAGATGCTAACATGGATCAATTTTCTGATTTAGAACAAGATGGTCCTTATGGATATGGACCAGATGTCTTATATCAAGCAAATGATAGATTAATGCGATATGTTGATGGAAAACATATTCAGCCCCTTCCTGTTAGTACTTTAAATACTTATGATCAAATTGATATTAAGGCATGGTCTACATATAATAGGGAAGTAGAAGGAATAAATTATACATTTGGAGTCCCTGTAAATGTTCAAGGACCTCTCATGTATTATAGGAAAGATCTTCTTCCAAGTAATTGGAAAACGACATATGATAAAAATAATAATGATATTCCAGATATGCTTGAAAGTTGGAATGAAATGTATAGATTTTCGCTTGAAAAAAGAAGCAGTGGATTATTTGGATATATGAGAAGTTTTTTGGAACCATATTTTTCAGCTGGATATTTATTTAGTTATGGAGGATATGCTTTTGGAGATAATGATACTAATCAAAGTGATATAGGTTTTTCGAAAGGGGAAAGTTATAAAGGAGCATCTGTTATAAGGCAACTAGCAACTTTAATGGATGAAAGATGTATTGATGATACTATTACTGTTACTGCTTATTCGCAACTTGCAAAAGGGAACTTTTTCGCTACGATAACTACTCCTGATGTATATACATTATTTGCGGATGAATTTAAAAAAGAAGGAGTATCTCTTGATAATTTAGGGGTATCTAATATTCCAATGCTTCCAAAAAGTGGTGATTTAACGGAAGTAAATCCAGAACTAATTCCTTGTAAAATGATGGGAGGAATTCAAGGGTATGCAATATCAAGTTATACAAAAGCACCTAATGCTTCACTTGCATTCATTGACTTTGCTACTAGTTATGAGATGATTATTAGAAGAAATGAACTACTTGGAATAGCTCCAGCTAGAAATGATTGTGCTTTTGAAATAGGAGGGTTATCGCAAGTAATTAATGATAATCTTAAAAATGGGTTTATAGCGATCATGCCATCTATTAAAGCAACTTCCCAAATTTGGACACCTCTTCAAACTCTATTTCAAGATATTGCTAAAGATCCTTTCAGGAGTGGAAATGAACAAGCAAAGTATTTAAAAAAAGAAGAGTTTCAAGCGGCTCTTGAAAGAGTAGATAAACAAATATATGATGCAATTCATACATTGCAATGAGGCATAAATGAAAAAACTAAGAACTTATTTTCTTAAAACTTTTAAAAATTTTGGAAATAATATTAAAATTAAATTTATAAATGCGATTGACATTATTAAAGATGCTAATAAAAAAACTATTGGTTCTTTCGCTATAATGGGACTAGGACAGTTATTATATAAAGAATGGATTAAAGGTTTTATTTATTTAACTATTCAAATTGGAGCAATATTATATTTTATTTTTAAAGGAGCAAGTGATTTTATAGGCCTATTTACTTTAGGTACCTTCAAGGGAAATCCTTGGTATGGAATCAAGGGAGATAATTCTATTATAATGCTTATTTTAGGATTATTATCTGTTATTCTAATTATCTTTTATATTCTTATCTATATTTCTAATATAAAAGATTGTTATAAAACTCAAAAAAGAGTTGAAGAAGGATATCGCCCTTTAAAGTTTAAAGAAGAATTAAAGGAATTATTAAACTCTAAATTTCATGTAACAACCTTATTACTCCCTATTATTGGAGTAGGGGTATTTAATATTTTACCTATAGTTTTTATGATATTAATTGCTTTTACTAATTATGGGGGTAGTATTGCTGATAACGCAGAATTAGTTAGTTGGGTTGGATTTGATAATTTTTCTAGATTAGTAACTCTTGGTGAATTATCTTCTACTTTCTTCAAAATACTAGGCTGGAATATTATTTGGGCGATTGCTGCGACTGGTTTAAATTATTTTTTAGGATTAGGTTTAGCCTTACTATATAATAAAAAATGCGTTAAAGGAAAAGCTTTTTTTAGAGTATTTCCAATTCTAGCTATGGCTATACCTGGATTTATTACTTTACTTGCCTTCAAGTTTATGTTTTCTTATGGTGGCCCTATTAATCAAATGATTACAGGAAGTGGGGGAATTGCGATAGGATTTCTTGATATCGATGCCAAATGGACAGCAAGACTTATTGGATTACTTGTTAATGCATGGATTACTATTCCATCTCTAATGTTACTTGCTACAGGATTATTATCAAATAAGCGAGCAGATTTATATGAAGCATCTGAATTACATGGAGCTAAACCTTTTGATCAATTTGTACATATTACTCTTCCATATATATTATTTGCCACTACTCCTGTTCTTATTACTCAATTTATAGGTAATTTTAATAATTTTGGAATTTTTTATTTTCTAAGAGGTGGATTATATTTAGATGGCTATTTTAATGCCTCTGATACCGATCTTTTGATTAATTGGTTATTTAATTTATCAATAAATAATAATTATTATTCAATTGGTGCTGCGATATCATTAATTATATTTATTATAACATCTATTATTTCACTTGTAGTTTACATGGCATCCCCAGCATATAAACAGGAGGACACCTATAAATGAAAAAAATATTTAAAAAAATTAATGTTAGAAAAATTCCAAATGTAACAATAACTTATTTAATAATAATAGGGATAACTTTTATCTTTCTATTCCCTGCTTTATGGTTAATACTTGCTAGTTTTTCTGCTTCTGGATCTATTTATTCCTTTGATGGATTCTTTCCTGAGAAATATGGAATAGATAGTTTTAGTAAATTATTCTTAGATACATCAATGTATAATTATCCTAAATGGTTCTTAAATACTTTGTTTGTATCAATAATGAGTTGTATTTTGGGGACTTTTTTAGTAATATTGACTGCTTATACTATGAGTAGATTAAAATTTAAATCAAGAAAATCTTTAATGAAGATTACTTTAATCTTAGGTATGTTTCCATCTTTTATGGGAATGATAGCGGTATATATTTTAATGACTCAGTTTGGTTTAGTAAATAATCTTTGGGGATTAATATTAATCTATAGTGCTGGTGCACCTATGGGTTATATGGTTCAAAAAGGATTTTTTGATACAATTCCAGCCGAGATTGACGAAGCAGCTACTATGCATGGAGCTAATAAATTCCAAATATTTACAAAAATTATATTGCCTCTTAGTAAACCTATGATAGTATATACGGCAATTACTTCATTTACATGGCCTTGGAGTGATTTTATTTTACCTAAAATGTTATTAAAGCAAAAAGATTTATATACAGTAGCAGTTGGATTAATGAGTCTAGGGGAAGATGAATTTGCTAGATTTGCTGCTGGTAGTTTATTTGTAGCAGTTCCAATAGTAATACTTTATTTTTCATTAGTAAAGTTTATGGTTAATGGTTTATCAGCAGGTTCAGTTAAAGGATAGGGAGAATTTATATGAAAATAACATTAAAAAATGTCAGTAAAATTTATGCAAATAATTTAGAAGTAGTTCATGATTTTAATTTAGAAATTAATGATAAAGAGTTTATCGTTTTTGTAGGACCTTCTGGGTGCGGGAAATCTACTACTTTACGTATGATAGCTGGACTAGAAAGTATAACAGAAGGAGTTATATTATTTGACGATAAAGTAATCAATAATGTCCTTCCTGGGAATAGAAATATAGCTATGGTTTTTCAAAGTTATGCTTTATATCCCCATATGACTGTCTATCAAAACATGGAGTTTAGTTTGAAATTAAATAAAATTCCTAAAGAAATTAGAGATGAGAGGATAAAAAAAGCATCTCTTTTATTAGGCCTTGATGAATATCTTGATCGAAAACCTAAAAATCTATCAGGGGGAGAAAGACAGAGGGTTGCTGTAGGGAGAGAAATAGTAAGAGATGTAAATGTATTTTTGATGGATGAACCTTTAAGTAATCTTGATGCAAAATTGCGTGTTCAAATGAGAGCTGAGATAATTAAACTTCATAAAGAAATAAAAAAGACTTTTATTTATGTAACTCATGATCAAGTTGAAGCAATGACTATGGCAACCAGAATCGTAATTATGAAAGATGGAGTTATTCAACAAATTGGAACTCCAAAAGAAGTATATGAAAAACCATGTAATTTATTTGTAGCTGGATTTATTGGTACTCCAGGTACTAATTTTATTGCTGGTAAGGTAGGTCTAGATGGATTCTTTTATAATGATGCCATTAAGATACTTATTCCAAAATCAAAAGTTAGTGAATTAACTCGTAATAATTACATCGAGAAAGAATTAATACTAGGAATTAGACCAGAAGATATATATTTAGATGATGAGTTAATCAATAAATATTATCAAAGTACAGTTGAAATAAAGGTAGATGTTAGCGAATTATTAGGTTATGAATATAATTTGCTTTTTAAAATTGGGGATGATAATCTAGTATCAAAATCTAAAGCTATTAAGATAATTAATGCTGATGATAATGTACGCATCTATCTTGATTTAGAAAAATGTCACTTTTTTGATATTGACACTTCTAATCTTATTGTTTAGAGTGTTTTTTCATAAATATTTAATAATTTAATTTCTTAAGTCTCTAGTTATCTAGTTTTTTTAATATATAAATACTTAAATACAATTTTTCTCTTGGATGTTTAGACTTATATTTGAATATTTACGGGAATTTAATATATAATATTAGTAAGTATTTAAGGAGATTTCTTTTATGAAAGTAAAAATATTAAGTATCACATTAATTTTAATCGCAATTATAACATTTAATGGATGTAAAAATCTAAAAGTAAGTGATGAAGATATAATAGATAAAGCAATCGCGCGGCTTAATATCCCTCTTGAAATAAAAGATGATTTTAAATTAGAGAGAAAAATTCCTGTAGAGATCAATAATAAAGTATATGAAGTAATAGTTAGTTACCGAACAGATTTAGAATCAATTACAATTGATGATTCTAATAATGTTCTTGTTAATAGACCAGGTGAATTTGAAAGTGATGAAGTAGGTAATATTACAGCGATATTTTTATATAATTCTAGTACCATTACTAAAAATTATGCTGTTAGAGTAAAAGCTCTTGAGCAAGATAAGGAATATATTCTTGAACTTGCTTTTGATGAAATAGTGCGAGAATTAGATAAAGGTAATTTAAGAGAAAACATTGAACTTCCTTTAAGTGTTGTTATTGATTATAAAAATAACTTATTAGAAATAGAAGCCTATTATATAGTAGAAAGTGATCCTTATGTTAGTATTCTAGGAGATTATTTAGTTTGTTCATCTTTTTTAGATAAAGAGGACCGTGAAGTTGAATTAACTGTCTTTTTAAGTTATTATTCTTTTGAAAAAGAATATAAATATATGGTCTTAGTTGAAAAGAGATTATTATCTCCTTTTGAGACTTTTATTAATAATGAAATTGGGGAGAATATATTTAATGACATTCTTCCATACTTATATTCTACTAATTTTAAAGAAGATGAATTAGAAGAAAATTCATCTAATATAGTTAAATGGTTTTCCGCAACCATTTATGATATAGAGATTGATTTTTTAGAAGATTATTTAAAAAATGCAGAAACTTCGGTTCCAGTTTCTTTTTCTGGTAATCTAGGATATTATTATATAAATGATTGGGTATTTAAGGCGTCAAGTGCAGAATCTGATCAAGAAGTATATCTAATCATTATTAAACCGCTTAATTATATTTATACAGATTTAATAGTATTTAATCCAGTTAGCGTTACTTTCCCTTATGAAAATTTAAGTAATGTCTTAGGTTTTCAAGTTTCTAATAATAATTTACCAGCTTATTTTTCATCTAGTTATGCAATTTTTAGTTTAACAGGCATAATTAGTGGTCCTAGATCAATAGCATCTATCAATGTAGAATATGATGAATTATCTTATAATCAATTTATAAATGAACTTTTAGAATATGAATATATATTTTATACTGAGTTTTATGAAGCAACTTCTGCTATCTGTTACTATTCAAAAGATAAAAGTATCTATATTCTATTTGAATTAGGATCTCTTGAACAAAATCGTCTTGAATTAGTTATTTTTACTTATAAAGAACCAATTTATAATGAATTTCCGCTTGAAAGATTTAATTTACTTTTATCTGGATATGGTAATAAGATTACCTCATTAGAAGAATTTCCTGTACCTCTAAACTCAAAGACCTTACTTATTGATTATACTTATACTTTGGTAACTATTGATTTTGTAATGCTAGAGTGGGTAGAAAGTGATATTGAAATATATTTAGATTTACTATCAAGTTATCCAGATTGGGTAAGATTGTTTTATAACGGAAGAATGCAATTTTATAATAACGGGTGGCTAATATATGTGGGATATGATTATGTAGCTCCTTATCAAGATATAATTATTGAATTTACTTATTTAGGAGATTATTATGGACCTGTCGATAGATTTAACGGTCTTCTTGAAATTTACGCTGATTCATTTAATGTAGATGTCCCTAATCTACCTTATATAGAAGAATCTTGGGAGAATATTGGTTTTCAAGATCTAACTTATTTTAGTATTGATTTATGTCTTACTTTTTATAATTGGAGTGAAAATGATGTAGCAGATTATATATCTAAATTATTAGAAAGTGGATTTGTAAAAATAATCTATAATGGTTATTTATTCTATTACGATGGATTTTGGATAGTTCAAGTAGGATATAATCAATTTCGGGATAATGGTATTTGGGTAGTAGAAGTATTAGATTTTGGATATAATTATGAAACTCCAGTAGGAGAATATAATTATTTTCCAGAAGTAGAAATAAGAGATTATTTTATGGATAATTATTTAGTCTCTCTTGTAGATTTCTTTAATGTTGAGACTACAAATTGCGATCTAGAGTTTGTAGATGACGGAATGTATTATTTTGCATTAGTAACTATCTATGATAAATCTGTAATTGATATTATTAATTATAATAAATTAGTACGTGATTCCGGGGCGAGCCTCGGTTTTAATGAGAATATGAAGTTATTTCTTTATGGTAATGGATTTTATATTGGATTTAGACATGATACCGATAATGTATTTATCATTGCTCTAAAGAAAGAAAATGGAACCTATTTTCCCTATCAAAAATTAGCTACTCTTTTAAAAATAGATTTAGATACATTTAAGGAATCTATTCCTTTTATTTTCACTGAAGATGGAACTATGAATAAATTTACAGTTTTCTTAGGCGATTTTGACTTAACAAAATATAATGCTTATATTAGTCTACTTGAAAGTGAACCTTATAACTATTATTACGTAAATGATAAAGGATACTATAAAGATGGTCTTACTTATTATATGAATTTTATTTATCATGAAATTAGTAATTCAACTTATATTATCTTCCAAAGTATCGATCAAAATGTATTATTTCCTTATGAAGAAGTAGCTATTTATCTTGGAGTTGATTTAGATTGGTTAATTGCTAATTTTATCTTTCCAAATAATGAAATGGTTGGATATTTTGTCTATGAAACAAGTGATGTATATTTACTTGGTTATCTATTAGATGATGTTATCTCGTATATAGATATCTTACTAGATAATGGCTTCTTAGAGGTCTATTACGGAAGATATCTTGTATCCTATTCAAATGGAAGTATTTTGATTTCCTTTGACTTATATTTAGAAGAAACATATATAAGTATTGAATTAGATAATTTCCCATATGCTGGATTTTCTCATTATTTAGGTGTTAGTATTGAAACACTAACTGATGAAATTCCTATTATTTCTTATGTTTTAAAATTTGAATATTTATCTTTTTATCATGAAGTTTTCTTTGAAACAAATAATACTAATTTAAATGATTATTATTTGTTGCTTGAAGATAATGGATTTCAAAGAACTTTTTATGGAAAATATCCTGTTTCTTTTCAAAATGGATTATATGTAATTGGTTTCTATCTAGAAACTAGTATAAATAATATTGTTTATGTTTTCATGAGTATTGATAAATATACGGCTCCAGTTGTAGGATATAATGCCCTAATTGATTATTTTAGTGTTATTATAGGAAGTGATGCCGCATCTATTATACCTGACTTTTTTTCAGACTCAGAAAGTATAATTTTCAATATATTTAATGATTCACTTTCTAACTATAAAATAGGAAGAGTATTTGTGGATTATACAGGTTACTATGAAACTGTCCTTGAGAGTATTTATGAAACTTTGATAACTCTTGAGTTTTATTATGGTTATGTAGTTAATTTAAATGATACTTTCTATATCGATAAAGATTCTAAATTAGCTATTAAATATGAAATTGATGCAAATGATGTTCTAGTGTTTACTTTTGCTAGATTAGATTCTTATACGGGAGAAATTATTACTGAGAATAAATTTCCTTTTGAAAGTGTTAGTCTATTTTTAGGAGTAAGTGATATATTTGAAATTATTCCAGAAATAGTTTCTTATGAAACCTATAATTGGGGAGTTTATGGAATATCTGAATATGAAGTATCTCTATTTGATTGGAATAATACGAGAGTTAGAAAGTATATTGATTCAATCATTAACCTTGGAGCAAGTTTAATTTTAGAAGATTTAAATCCACTTCAAAACAGGTATGATCTTAATGGAATAAGAATCTATTTTATTAGATATGGAAGTTATTATGATGTATTTTTAAGAGTATCTCCTGGAATAGTGGAAGATGGAATTAATTTGTTTCCGGTAGAAACCTTAGAAGCACTCCTTGGAGTAAATAGTATTTTTTCTTTAATTCCAGAGATTTTTTCTGTGGATGCTTTTTATTATATAACTATTAATGGATTTTTTGATTTTATCTTAAATGATTGGAATACGGACACTTTAGTTGAAAACTATTTAGAAGAAGTAATTCTTAATGGGGGAACTATTTATACTTATACAGTTAATCCTCTAACTTGTACATATTTACTTAATGGAATACTTATTAGATTTGTAAAATATAATACTTGGGATTTATATATTAAATTAGAATCTCCGGGAATAATTACTCCTCCTCCAATTCTTAGTTAGTCTATTATTAATAATTTTTTAAAAATTAATTAAATTCGCACCTCAAAGTTAATAGTATTTAAACTATTATTTCCTGGTACAATATCAAGATTATAATCTCCTAAACCTGTACTATAGATAAAATACTTGTTTGTGATCCTGTAATACTGTCCAAAGAATGGACTATTATAGAAGACAAATCCTACTGATAATAAATTAGTAATCCATAAATCATATAATGTAACATCAATATTACTGATAGTTACAATAACTATATTTGAATTATTTACAATTATATTTGCATATGATTCACTTCCAAATGGAATTTCTGGAAGATTATTAATTCCTATAATGGTATTTGTATTATAATACCCATTGAAATAATTAGTAAGTAATCTGGCCAAACTTGTCCAACTAGTTAAAATAGTATTAAAGTCAAGAACTATCACTAAAAACTTACTATTATCTTCAAGGGTTAGAAAATATATTTTATATTGACTGAAACTAGGATGCTTATAAAAATAAGAATCAATACTAATAAAACCATTAGCCTCAAGAAGTAAATTATAACTATATATATCAAAATTAGGACTATAGATTACTGTATCATTTACTGATGAGTATGATTTTAAATCATCTTGGGTTTTTAAAACATAAAAATTATCTCCTGGAAGGCTAGGAAGTAATATTACAAAATCTTCTGGAATATTTGAATCAATTAACTCTTGATAAGGCCAGCTTGAAAGAGGGGCCGGGTTATTTTGTTTAGCATATATATAAATACCAACTGAAAAATAACTATAAGAACTAACTGTAATTTGAATATTTTGCTTGATATAAGATTTTGGTCTGATAGTAATTACATTTACTGGATCTTTAAATGATATTTGAAATCCATTTGATAGAAGTAACATTTCATATTCTGCTATCAATGTATCCCTAGACTCACTACTTGAGGTACTTGCAATAATTAATGAGCGATTAAAATTTGAATTTAATATTTGTTCATAAAGATAAGCATTCCCTGAAGTAACATCAGGTATATTAAGGGCTTCTTCTCCAAATTCATTTTCTAATTCTGTTTTAGGATATATAGTACTAAGTTCTAATAGAGATTTCCCTATAGAAATTAAGTATCCCATAGACCCATTATTAATATTACTAATATTTATTCCAAATTTACGGGTTTCATCTTGAAGCTCATAACCCCTTTCTGTTAGTATTTGTAAGTATCCGATTTCTAAAAATTTATTAGTCAAACTATCACGTAAATCTAAATCATTTGATGACGGATAAATATAAATCTCAAATGAACTCCAACTATAAAAAACATAATAGTAACAAGTGGTATCTAATGTTAAATCAGGAATTATAAGCCCACTATATTTACTAGGATTAAGCATAATTACACCATCAATAGTATCACCAGGCCAAATAGTTGGAAGAACTTTATTAGTTGAAAGTGTAATATCTATTCCAAAAATCCAAAGAGATTCAACAGTTACGGTTAGAAAATCAGTATTTAAGAAGGTATGGATAACATAATAAGGATTTGTTTCAGTAGAGCCATTTAAGAGCAAATAATTAATATATTCGGTGGAGTTAATAGTAAATACTCTAAGCGTGAAGATAGTACTATTTGTAGATAATAAAATAGGTTCTAATTTAGAGTTTTGATTGATATCTATTTGAAATAAATAATAATTATCTGGAAGTAAGAAATTATTATAAATATTACTATCTACCGAAAGATAATTTAATAAATTTATAATGTCATTTTTATCACCTAAGATTCCATAAACACTTTCAACTAATTCTTGATAATAATTTAAGGAATACTTGTAATATTCAGTTAGCCCAATTTCACTAAACAAGAAATATATGGTATTAGATATTCCTTCAGCAATAAAATAATATTTATTATTTGTATATGCAAATTTCAAAGAAATAATTGAATCATTACTGTAACCACTAAATATAGAATAGTCACCTATAAGATTAAGAGAGTTGCTAGTCTCATTTTGAGAAGAAAAACTATAATTAGTTAAATAATATCTATCTTTAAACTCCGCATAAGAGTAGAATGTATCAGTAAATGCTTTAAGTTTTAAACTACCAGTATAAGTTGCATTTTCAAGTAAGTAATAATTATTTGTGATACCATTACGAACGTAAGAGAGAATATCACTTTCTAGTGATATATTAGTTACCTTATAACTACTACTAGGAAGACTATTTATATTTGAATAGATATCTAGAGTATAGTTATCTTTTAATTCACTCATTAAATTATCAAAATAATCAGTTAATAATTTTGTAGATATTTGATAGGTTGCTTTGATATTATTATTTATATTACTATAAACAGTTATTGTTGCTTCTCCATAAGAATGACAAATTAAATATCCAAGATTATTAATTTCAAAAATAGTTTCATCACTCGAAGAATAGTAAAATTCTTGGAGAGATGATATAGGATAAACTAAAGTGTGAAGTAGTACTATATCATTAGGACTTAAAGTATAACTATTAGGGATATTTATGATTTCAATACTAGTAGGAAGAGGATAATCTACATAGATAATAAAACTTAGAGTTATCAAAGGATCTTCTACTAAGGAGAGAGTGATATCTACACTTCCTTTTTTAAGAGGTATAAGAATAAGATTTGAAATTACTAAGATACTAGGATCACTACTAGTTAAAATAACATTACTACCTCTTGATAAAGGATATACTTCAAACTCTAAGAGTTTATTTGATCCTACTAAGAAAGGACTATCTATATCAGTTATAATGTTAATTCCGTCTCTAGTATTAATAAATATAGATTCTACAATTTCATTATCATAAACTGAAACTGCTACCACATTAAATTCCCCGTATTTTTTAATTTTAAGAATTCCTGACCCAGATATCTCTCCTATACTTGTATCACTTGTACTCCAGATAACATTTTCTGAACTATTATATGGATTTGGAATTATCACTAAATCAAAACTATCTCCTGGTTTGGCTACACTTGGAAGAGGAGCCCCTAATATACTAATACTAATTAAAGGAGCATAAATAACTACAATATGAACTTTCGTAAATATTTCTAAATTATCGATTGATCTTATATAGACATCAGTTTCTCCTTCATCTAAGGCAGTGATATATCCAGAAGATGTAATATCTACTATTCTTGAATTAGTAGTTGAAAAGTTAAAATCTTGTCTAGCAAGGTTTGGATTAATGTATGCTTCTAATTGAAAACTATCCCCAACAGTTAAGGGATCTTTTGGCATATTTGTAACTATAATTTCCTCAGGGCTATAATAGTTAACATTTAATGTAAATGAGTTCTCTATATTAGTATTTAAAACTCTAGCTATAATTTCTACTGTTCCACTTTTAAGTCCTTTAACTACTCCATGAGTATCTATCGTGGCAATAGAATCATTTTCTGATGAAAAAGTATAAACTTGTTTAGATGTTAATGGATAAACGGTTGCTGAAAGAGTAGTTTCTTCAAATAGATAGATATTATTTTGTCCTGTTATTAATATACTTTTAGGTTCACTGTAAACAGTGCATTTAAAACTATAGCTATAGTTTAGAATAGTTGCCGTAATTTCTACTTCCCCACCTCTAATAGCCGTTATAAAACCACTATTATTTATCATTAATATGTTAGTATCACTAGATGAAAATGTAACATCTTTTTTAAATGAAAAGATAGTACTATATTCTAATTGATATTCTTCGTTATAATTGAGTGCGTTAATTTCGTTTAAGATACTCACTTTTGGATTGGTAAATCCAATTACTAGTAAACTAGTAAATGTTACAAGTAGAATAACTAGTTTAATTATTTTAGCTTTCATTAACTAGACCCCCTATTTTTATAATTATATAACTTAATAAAAAAAACCAGTAAATATTGCTATTTACTGGTTAATAAATTAATTTTTAGAAATTAGAAGACTGAAACATTAATACCTATAACGTGTCCTTCCTCAATAATTGCTGTAATAGATGGCCACCAAAATCCAGGGTTTGAAGAATAAATGAAATCGGCTGCATTAGTTGTTTTTCTATAACTTCCATTGAAATTTGCATCATTAAATCCTAGAAGAACAAGGTTTGCAAACCAAGCTTTAATAGTATCTTCAAGGACACCATCAAATACTAAACGAACATCACGGCTTTGAGTAGTAATCTTTACAAATTGGTCTCCTGTAATACTTACTTCTGGTAAATTAGTTCCATAAACAACAGTAGCAACACCCCATAAGGCGTTATAAAATAAATTAATATAACTAGCTACTTGACTCCAAGAAGTTGCTTTAAGAGCATATTCTTTAACTATACTTAATAAATGAGTACCATCAGTTAAAACTTTATGACGAATAGTAAATTGATCATTTGAAGGATGAGTATAGTAAGAACTTGCATTAAGAACGAAACCATTATCTTCTAATAATAGAGAATAACTAGTATAATCTAATGTTTCTGCATAGATAACTAAACTATCAGTTGGAACACCATAATAAACTTTATCTTGAGATATAATATAGAATCTATCTCCAGGAAGAGTTGGTATAAGAAGAGCATAATCTTCAGGAACATAATTTCCAATTTGAACTTCTGGCCAAGAAATATAGGTAGTAGCACCTTCTTGTTTTGGATAAACAGTAATTCTAATTTGAGATGTACTATAATCTTGGATAGTTAATTGAATGTTACCTTTCCAATATGAAGTAGGAGCAGTAAACATATTATCACTAGGATCTAAAAATTCTTTATTCCAACCAGAACTAAGTAGACCAGTTAAATATGTTGAAAGAGCAGCATTCTTAGCTTCTTCAGATTCAAGAACTATTATAATTACAGACTTATTAAATAAATAAGTACTAATTTCATAATTATATGCTCCTCCAGGAATTGAAGGGATTAGAGAAGCTTCTTCACTAATATCAGATTCTAATTGGGCTGAAGGCCAAACTGTTCCAAGTGCGGCTGCGCCTTTTGTAAAATTAAGGTAATAAGTATTAGGAGTTCCAGAAGTATTAAGTCTAACTTTGTAAGTATGGGTTGGATCTTGTAATTCTGAACCATTTAAAGTAAGAGTAACTACGAAACCATCAGAAATTAATTGGTCTCTAACAGTATCAAGTAAAGTAGACCCATCAACTTCACCAGTTAAATAATAGAAAATATCTAAGTTAGGATTTGAAACACTTCCCCAATTATCGATACGATATTTTGTACCTTCACCAAAACTATAATCATTTAATACAAGTCCAGGGAAATGAGTAGAAATAGCAGCACTTATATCAGAGGCAGGCCAAACAGCTGGAATTGGAGATACACGTGATGGACTTATTTCTAGCATTTGATTCCAAGAGGCATAATATAAAGTAATTAAATAACTATCTGCACTTTCAGGAATTGCTAATGTGTAATGTTCTGAATCAACTTTAGTATAACCAGATGCTTCTAATTTTAAACCATAACTATCTAAACTATGACCAATACTAAAATAAGTATAAGAAGTCTTAAGTGATAAAGTCGCAAAATCAAAATTACTATAACCTAGATATCCGAAATTTATTGGAAAATATCCGTCAATTACAGGAAGAGTTTCAATTAAAGCGGTAGGGTTTCCTACTAATTCTTGATATCTAACTAAATCACTATTATTTCCCCATATAGTCATATTAGAACCACTATATCCACTTTCATAGAAAGATACTGATGATTCTACTGGAGTTGTTTCATTTACTTGAGATATAACACCCTTATATTCCTCTTCAAGAGCAGTGAGAGTAAATACATAACCGTCTCCTGTTTTAGTAATAACAATCTTAGTAACTGTTAATTCAGTTAAATAATTGAAAATAGTTGAAGAAGTAGTTAGTTCAACAGATGTAGTACTATTAGATGTTAAAGTATATTCTAAACCAGCAAAAGAATAACGACTCCTGAAAGTAGAACCACTAACTGAACTAGCAAAAGTAAGGAAAGAACTTAACGTAGCGTCCCAATGTGGAACAAGTAAATAATAAGTATCTAATGCTAGACTTCCATAATATAGTTGAGTTTTAGTTTGAACACTTTGTAAAGTTACACTAGATGTGGAATAAAGAGTATCTTCTTTAGTTAAAGTTAAAGTATAATTATCAGCTAAAGTAGTTAAATATGCCTTTGTATCAGTAATAATTGTAGCTGTAACGATAGTTACTACAGAAACAACTTCAGGATTTTGAACTGAAGCTACAGTAATAGTTACAACACCTTCACCAGTGATAGTTACCTTGCCACTAGCAGTTACGGTTGCTACAAGAGTATCACTTGAAGTATAAGTAACTTCTTGAAGAGATAATAGAGGTTCTACACTTGATACTAAATCATAAGTGCTTCCAACAATAGCTGTACCATCTTCAGGAGCGCCTTCTACGCTTACTCCAGTTACTTCTGGATAAACTACTTCTATTTCAACTGAATCAGTGAAATATGAACTAGAACCTATTTGGTATGGTTGAGATACTTTGATGGTTGCTGTTCCAATAGAAACAGGAGTTAATAGTCCAGTTTCGCTTACTGTAAGAACGGAACTATCAGTAGATTCCCAGATTCTTGTAGGATTAGAATGTGGAGCAGTAAGAGTTTCTAATTGGTATGTTTCTCCTAAGTGAATACTTTCTACAGGATTAGCAATATCAATCTTTAATCCGAGAACATAGATAACTGAAACTATAAATATTTGCTTAATAGAAGTATTAGCAACAGTTGCAGTTATAGTTGCTTCACCAATTTTAAGTGCGTTTAGGACTCCGTTTCCTGAAACAGTTACAACACTTGAATTAGAAGATTCATAACTTACTAATTGACTTGCTGTACTAGGGGATACAATAGTAATTAGTGGAAGAGCTGATCCTAAGTTCAATGTAACAGGTGCGTTAGTAACATTAATGCCAGTAGGTAATGTGAAGACAGTAATTCTTGCTGTTGCACTTAATTCAAGGTATGATAGTGTAATATCAGCAGTTCCACCTCCAACAGCAACCACAAGACCAGTTTCGCTAACTGTTAGAACAGATTGATCACTTGAAGACCATTTTAAATCACTTTGTGGTACAAGAACAGTGTGTGATTTTAATTGAACTTCTTGATTTAAATTTAGTGTTGCTGGTGCATTTAGGATTTGAATGCTAGGAGTCACTTCGACATTTTCTGTCTGACAACTAACTAAAACAATTCCTGAAACTAAAATTAAAAATAATAATAATAAATGTTTTTTCATTTTTTTCTCCTTTTATATTTTTTATGTAAACTAGATTTTTTTAAACCTAGGTTTATCTATATTCAAATAGAAGTAAAGTGCCACTTCCTTCTATATATGCTATTGTTACTACAAACCAGTATAGGGATGAAAATCTCAAATACTTAGTTACTTTCCAAGTACATACTATTTGAGCAGAAGCATCAAGCCAAGTATAAGTTACTAGATTAGGTATTATACTTAAATCAGGGAATAGATAATCTCTTAATTCTAATGATTCTTCTTCACTCATTCCTAACATATCAATTTCTGCTTTTAAAGTATCCCCAGTTCCATTCTTCTTTTTGAGAAGATATTGATAAGAAGTAGGAGTATTTACACTGAAATCTTTTAAATAATCAAAGTAAGAAGAAGTAAGACTTTTAAAAGATTCACTATTTAATGCACTTATCTTATCATTTGTATAAGAAATAATTTCATCAAATTCATTAAAATAACGTGATACTCTTACTCCACCAACTACTAAAGTGCCATCATTAAAGTCTACTACTCTAACTCCAAAACCTGATTTCTCTTCCATATAAAGATATACTAGATAATCTACATTAAAGATTGTATGAGTAGTATAGAAATAACTTATAAACTCATCTTTTTCACTATTAGTTAAACCAGTAACATAATAAGATGCAAAGTTTTCTACTACGATACTATCTACAAATGCCATTCCAAAGAAATAATAAGAATTAGTTAAAGCGTAACTAACACCTGTTCCATTAACTACAGGAAGAAGACTAATATCTTCTTCACCTAAGATAAATTTTAAATTATCTATTGGAAAACTATTACTTAAACTTAAAACTTCTGAAATAGATGGATAGATTGTTAATACAATAACTGTATTAGGATCAACTGGAAAGAAATCTAAATCAATTCCTTTAAATGATACTTGATAATTTAAATCACTAGATAAAAATGAGAAATGAGCAGAATACATAGGATCATTAAATACTTTTGTAAATCCTAGATTACTAAGAAGAGCTATATAACTTGCAAATGAAATAGTATTATTAAGAATAGAAATAGTAATTTCATCTGAACCTAGTATATTATAAGTAACTGAATAAGCTTCCGCTGGAAATAAAGGGATAATATCCATATTATGATCTTGTAATAATCCATATGGCCAAGAAATAACAGATCCAGGACTAGCTAGTAAGAAATCAATAAAGATTGATTTTCCTATTATAGTATCACTATTAAATTCAATTGCTATTCTTTTTGATGGATCTTGATATTGAATACCTCTAGCGGTAAGAATTTTATACCAACCATTTTGAACTAAATAGTTTCCCCAGTAATTTATCATCTCTGTAATATCTACTTCATCATCGAAACAAGCTAGAACATATACAAAACCATAACCAGATAAATTAATGAATCTAAAGTAAGGGGCCCCAGTAAAAACCGGGATATCAATTGAACCATAAATGTTATGAATATAATTATTTACTTCTTGCTCTGGATAGTCTAGGAATAATTTGATGTAAAAATCTAGAGTTAAAGTTTCAGTTTGGTAATTGTAATAAGGAGTAACATAAATATATTGATTAGTTGCAATTCGACTTATTCTATGTCCTACTTCTTCTTTAAATCCAGTTCTTATATCGAGCAAATGTTCTCCTAACTTTATAACATCACTTGTAGGTACTGAGTAAATTTTAATAGATGACCTTGAGTAGTAAAAGAAAGATAAATAAACATATTCAAATTCAAAATCTAAATTAGAATCTAGGTTTTGAGTAATATTTGGAATAGCTTCTCTTAAAGTCTCTTCAATAAAACTAAGTTCTTCTTGAGTTCGATCGATTTCAAATTGGTTAGCAAATCTAGTGATTATATTTGTCCATGAATCTCTTGTTCCAAATGTTACTTCTCTACCACTTAAATAATATTCTTTAGTAGCAGTAATATTTGATGTACCAATATCAAAATAATCTACATAAAAGATAACATTTTCATTACTTTCTGATAAATAATCTTCTAAATATTCAAACTCTTCATGACCATCTTCAATGATGGCATTAATTCTACTAACTTGATAATTATCATCAAGAACAAATTCAATTCTTTTTGTATATTCACCATAAAACTCACCAAAAGTAGTTGAAACAATGTAATCAGCAACCGAATTATGATCAAATATGAAATTTAAATCTTCATCATGATGACCTTTAACATCTGCATAAACAGTATTATAAAATTCATCATAGATTAATTGATCAGAAAATAAAGAATCTCCCAAATACCAATGTTTGAAACTAAACATCTTTTGATAATCACTAAAATATATTCTTGAAGCATTAGATACTTCTACGCTATCATCAAATAAATCAATAAATGCGGTATAGACTATTTCATCACTTGCTCTTACGGCAGAACCGTAAGCAGTATTACTTAACTCATCGTAAAGACCATATTCGGTTACAATACAAGAGTTATCATATAAGAAAGAAGTAAGATCAAAACTATAATTTAAATCAAGTGAATTTAGAAATAATGATACACTTTCTATAGCTTTCTCATCACTTGTTTTAGGAATTGAAAATACATTAATAGTAAGACTTTTAGTTATACTAGATTTAACTTTAGAAGTCAAAGTAATAGTTGATGTACCAACAGATAATGCTTGTAGTAAACCAGTATTAGAATCTATAGTAGCAACGATAGCATTACTACTTTGATATGTTATTCCTTGATTTGCATCATCTGGATTTACTTTAGCATTTATTTGATAAGTATCTCCTATATAGAAGTTTATTTTCTCGTTTAAAAGAGTTATAGAAGATGGGAGAGTATCGTTTTCATCTATAGAGGGTTTGTCTTTACAAGAATAGAGGGTGAAGACTATTAATATTAAGATTGTAATTTTTAAAAATTTAAAACACTTTTTCATTAAATTACCTCGAATATATTATAAATTAAAATAGTCGCCTTTTTAGAAATTATGCATTTTTTTAATTTTAAAATCTAATAATTGATTTGTTTTTCAAACTAAATGAAAAAAAATTGAAAAAAAGAATTTGAATATTCCTAATAATTTTATCAAAATTAATATATTTAATCTAAACTCTAGTATAATTTATGAGATAAGGAGAGAGAATGTTTAATATACTTGTAGAAGCACTAATTGATAGTTTAAAAATATTAGCAATTTTGTTTGTCTTTCATCTTGTTTTATCTTTTTTTGGTGAAAAAATAAATTTATTTTTGAGTAATAATAATAAAAAAGGTCCTTTAATAGGTGCATCTATTGCTACTATTCCTGAATGTGGAATTCCTACTATTGGGGCTGAGTTATATAACAAACAAAAGATATCAATAGGTACTATAGTAGCTATTATAATATCATGTAATGATGAAGCCCTACCTATTCTATTATCTAATTATGAGCATCTTTTAGATTCACTAATAATAATATCTATTAAACTAGTTTATGCTATTATTATTGGTTATTTAGTTGACTTTTTATTTAGAAAAACAAATAGAGCTACTTTATCAGAAGATAATATTATTAGTCCTTTAGTTGTAGAAAAAGAAACTAAATTTCATAATCATTTTATTCATCCTTTAATACATTCTCTCAAAATATTTATCTATATTTTAGTAATAAATTCTTTATTTGCAATTTTCTTTTTCTATTTTGAAGATTCTTTTATTAATTTTCTGGCAGCAAACAAATATCTTACTAATCTTTATACTTTAGGTATTGGATTAATTCCTAATTGTGCTTCTTCAATTATCATAGTTAAATTATTTCTTAATGGTAGTATTAATTTAGGAAGTATTGTTACTGGTTTATCTGTTAATGCTGGAATTTCATATTTGATTCTTTTTGGTCAGAAAAAATATTTTAAGAAAAGTTTATTAGTTCTTGGAGTTGTGGTTGTTTCAAGTCTAATTTTAGGATACTTAATTTCATTTATTGTTGGTTTTTAATTGCAAGTTCTCTTCACAATTATTATAAATAAGAGGATTTTATTTATTTGTTGTAAAATATAAGTAATATAAGGAAGGAAATTATGGATACCAATCAAAAAGAAAAGAAATACTACGAAATAAATCATTATGATGTAATTAAGTCTCTTGATAGTGATTTTAAATATGGACTTACCGACCGCAAGGTCCTAGAGATTAGAGAAAAAGATGGTTTGAATGAACTAGTAAAACCTAAAAAAAGATCATTATTATTAAAGTTTTTTGATCAAATTAATAATTTTATGATTTATGTATTATTAGGAGCTGCCTTAGTATCTTTTGTTTCTGGATTATTAGAAAATAAAATTGAAGCTGATACTTTTCTTATTTTAGCAATTGTATTACTAAATGCTATCATCGGATTAGTCCAAGAAGGAAAAGCAGATAAGGCACTTGAGAGTATTAAAGCTTTATCTTCTCCAAATGCCAAAGTAATTAGAAATGGAATCGAAATGGTTATTAAATCAAATGAACTAGTAGTAGGTGATATAGTAATCTTAGACGCAGGTGATTTTGTTCCTGGAGATTTAAGATTAATTGAGACTATTAGTTTAAAGATAGATGAGAGTGCTTTAACAGGAGAAGCTGTTCCAGTTGAAAAAAATGCTAATTTTATTTTAGAAAAAGATGCTCCTCTTGGAGATAGAATTAATCTCGCTTATATGTCTACTGTTGTAACTTATGGCAGAGGAAAAGGTGTTGTAGTTGGAACTGGAATGAATACTGAAATAGGTAAAATAGCAACCCTTCTTGGAGAACAAGAAAGTGAACAAACTCCTCTTCAAAAGTCGATTGCAAATCTAGGAAAAATATTAGCTATTATTTGTTTAATAATTGTTGGAGTAATCTTTTTAATTACTATTATTGAAGCATCTATTACTAATCCTTTGTCATTAAAGAGCCCTAGTCTTTGGATTGAAACACTCCTTACTAGTGTGGCACTTGCTGTAGCGGCTATCCCTGAGGGTCTTCCAGCTATAATTACTATTGTGCTTGCTATAGGGATGCAAAATCTTGTTAAAGAAAAAGCTATTATGAGAACACTACCTGCTGTTGAAACTCTAGGTTCCACAACAATCATTTGTTCTGATAAAACAGGCACTTTAACGCAAAACAAGATGGATATTTTAAAAGTATTTGTTGATAATAAGATTGAGTTAATTAACGATAATACTAAAATAAGTTCTACTTTAGAAAAATTAATTTTGTTTGGAGTCCTTAATAACGATACTAAAACCAAGCTTCAAGATGGAGTGTATTTAAAAATAGGCGATCCTACCGAAACAGCATTTATTGATTTAGCATCAAAACTAAAATATGATCCTATCAAACTATTTGATACTTATTCTAGAGATTTTGAATATCCGTTTGATAGTGATAGAAAAATGATGACTACTTTTCATATTATTAATTCTAAATTATATGCTTGTGTGAAAGGTGCTCCGGATGTTATCTTCTCTAATTCAATTAGAGTTTTAGAAAATGATATAGTATCAGATAAGAGTGATTTTAGTGATTATGAAAATATTAATATTAGTTTAGCAAATGAGGCATTAAGAGTTCTAGCATTCGCGTATAAAGAATATCCTATTGATACTAAGTTCTCAAGTTTAAAGATGGAAGATGTAGAAAAAGATTTAACATTTGTAGGACTTGTAGGAATGAAAGATCCTGCAAGACCAGAAGTTAAAGAAGCAATTAAGATTTGTAAGAAAGCTGGAATAACTACTATTATGATCACAGGAGATCATAAAAATACTGCTCTTGCGATTGCAAAAGATTTAGATATTTTTGGGGCCGATGATATTGCTATTACAGGGAAAGATTTAGACAATATGAGCGATACTGAATTTTTATCAAAGTATATGCATATAAAAGTCTATGCAAGAGTAAGTCCTGAAAACAAAGTTAGGATCGTATCTGCTTGGAAATCAAGTGGATTAGTAGTAGCTATGACAGGAGATGGAGTAAATGATGCTCCATCAATTAAAAAAGCTGATATTGGCATTGCTATGGGTATTACAGGAACTGAGGTTGCTAAAGGAGCAGCTGATATGATACTTACAGATGATAATTTTGCAACTATTATTAATGCAGTTAGTGAAGGAAGAACAATATTTGCAAATATTAAAAAAGCTATTCATTATTTGTTATCTTGTAACGTTGGAGAAATACTTGCTGTATTTCTTGGAACTACTTTAGCCATTTTAATACTTGGTAATACAGTTACTACACTTACAGCTGTTCAATTGTTATGGGTTAATATAGTTACTGATTCACTAATGGCAATAGCACTTGGTCTTGAACTAAAAGAAAAAAATATCATGAGTGAGAAGCCAAGAGATTCTAGAAAGAGTATTTTTGCAGGTGGGTTAGGTTTAAATTTATTTATTGAAGGAATAATAATGGGATTAATGGCTTTTGGTGCTTATATTATTGGATATAAGATGGGTGAAGCAGAAGGAATTAGTTTAGAATTTGCAGAAAGAAATGCAGAAACCATGTGTTTCATGGTTTTATCTTTAAGTCAATTAGTTCATGCATTTAACTGTCGAAGTGATAAAGAATCTATATTTTCTTTGAAAATAAATAAATGGTTAGTAGGAGCATTTGCTATTTGTATTATATTACAATTACTTACTACTCTACCTGTAGTTAGAGAAGTATTTAATGTTAATATGCCTAATTTATTAGAATGGCTAATTATAGCAGGGATTACTTTGATTATCTTCTTCTATATGGAAATTAAGAAATTGGTTGTACGTATTAAATTTAGAAATAGAGAAACAGTTTAAAGTTTTAGATTAGATACAAATATAAGAAAGTTAATAAACATATAAAAGTCTTTAATTTATATAATATGATTAGAGGAAACATAACAGCAAAAGCTAGTGGTAATTTTTCTCTTTTAGACTCAAGGATTGTTGATAAACTATTATAAGAAATAAATTGGTAAATTATCCAAACTATCAAAAAAAATAACATCATATTCATGCAAATTAACAAAGAAAAAAAGGTTAAAAATCATTTGATAATTGTAATTTGGAAATTGCATAAAAACTGCATAAAAAATTGCATAAAAACAATATAAAAAGGCTTTAAATGATTATAATTGCATAAAAACTGCATAAAAACTGCATAAAAACTGCTTAAAAAATAAAATGGAGGTCAAGTGATTTTTGGAAGAGAAAAAGAGGTATTAGAATTTTAAAAAATCTACAGTTGATTTATGGTTATAGTTAGAAAAATAAACAATTGAAGATAAATAAAAATAAAAAATATAGTATTAATATCTATTCATGATTTTAGTATTTATTATTTTACGTTTATTTTTCTTAAATATAATTTTTATTATTGTATAATATTCGTATTAAGAGGTGATTATGATTAAAGGAATACTTTTCGATTTAGATGGAACTGTCTTAAATTCAATAGAAGACATTAAAATTAGCTTAAATTATGTATTAAAAAAACATGGATATACTGAACTTAAAACTGAATTTGTAAAATCTGTTCTTGGTTTTGGTGCTTATGAATTAATAAGAAGATTACCAATAATGGACAAAGATTTTGAAGTTATTTTTAGTGAATATAAAGATAGATATCAAATTAATTTAACTAATAAATCAAAGGCATATGATGGAATATTACCAATGCTTAGAAGATTAAAGGAAAAAGGAATTAAAATTTCTTTAGTAAGTAATAAGGAAATTGGTAAAGTAAGATTAATTTCTAGAGTTTTATTTGATAATATTTTTGATTTTATTATTGGTACTAGTAATATCTACAAACCAAAACCTGATACAGGTATGTTAAATAAAACACTTCAAGAATTACATCTAGAACCAAGTGATTGTATCTACGTAGGAGATACAGAAGTAGATTATGAAACCGCAAAGAATTCTAAACTAGTATCTATAGGAGTTACATGGGGTTTTAGACCAAAAGAAGCATTAGAAAAAATTAATTTTGATTATTTAGTAGATAAGGTAGAAGATTTAGAAGAAATACTTTCAAGGTGAGGGAGAGATAAAAGTGAGCTTAATAAAATTAGAACATGTCAGCAAGTTTTACCATAATGGTACTAATGTTTCAAAAGGTATTATTGATATCTCAGTATCTTTTGAAATGGGTGAATTTGTAGCAATTACTGGCGAAAGTGGTTCTGGTAAAACGACGTTATTAAATGTAATCTCAGGACTAGATGGGTATGATGAGGGAGAACTTTACTTAAATAACGAAGAGACTTCTCATTTTCAGATTAGTGAATGGGAGAAGTATCGGGCTAATAATGTTGGATTTGTTTTTCAAAATTACAATATTGTTGATTCATTTACTGTTTTAGATAACGTATTAGTTGCACTTGATGCACAAGTATACGATAATAAAACCAAAAAAGAAAAAGCTCTTGAACTAATTGAAAAAGTAGGATTACTTCAACATAAAAATCAAAGAGCTTCAAGATTATCAGGTGGAGAAAAACAAAGATGTGTTATTGCTAGAGCTCTTGCTATAAACGCAAAAATTATTTGTTGTGATGAACCAACTGGAAACTTAGATAGTGAAACTGGAGCACAAATAATTAAATTATTACATGAGATATCTAAAGAAAAACTTGTCTTAATTGTTACTCATAATTTTCAAGAAGTAGAACCTTATATTTCTAGAAAATTGGTTTTAAGTGATGGAGACATAATAGAAGATTCATACAAGGGAAATGTCATTCCTGTTCAATCAAATTGTATTTTTGAAAGTAAAGTTATTCCTTTTTCAAGAATCGCAAAACTTGCATTAAAAACAACTTTTGCTCTTCCGAAAAGATTTGTTCTTGTAGTTCTATTTTTACTTATTATATCTTTTATTACTATGTCGCAATTAAGTAATTTTTTATTTATGGATCAAGAAACAAATTCTTACGAATCCGATCAAGTAATGTACTTTCAAAGAAAAGATAAAGAAAAACTAGGAGAGAGTGATTTTAATGAAGCTTTGAAAAATGGATTTTCTCAAGATAAAATCCATATATATGCTGAAAATAGTAGATTTTCGGATATTTTTGGAGCCTATGATGATAGTATGTTAAATGATTTTGGATTTATGACTAGTGGGCCTTGGGATTATTATTTTAATATCCAATCTAGTGATTTAATCTCTGGAAGGCTACCAATTGCTTATAATGAAATAGTAGTTGCAAATACTGCTAATTTTAACGTTGGTGATAAAATATATTTAGGTATTATTGGTAATTATTATTATAATAGTTCTATAATTCACTTGGGAGAATTTGAAATAACTGGTGTATTAAATGATAACTTCCACAGTAGTGTATGGTATTTTTCTGATCAATTTTTTAATCATAAGTTTGAAAATGTTACTTATGCTGAAAATGCTTATTTAATATTTATTGAAGGAAATGAAACTGCAAATAGATATATAAATAAAGTGAATAATTCAACCTATACATTAATTTATCCTTATCGATCTGGGGAGAATTCAATTCTTGTGGAATTAAGTTCACTTCTAATGTTTTTCATTGCTTTTGGTCTTTTTCTTAGTTTAGTTGTTTGTAGTTTATTTTTCTATATTTTTACTAAGAATTTAATGGTAGCTAGATTAAAAGATTTCTCTATATTCCGCTCTATTGGTATAAGTGAGGCTAGTCTAGGTAAATTAATAATTTTGGAACAATTTTATCTTGGACTAATTTCTTCTACTTTATTTATTATCCTATTTACTATAGTAAGATTAGTGGATGAAACAATAAGGGAGACTTATAAATATCTTACTTTTAATCACTATTTATTGTTCTTTGTTATTATTGTTTCTCTTTCTGTTATTATTGGCTTTAGATTTAATAAAAAAATATTCAAATATTCAGTAATTGAAGGTTTGTCAGAAGGAAGTGAGGACTAAAATGAAATTACAAGTTATTAATCTAGTTAAAGAATTTAAAATTGGAAGATCAAATACAAAAGTATTAAATAATGTTTCTTATGATTTTCCTGATAAAGGGATAGTAGTTATTTTTGGTGCAAGTGGTTCAGGAAAATCAACATTATTAAATGCTATTTCGGGAATGCATAAACTAAATAGTGGAACAATTATTTATGATGATAAGAAAATTGATAAATACTCACAAGGTTTTTGGTCAACTACTAGAAGAGAATCAATTGGATTTATCTTTCAAAATTATAATTTAATTCTTAATATGTCTGTTTTTGAAAATATTGCTTATGTACTTCGTTTACTAGGCGTTAAAGATGAAAAAGAAATTGAGAGTAGAGTAAATTATGTTTTAAAGAACTTAAATATTTATAATATTAGAAAGAAAAAAGCAGGTAATTTATCAGGTGGGCAACAACAACGTGTTGCGATTGCAAGAGCAATTGTAAAAAATCCTAAGTATATATTAGCTGATGAGCCTACTGGGAACCTAGATTCTAAAAATACAGTTGAAGTTATGAATATAATTAAAGCTATTTCAAAAGAGAGACTTGTAGTTTTAGTAACTCATGAAGAAAAAATAGCTAAGTATTATGCTGATTACATTATCAATATGAAAGATGGAGCTATAATTAAAATAAGTGAAAATGATTCTTCTAATTCTTCTGTTTCTATTGATAGTAATATTTATTTAAAAGATTTAAATTACTTGAAGATAAGTAAAGATGATAACATAAATTTAGATATATATAGTGATGATTCTGTAGATGATTTGAATATTACTGGTAGATTAATTATAAGAAATAAAACTCTATATTTAGATATAAATACGCAAAAGAAATATAAAAATATTGTTTTTGATGAATCTAGTGGTGTTAAATTAATAGATGATACAAGGGAAAACATCGAAAGAGATCAAATTAATAAAACAGAGTTTAATTGGGACTTTCTAGAGACTAGTGGTTTAGATAAATCTAATAAAATATCATTTAGTTATAGAAGGATTTTTTCAAATGCTTACAGAAATATTGTGAACCTTGGTAAAAAAGGAAAATTCTTAGTAGGAACTTTCATTGGAGCAGGACTTGTTATTGCATTACTTATGAGTATTATATCAGGTCTTATTACTTTTCCAGAAGATTTTCTTACTTCTTCAAAAAGTTCATATTTTGTATCTGAAATAAATAATAGTGGCGATCATATAAACGTTGATTTATTGAATCTCTTATCTAATTTAGATAGCGAAAAAGTGGAATTTATTCCGTCTAAGGGTACTTTGAATTTAGTGCCTCTTCATCTAGCAATTAGTGAAACATTCTTTAAAGGAGAATTAATTACTGTTATTGCGTATCCAGAATCTGATAAGGCACTTAGTAGTAATAAAATAATATCTGGCAGGGAAAATAGTAATCCTAATGAGGTTGTAATATCTAAATCATTTGCTGATAATTTACTAAAAAATAAAAGTGGTTTTGGATTTTATAATAACGACTATAAGTATATTCTTAATTCTAGATTTTATAGAGATGAGAATCTTAAATTTCCACTTACAATTGTTGGTATAGTTGATGATGGTTTAACACTTTCAAGTGGGTTAGTTGGTATGCTTAGTACATGTATCTATGCAGATGGAGAAACGTTATTTACTTTTAGTGATATATATGAGGATTTTTTTGGTAGTATAGCAGGTCTTAATTTTCTTACTCATGATTTGACATATGGTAGTTTGGATTATGAAAAAGAGGATGAATATTGTTTAGTAATTAATGAGACTAGATTTGTAGATACTTTTGGAGTAGATAAACTGAGTGATTCATTTTTCCCTTATGTCGTTCACTCTGGAAGTATTTCTAAGAAAATAATAGGCACCTATAGTGGGGATGATTCTTATGTATATGCAAATTTAAAATTACTTAAATTTACTTATCTAGGTAATTATTACTATCAAAATAAATTTAAGGTTTATGCTGATAGTAAAGATGATGTTAGTGCTATTATCAATACTCTAAGTTTTCATGAAAATTTTATCGTTGAAAGTGTTTATGAATCTGCAGTAAGAGAATCTAGGGACATCAACTTAGAAAATGTAACAGCTATGATTCCTATTTTAGCTTCTGTACTCTTATACTTATTTATCTGTTATCTCTTTTTAATTAGATCTTCTTTTAATAGTAGAAGAAAGAGGATAGTAATTGATAGATGTTTAGGTAAAAAGAAGAGTGAATTAATTGTTTCGTATTTATTAGAGATAATCTGTCTATCAACCATTACGACAATACTAGGGTATATTATTGGATCAATCCTTATTTCATTCTTAGGAGGTACTATTTTTGGTGATTTAGGGTTTGTGAAGTATACTGGTTTAGTGTATCTTTTGGGTGGAGTTTTAATTTATATTGTAAATATAATTGCTGGTTTAACACCTGTTATCATCCTTTTAAGAAAAACACCGGCTGAATTGCAAAGTAGTTACGAATAGGAGGAGAGGAGAGAGTTATTATGAAAAATCATTTTCAAATTGTAGGATCATTATTAAGAAATAGCGAAATAAAAAAAGTTATTAAAGAAAAAGACGAAATTACGAGTGATGTTTATCGTCCCTTTATTAAAAAACTTGTTGAAAAAGAAATAGAGAGTGGACTTGATGTTGTGACGGATGGAGAGTATAATAGATTGTGGTGGCACTTAGATTTTATTTTCCATTTAAATAACGTTATTAGGCATCATGATGCTAATTATTACTGGAAGTTTGAAGGAGTAGATGCAGAAGGAGATAGGATATCTGCTAAGGGTATTCTAGGAGGGCACGGACATCCTTTTATAGAGGACTATAAATATTTAAGAGAAATTACACCTTCAAATATAGATGTTAAACTTTGTATTCCAAGCCCTGCTCACGCATCTACTAGTTTCTTGGAAGATTTAGGTAGCGGTGGAGAAACTAGTAAGCACTACACATTTCTTAATATTGGAGATGGAATAATTAACGCATATAAAGAATTTCTAAGTGACTTTAGTGAAGCAGGAGGAAAGATAATTCAGTTTGATGATTGCCTTTGGGAAACTTTTGCGAAAGATAGTGGAGCAGAAAAAATATTTGGTAAAATTGATATGAATCAAGCATTTTATTTTATTGGCTTAAATAATAGTGTGATAGATTATGCGCATTCTCTTGGCTTAAAAGTATGGGCTCATAACTGTAGAGGTAATTATCAATCTACTCATATGGTAAGTGGTGCCTATGATGATATTTCAGATTTATTTTTAAAAGGTCAAAATTATGATAGATTCTTTTTAGAATATGATAGTGAAAGAAGTGGTAGTCTAGATGCATTAAGAGTAATTGCTAATACGAATAAAGAAGTTGTAGTTGGATTACTATCTAGTAAAAAACCTAGTTTAGGAAATGAAAAAGAAGTTATAGAAAAATTAAATTATATATTTACTTTTTTTGATAAAGAGAAAGTCTTTTTAAGTCATCAATGTGGTTTTGCTAGTACTCATCATGGAAATTTATTAACTGAAGATGAACAGTTTGAACAAATTAGATATGGTACTAGGATAGCAAATAAGGTTTGGAATGACTAAATCATTTAGTATTGATCACACAACTTTAGAAAGAGGATTTTATTTTCAAGAAGAAAAAGAAAATGTTTTTATTTATGACTTTAGAATTTATGCACCGAAAGAAAAAAAGTATTTAACTCCTCTAGAAAATCATACTTTAGAACATTATCTTGCTAACTACTTAAATGAAAGAAAAGAATATAAAAAAGTAGCTATCTTTCCTTATGGATGTTTAACAGGATTTGGACTTGTGTTAGGTGTTAGGTTATTAGAAGATGAAGTAGTTGAAATGCTTAAATCTTTTTTAGAATATGGATTCAATAATTCTTTAATACCTGGTAATAGTATTTATGAATGTGGGAATCCTGCTACTTTAAATTATAGTTCCCTAATTGATATTCTTAAAGTTATTGAAAAAGATTTATTAAATAACAATTATAGTTTTACTTATTTAAAAGATACCCATTAGTATTATGGGTATCTTTTTTGATATAGTCTAGTATATCTTTTTTCTTTTATTTTTCCTTAAATTTATTAAATATCTATGCTTTTAATTTCAGGGTTTTGTATATATTCTAAAAAATATACAAAACCCTGAAATGTGGTATAATTAATATGAGGTGTAATTGTGAAGAAGAAAGAGCTTGAAATAATTAAAGATTATTGTTGTGAAAAAAAATTGCTTATTAGCAAAGACATAGAAGAATTTATTGTAAATACTTTTCCTAATAGGGAAGGAACATTAATGAAATTTTACTTTACAGAACTTTTTACTAATAACATTATCTATAGATTAAACTCAATGTATTATAAATTTAATGATAAATTAGTTAACTTCAAATATCAATACTGTAAAATTGATAATTTAATAAAAGAAAGTATTGAAAATAAATTTCCTGACATGGAAGTTTGTATTTGGAGCACAAACTTTTTATCATCTTTTATGAATTTACAACCATATGTTTCATACACTTTCATTGAAGTTAACTCTTTTTATGTTGAATTTTTATTTGAATATTTAAAAGGTATTTATGACAATGTATTTATTAACCCTGATGAAAGAGAGTTATTTCATTATTCAAAAGGAGATAATCCTATAATAATTAGAAAACTTCCTTTAAGATCACCTTTAGATAAACAATATACAGGGAATATCGGTTCTATTACTAAAAAAAGTAAAAGTAAATCAAATGTCTTTAATTTGAAGATAGAAAAACTTATAGTTGATATATTTATAGATAAAGATAAAATACTTATATATGAAGATTTAGATTTTATTATCAGAGAATTATTAAAGGTTTATTGTGTAAATTTTGTAAAGCTTCTTAGTTATGCATCTTATAGAAATGTTAGGGACGAGCTTGAGGATTACATAAATTATATAATTGGATATGATATAACAAGGGGGGAATTTTATGATAAATGAAAATTGGATTAGAAATAAGGAAATATTTAAGGATTGGATTAATGAAAAACAATTATCCGAAGGAAATAAAGAAACTCTGGAAAAAAAGGTTTTTGCTTCGTATTATTTAGAGAAATTAACTGAACCTGATATGTAACACCTTATATATCTTATTCGAAATAGCGAAGTATAACTGGATAAACTGGTATAATTATATTGGTTTAAAACAATAAAATACAATAATTTTCTTTAAAACGCGGAAAACAATAAAATTATTTGGTTTTTTTGAATATTATTTCTTATTTTGCATAAGAAATGGATTTAGTGATAAAATATAAATAGTAGTAAAAAAATAAGTCAAACAAACGATATGGTATTATCGGTTTTTGAAAGGGAAAGAGATGAGTATGAAAATTAATTTACAACAAAACAATGAAATTATGATAATTGTGCGGGGGGGGGGCAACTATATTATAATTTAAGAAATTTTCTTAAAAATAGTATAAAATGTTCTCTGTTTTTAAATCTTGAGGCAAGTAATATTGATTGGAATGGTTCAAGATGAGAACAAATTATTTAACTGAAAAAGAGGGACAATTTGAATTTTATCAAGAATTTTGCGGATTATCAAATGCTCAAGTTCAAAAATATTTATTAGTAAATTCAGATGGAATTTGGAATGGGAATTTATTAGAGTTTAAGTTAAATGTCCAAAATATTGATAAAGATTTATCACAATGTATCATTTATTTAAGCAAATTAAGATTAAAAGGGATACCTTTACCAGCAAATATATTGTTAATATCTTTGAATCAGGGAGTATTATATCTTTTTAGGACTGATAATTATTTAAAAGAAATACACATTGTATATAATAATAGTGCATCACACGGAATAAAAAAATTTACAAACCAATTTTCTAAAATAGACTATAATTTCACTGATATTAATAACGAAAAAAAAATTAAATTGCAACTTAAAGAAAAAGGATATGTTAAAGTAGACGTTGATATAAACAACGTGGTTGCTTTGGCAAATATTTATTACCAAATAACAAAAAAAAGGAAAGTTGATTTTATGGATGAATTAAGAAATCCAAGTGATTTATATTGGATTAATTCTTATCAACAAAACAATAATAGTGAATTCAGATTTGTTTTGGATTTATTAAATGATAAAATTAATAAGAAAGAACTTGGTGCTTTTTATACCCCTAAAGAATACGCAATTAAAAGTATTGAATTAGTTAGAAAAGCAATTAGTTTAGTTCCTGATGGGAATGATTATATTATTCTTGATAGATGTGCAGGAAGTGGAAATCTTGAGAGATATTTGACAGAAGAAGAATTAGACCATTGTATTTTATCAACATTTGAATATATTGAGTGGATTGAATTATATAATGAGTTCAATGATAGAGTTAGATATATCATTCCACCAGTAAAGCCTATTTATAATTCTTCTGATGTGGATAGCGGATTAATTGTGTCGGCAGATGCTCTTAATAAAGCGTTTATTGATAATGCAGAGATAAAACGTTATCTCAATAATCCAAAATGTTCTATTATTTTATTTGAAAATCCTCCATATAGAGATGAAACGAGTGGAATGACAGGCATTAAAGCAAAAGGAAAAAAAACCAAAAGTTTTATTTTAGAAGAAATGGTTAAAAATGGTATATCGAAAACTAATGAGTTGGCAAATCAATTTATTTGGAGCGGTATCAATTATTATTTAAGACAAGAAACAGATTCTTATGTTTTGTATTCCCCAGTTAAATATTGGAAACTTGACAAACTGGTAGATAGATATTTTGGAGATGGGTTTGTATTTAACAGGGAACATTTCCACGCCTCAAAGAGTGCAGTTTCTTGTATTTGGTGGCAAAACAAACCTGAGGATAGAAAGGGGGTTTTAAATCAAATACCTCTTGGAGTTTATAATATAGTTGATAATAACCTCAAATATGAAAGAGAAATCTTTGTGAAAAGGTGTGATTATCAAGTATCAGTTTATTTTGATAAAACCACTTATCCTACTGATGTAGTGGATGATACAGTAGTTAGTGGTAATGGCTATGAATCCTTTAAAAAAGTAAAAGGGATTTATAATAATAACATAGTTGCATACATAACTGGAGCAGGATTTGGAATATCTCATCCGCAGTTAAACTTTAATCTATTAACTTGCACGTGCGACCATAAACACGGATTTTATTTAAGGGACAATAATTGGTATGAAAAACTTCCAATTTTAGCAGTTAAAAATGGGCTTTGTATTAGAAAGTGGTTCGAAAACGAGTTAATATGTTGTAGTGCAGATTTGGGAAACAAATATACTCAAGATAGTATTTTCTTACAAAATTGTTTTATATTTGCTTGTCTTTGCGATTATAATAAATGCTTGTCTTTTGAATCAAAAAAAGGAAGATTATATCTTAATAAATTATGCTTTGATTATGATACTCTTGCTATGAATAAACTAAAAACTATGACATTATCTACTGAAGATAATAAATTAATAGATGCTTGGAATAAGGTTTTAAGTGAGGCGAAGTCAAAAAGCGAATATATTCCTACATATAGATATGGAACATATCAAATATCTAAAGAAATAAATACTTTTACAAGAGATGTAAATGGGAAAAGAATATTTAATTACCCAACTTTAAATACAAACTTAATAAACCTTAAAAAAATAGTAAATGATTATTTTGAAAGAAATATTCTACAAAAATTATATGATTATGAATTACTAAAGTGAAAATAAGAAATTATTTTTTTGTATATTTATTGAATACATTACCACTATTAGTTGTGTGTTGGTATTATTTTAAAGATTATACTGAAATTGGTATTTTGAATAGAAGTGCTGATTGAGGAATAAAGTATCAAACTGATAGTGATTTTCTAAACGATTGTTTATTTTATACTTTGTTAACAAATAAAAATAAATGTAGCTCCACATGTCAAATTTATTCATATGGTTTTTCGCGGTTCAAGGTATATTTAAAACACAAGGTTCTTGTTAATGAGTATAACAACCTTAAAGCAGAAACAGATTTAGAGGGAACTACGAATATGAAAAAGTTTCTTGGGAAAGTGTTAGTTCGTTTAGGCAAAAAAGTCACGATATATACTAATACAGAAAAAAATATAATAAAAAGACTTAAAGTTTTGGGAAGTAATTTAAAATTGTTTTATATTGAATATATTCGTGAGAAAATGTTACAATATGAATTAGTAAAATAAACCCCTAAAAAAAATACAATCTAATTGTATCTATCCCTATCAACTTTTTATGAATTTGTTGTTATTAATTTATTAAAATATTTATGCTTTTATTTTATAGACTTTTAAATATCAATTAATAGATTTTTAAGATAATTATTTTTATCTATTACTAGAGTTAAAGGAATACCTAAGGAATACATTACTACAGTTTCTCCAAAAAAGATTTCTAAAGCAGTAAGGATATATAAATCAATAGTTATAATTTCTGTGAATAGTAATAGATAAGAAATTACTAATCCGTTTACTATTCCTGCAAAACTAAAAGATATATATTTATTTTTTACTATTGTCATTAAAAATATAACTATCACACTAGCAAATGTTCCAATTAAAGCATCAATAATTCCAATTGGAGAAAGAAGAATATTTGAGATAAATGTTCCTACTAAAATTCCAAGGCTAAATTTTTTATTATAAATAATTAATAGTAAGAGTACTTCCGCAATTCTAAATTGAATTGGTCCAAAACTCATGAAATCAAATACAAAAATCAAAACAACATATAACGATCCAATAAGAGCGTTAACTAGTAGACATTTAAGTGTCATTAGTACATACTTCCTTTTTAAAGTTTTTTATAAAGGTAGGTTTCTTCTACTACCTTGTGAGATATTATATATTTATTAGGCGAAAATAGATAAATATTTGCTTTTTTCGTCCTATTATTATAAAATATTATGATATTAAAAAATATATTTAATATTTTTAGATTCTTTTGTAGCGAGGTGATTTAGATTTTTAAATTTGAAATTTTACATGTTTGTAAACAATCAGGAGCAAGGCTCGGAAAAGTAACTACTGATAGTGGAGAATTTTTAACTCCTATTTTTATGCCAGTAGGTACAAAAGCAACAATTAAAACTCTATCAAATAAGGAAATTGAAGAAGTAAGTGATGGGATAATTTTAACTAATACTTATCACCTTTTTTTAGATCCTGGTAAGAAAATATTAGATGATCTTAAAGGGGTAAAGAACTTTATGGGATATCATTCTAATATGCTAACTGATTCTGGAGGTTTTCAAGTATTTTCTCTTTCAAAAATCAGAAAAATAACTGAAGAGGGAGTATATTTTAAACATTATAAAAATGGAGATGATTTATTTTTAAGTCCTGAATTATCAATCTTAATGCAAGAATCAATAGGTTCTGATATTATAATGAGTTTTGATGAATGTGTTGATCCAAATTTAAGTTATGAATACATTAAAAATTCAGTAGATAGAACATCTAGATGGGCTAAAAGAGGTTACTTAGCTCATACAACTAATTCGACTCTTTTTGGAATAATTCAAGGTGGATTATATAAAGATTTAAGAGAAAAATCATATAGAGATTTAGAAGAAATAGGTTTTTTGGGATATTCAATTGGTGGTTTATCGGTTGGAGAAACTAAAGAGGAAATGTATGAAATGACACAATATTTAAATAATATTATTGATTTTAATAAACCGAGGTATTTAATGGGAGTAGGTGGAATTGATGATATATTTTATAATGTTATTAATGGAGTTGATATGTTTGACTGTGTTAATCCTACCCGAATAGCAAGACATGGTTCTATTTTAACAACAGATGGGAAAATAAACATTAGAAACGCAAAATATAAAGAAGATCATTCTTTAATTGATAGTAGAATTTCTCATTCACTATCTTCTTATTCAAAAGCATATGTTTCGCATCTTTTTAGAGAAAAAGAGATTCTTGCTTCAAGAATTATGAGTATGCAAAATCTTGCATTTATGAAAAAACTAATGACTGACATAAGAGAGGCAATCTTAAACGATTCCTTGCTAGATTTACTAGAAGAATATAAGAAAAATACCACTTATTTTTAATTTAATTTACTTAGTTTTAAGAGTTAATTATAGCCAAAGTATCGCAAAATAAAGTGTTTATACATTTAATCCTTTATTTAGATAAATCATAATATAATATTATAAGTAGGAGATATATATGGACTGGCTAAAAGATTTATTTGAAAAGAAAATATTTGAAATTGGTGGTAAACCTATTTTAGTATACCAGGTAGTTTTAGTGATTTTAATAATAATTATTATCATTGTTGTAATTACTCTTGTAAGAGGATTTTTATCTCATCTTAGCATTAGAAAAGAAAGTGCACTTGATAGAAAAGAAATAATTGAAGAGAACAAGAGAATTGAAGAAGAAAATAAGAGACAGCAGAAAGAGAAAGAAGAATTATTAAGAAAAAAAGAGAAAGAAAAAGAAGATCTTTTGAAAAGTAGGTCTCTTGAATCTAAAAAAGATGAGAAAGAAACTGTTGAAGAACCTCAACTAGTTGTTAATAATGATACCTCAAAAGTTGAAGCTAATGAGACTGTTGAAGAGTCAGCCAAAGATAGTTTAATTACAGAAAAGAAAGATACCGAAAAAACTAGTACTCCTACTAGAACCAGGGCACTAAGATACCATATTTTATACCGAGATAGTGATTCAAAGTGGTTAATTAAAAAAGAAAAAACTGAACGTCCAATTAAATTATTTAATTTAAAAAAAGAAGCTATTGAATATGCAAAGAAACTTTCCGATAGTCAGGATGTTGGTATTGTTATTCATAATCAAGATGGAAAAGTAAGAGGTGGATATTCACCAGATGAGGATAAAGGTAAGTAATTATGGCAAATACATTTAGTAATTTTGAATTTAATGCGACAAAAATTGCAGTAATTGGTGTTGGTGGTGGTGGAGAAAATGTTGTAGAAAGAATGATCTATAACGAAGTATCTGGAATTGAATATATAGTTGTAAACACTGATGTACAACAACTTTCACGTTCTAATGCTAATATAGTTCTTCAAATTGGAAAAAAGCTTTGTGGAGGTAAAGGTGCAGGCGCAAAACCATTTATTGGTGAAGCAGCTGCTCTTGAAAGCAAAGAAGATTTAAAAGAAGTCATTAAAGGGAAAGATTTAGTGATAATTACTGCTGGTATGGGAGGAGGAACAGGATCTGGTGCTGCACCAGTGGTTGCTAAAATATCTAAAGAACTAGGAATTTTAACGGTTGCTTTAGTTACTAAACCTTTTACTATTGAAGGTCCTATTAGAATGGAAAATGCTTTAATTGCGATCGATAAAATTAGACCTTATTGTGATTCAATTATTGTTGTTCCTAACGATAGATTAAATGAACTTGGTCCTGATAAACCAGTTCTTCAAATGTTCCAAGAAGCAGATAATGTAGTAAGAAAATGTATTCAAGGTCTTTTTGAAATTATTAATCTTCCTGGAGATATTAATCTTGATTTTAATGATATTAAAACGGTTCTAGAAAATAAAGGTACAGCTCATTTTGGAATAGGTATGGCGCACGGTGATAATAGAGCAGTTAAAGCTTCAAGACTAGCGCTTGAATCTAAATTAATAGAGGAATCTATATCGGGTGCTACTCACTGTATTCTAACAGTTTCAGCCCATAGGGATACTTTTATTATGTCAGATTTTTATGCGGCCATTGAAGAAGTAAGAAATGTAGCTGGTGAGGATGTTAATATTATAAGTGGTTTATATATGAATGATGACTTGGGTGAAGAAGATTTAGTAGTAACTTTGATTGCTGCAGGTTATGATGCAAAAAATAAAAATATTAAAAAAGATATTTCTCTTTCTTTTAGAGAAGAAGAATCTAATCCTAAAGAAGACATATTTGATATTAAAGAAAATAATGAAAAAAATACAAATAAAACAGTGGGTTCTTCTAAAGGGATTCCTGATTGGCTTAAAAAGAAGGTAAGTAAATAATGCCAAATGTAGGTATTATTGGTTTATCTAGAAGTGGTAAATCAACGGTATTTAGTGCATTAACTAATATTCCTTATTCATTTTCAAGTGATACTAATAAAGTGGGAATAGTAAAAGTTAGTGATGAAAGACTAGAATATTTAAGAGATTTATATAAACCTTTAAAATATACACCTGCTACTTTTGAATTTGTTGATATTAAAGGTTCTAACTCGACTGTTAAAGGATCTTTAAATTCAAGTTTAAGTAGTGTAAGAGAAGTTGATTGTTTGGCGATAGTGATTAGAGGATTTGTTCTTGATGGATTAGATACTAATTATGTAGATGATTTAGATAACTTGTTACTTGAACTTATCTTATCTGATTACTCGCAACTTGAAAGACGTTTAGAAAGATTAGAAAAGAAATTAAAAGCGAAAGAAAATGGAGCTTTTGAAGAAAAATTATTAATTGAAAAATTACTTTTAAGATACGCTGAGGGTTTAATTTATAGAGTAGAAGAACTAGATAGTAAAGAACAAGAGATAATTTGTAATTTTAATTTATTATCTCTTAAAAAAATGATTTGTATTTTAAATATTAGTGAACAAGAAATTTCTTCTATTGAAACTAGTAGTAAATATTTAGAATTAAAAGATAAATGTGAAAAATTAGGTTTTCCTCTTCTTTATATAGCAGCAAACATTGAATTAGAAATTAATTCATTAGAAAAAGAAGAAGAAAAAGCTTATTTTATGGAAAGTTATAATTTAGTTTCTCTTGCATCTTCTAAAGTTATTAAAGAAGCTTTTAAATGTCTTGGTTTAAAAACCTATTTTACAGCTGGAACTCCTGAAGTTAGGGCTTGGATTTTTAAAGAAGGATATAAGGCACCAGACTGTGCAGGTATAATTCACTCTGATTTTAAAAATGGATTTATTAGAGCAGAGACTCTTAGTTTTAAAGATTTACTTACTTATAAAACACCTCAACTTGCTAGAAGTAATGGAAAATATCGGTTAGAAGGTAAAGAATATCTAGTTGAAGATGGGGATATAATGTTATTTAGATTTAATGTTTAAAGATTTAAATGCTTTAATCGTAGTAGCTTCTAAGAATTTAAATGTTAAAGAGATTGAGTATTTATATAAATTAGGATATCATGATTTTGGTGAAAATAAAGTAAGTTCATTGCTAGTTAAGAAAAATGAACTTAAAGATCTAAATATTAATTGGCATTTTATTGGTAATCTTCAAACAAATAAAGTGAAAGATATTATAAATGAAGTAGTATGTATTCATTCTATTTATAAAGTATCACAAGTAAGACTTATCGAAAAATATTCCAATAAAATAATTCCCATTTTTCTTGAAATAAATTATCTGAAACTTCCATCTAGATCTGGTCTAGAAATAGATGAAGTTGAATCTTTTATAGAAGAAATTAAGAAATATAAGAAAATAAAAATCGCTGGATTAATGGTTATTGGTGCGATAAATAACAATTTATTAACGGAAGAAATATTTTCTAATGTAAGTATTTTAAATGAAAAATTAGGTTTTAATGAGTTATCAATGGGTATGAGTGATGATTACGAAATTGCTCTAAAATATAGAGGAACTACATTACGAATTGGAAGAAAAATAAGAGAGGAATTACCTTCTCTTATTCTTTAATTTATCTAACATTTCTAAACGTTCTTTTAAGGCTTTTTCGTATACAGTTTCATCTTTTGGGAAATAGAAGACTTTATCTTTTAAATTTTTAGGAAGATAGGTTTCACTATTAATAGACATAGAATCATTGTGGGGATAGTGGTAAATAGATGGATCTAGTTTTATTTTTTTATTATCAACGTTCTTACTAATTGGTCCACAGTCATTATTTGTATAATATTCAAGTGCTGTATCAATAGCTGTTATAGCACTATTAGATTTAGGGGAAATTGACATTTCGATTACTAAAACACTTAATGGGATTCTTGCTTCTGGGAAACCTAGTTCGAGAGATGCTGCGGCCGCACTTTGCATCTTAACTCCCATCATAGGATTAGCTAGTCCAATGTCTTCATAAGCTATAACCATAAGTCTTCTTAGAATAGATTTTAAATCTCCTAAAGTTATTAATCTTGCTAGATAATGAAGGGCCGCATCCACATCACTTCCTCTAATAGATTTTTGAAGGGCAGATAAAAGTTCATAATAGTGAGTATCACTATCATCTAAATCAAGAGTTTCTAAACCTAGATTTTCCCTAATTATTAAGGGAGTTATAGTTGCGTTATCTTCTAATACTAGAGATACTCCTTCCACGATATTTAGAGCAGTTCTAATTTCAGAGTTTGAAAATCTTACAATCGTATTTAGTCCATCTTCATTTAAGATAAAACCCCTATCTATGTATTTGATTGCTCTTTTAATTGCATCTTTAATATTTGAATCACTTAGTTTTTTTACTTCATAGATATGACATCTACTTCGAATGGCTATATTAATCGCCATATAAGGATTACTAGTCGTAAGTCCTATAACAATTATTTTCCCGTTTTCCATAAAAGGAAGTAAATAATCCAAGACATCTGATTTCATTCTATGGATTTCATCAATTATTAATAAAACTTCATAGAAATGTGAAGTCTCAATTATTGATTTCAAGGTTGCTTTATTATCAGTAGAGGCATTAAAGATAAAGAATTCTAATTTAGAACTATTAGCAAATACTTTGGCTATGGTAGTTTTTCCACATCCTGGAGGACCGTATAGAATAAATGAAAAAAATGATTTTTTATTAATCATATTTGTTAGTATTCCATTTTTCCCAATTAAGTGCTCTTCTCCTAGGATATCTTCAAACTTAGTTGGTCTTAATTTGGATGCTAGAGGTTCCATATTCTATTAAGATTAAAATGTAAATTAATAAACACTATAATTCTCCTTTTGTTATAATTATATCTTAATAAAGAATATTTATGCTAATTAGAGAAAATTATAGATATTAATTAGTTTAATTTTAGTTGAAGTTAACCTCCATTTTAGGATTATTATTGCGATATTTATAAGTATTTACCTATATTATCGATATTTTGCTAAATAGTAGTAAAATATTAGAGTTAGGAGATAGTAAAATGGAACTAGAAAAATATATTGCAGATGTTAATGACTTCCCAAAAAAAGGAATATTATTTAAAGATATTACACCACTTATGAGTAATGGTGAAGCTTTTCAATTTACAGTTGAAAAATTCATTGCCTTTGCTAAGCAATTACATACAACTGTAGTTATGGGACCTGAGGCTAGAGGATTTATCTTTGGATGCCCTGTTAGTTATGCTTTAGGTATTGGTTTTGTTCCTGTTAGAAAACCAGGAAAACTTCCTAGAGAGGTTGTTTCAGTTGATTATCAATTAGAGTATGGAGTTAATACTCTTTGCATTCATAAAGATTCAATTAAGCCAGGAGATAGAGTATTAATCGTAGATGACTTACTAGCTACCGGTGGAACTGTGAAAGCAACCATTGACCTAATCAATAAGTTAGGCGGTATTGTAGTAGGGATTGCTGTCCTTATTGAATTAGAAGAATTGAAAGGACGAGATTCTTTGAAAGGATACGAGATACTTTCGCTCTTAAAATATTAAAAATACTAAGATTAAAATTATAAATAAATTTAATTTCTTAAAATTAATAATTTTTATATTTATTTAAAATTTAGATAAGGAGGATGCTAATTAACTTTTAGAATAGAAATGGAAATAAATGAAATGTTCCTAGAATTAAAAGAGTCTTTTGAAAGAAATATCAAAGATGAAAATGACAGAATAAAAATTAAGGAAGCATATTTGCTTGCTGATAAGATGCATAAAGATCAACTTAGAAAAAGTGGAGAGCCATATATTATTCATCCTCTTTCGGTTGCTAAAATATTAGCTGATTATAAAGTAGGACCTGAAACCTTAGAAGCGGCTCTTCTTCATGATGTAGTAGAAGATACTTCTATTAGTTTAGAAGAAATAGAAGAAAAGTTTGGAAGTGGAGTAGCTATTCTAGTAGATGGAGTAACAAAGATCTCAAGAATTAAATTTAGTCCTAAAGCACAGGCTGAGAATGTCCAAAAGATGTTAATTGCTATGAGTAAAGATATTAGAGTGGTAGTTATTAAACTTGCGGATAGATTACATAACATGAGAACGCTTATGTACTTACCTGCAGATAAAAGAACTAGAATTGCAGAAGAAACTCTTGATATTTATGCACCATTATCTCATAAACTAGGTATGAATCAAATTAAAACTGAACTAGAAGATACAGCACTTCAATATTCATGTTTTGAAAAGTATGAAGAAATTAGAATACTTTTAGAAAAAGATAAAATAAAAAGAGATATTTTAATCTCTACGATCAAAGAAAATATTGATTCATTATTAGAACTTCATAAAGTAAAAGATTATGATATTAAAGGTAGAGTTAAAAATATTTATTCTATTTACAAAAAAATGACTTTAAATAATAGAGCATTTGAAGATATCTATGACTTACTGGCTATAAGAATTATAGTATCTGATGTTTCTCAGTGTTATAATGTTTTAGGTATTATTCATTCAAATTTTACACCTATTCCTAAAAGATTTAAAGATTATATTGCTGTACCAAAACCTAATATGTATCAAAGCCTACATACGACTGTTCTTTCTAAAGATGGTAGTTTATTTGAAGTTCAAATAAGAACTTTAGATATGGATGAAGTGGCAGAAAAAGGTATTGCGGCTCATTGGGCTTATAAAGAAAATAAAAGTTATTCGAAAGAAAGAGAACAATTTGAGATAGCCTCAAAACTTAAGTGGTATGGGGAACTAATGAAAATGACCGAAGATACTGATGATAAAGAAACAGGAGCTATTGATTTTGTTGATACTATCAAAGGAGATATTTTAATTGCAAATGTCTATGTTTTTACTCCTACTAGTGAAGTTGTGGAGCTTCCTAAGGGAAGTACTCCTATTGATTTTGCTTTTAGAATTCATACTGATATAGGTATTAAGTTAGTTGGAGCTATGGTTAATAATAAGATTGTAACTCTTGACTATATTCTTCAAACTGGAGATGTTGTATCTTGTCGAATTAATAAAAATTCACTTGGACCTAATGCGAGTTGGTTAAAAATTGCTAAATCTCAACATGCTAGACATAAAATTAAAGCTTATCTTAATAAATTAAATAAAGACACTCTAATTGCGGCAGGAAAAGATTTAATTGAAAAAGAAATTGATTCTAAATTGCTTGATAATTTAAATGATGATTTTGTAAAAGCAAATTATGAAAAGAATAATTTATTAGAGGTTGTTGATCTATATTTAGAAGTGGGTAAAGGTAATATTAGTGCCCATTCAATAAAATTAAAATTAAATAATTCTTTTAATGTTACACATGCGGAACAACTTCAAAAACAAATGGATAAAGTGAACCGTCAATTAGTTTCTAATAGTGATACGGGGGTTGTTATTGATGGACTTACAAATCCTTCCATTAAAATATCTAATTGTTGTTTACCAATTCCAAATGAGGAGATAGTTGGTTTTGTAAGCCGTGGTGGAGGAATTATAGTTCATAGTAAGAAATGTCCTAATTTAGCTGTATTTGAAAAAAATAGATTTATTTTAGCAACTTGGGGAATTAATATTTCTAGAAGATATCCTACTAGAATTAAAGTAACTTGTGCAACAAGTAATAATATTCTAACTGATGTAGTAACAGCTATTAATTCTCATGGTGAGAGTATTGCTGAAATTAAAGCTATTAATCATCCTAATTTAGAAACAACTATTAAAATTAAGATTAGTGTTGATAGTGATATCAGACTTGAAAGTCTTTTTGCTTCTATTAAAAAAATAACTAGTGTTTACGAGGTTGAAAGAGAATTCAAATGAGATTATTTATTCAAGTTGTTAATACAGCAAGTGTAATTATAAAGAATTCTATATATTCTTCAATTGATAAAGGATATTTAATTTACCTTGGTGTTCATAAAAATGATACTCTTGATAAAGTTCAAAGTGCTTCTTTATTTATTGAGAATTTAAGAATATTTCCTGATAAAGATGGGAAATTAAATTTAACTTTAAAAGAGGTTAGTGGTTCTATCTTAATTGTTTCTTCTTTCACATTGCTTTCAGATCCTGATACTGGTAGAAGACCATCTTTTAGTAATGCACTAGATGCTAGTGGGGCAAAAGTAATATATGATGCGTTAGTATTAAAACTTTGCGATTCGTTTAAAGTTGAAACGGGTGTCTTTAAAGAAGATATGGAGATCAAATCCATAAATAGTGGGCCTATCAATATCTATCATGAAATATAATAGTTTTCTTAAAAAAATAAATAAAATAGTTAAGAATCTTGCGTTCTTATCAATTGAATTATTTTTATCTATTGCTTTAAGTTTCTTGTTTCTTGATACACTTCTTTTATTTAGAGAAATAGTTACGGGGATTCTTTTAATTCTTAATTTATTATTTATTGGTCTTTTATTTATATTAAAACCAAAAGAATATAATAAAAAAGATGATTTTATGAAAAGAAATAACTCTTTGTATTTTTCTTTTGTTATCTTTCATGTTACAGTTAGTTTTTTATTTCTTACACTTTTAAGTTTCACTTTTTCGCTTGCAGCAAGTGAACCTAAATATAATTTATTATATTCTTTAAGTATTCCTCTTTTAATTGAATATTATATTTATATTTCCTCATTTAATTATCTAAAAAAAGAACTTAAGGTTGGAGAATATCTTGAAAGAGAAAAATATCCTTTAATCTATCAGGTTGTAGATAAAGTATCAGAACTTTTATCTATAAAACAAGAAATATGTTTGATAATAAACGAAAAGAAGATTGATGCTAGTTATAGTTTCTATAAGAACGTTATCCTTTTAAATTTATCAGCTCCACTCATATCTATTTTAAATGATGATGAGTTTCAAGCATATATCTATAATAATTTAATAGTTTTTAAAGATAAAGATTTGCTTTTGGTGAAATCTAGAAATACAAAACTTTTGAACTATTTTAGTATTAAATCTAGGATTAGAGTATTAATTGAAAGGATTTTTAGATTTAGTGTCTCTAATCTTGAAAATTATCAATTAGAGATTGATAATAAATCTTTTATTTATTGTGTTAATGCTACTAAGTATAAATATGGGGAAGCTTGTAGATCTTTATTTTATAAATATTCTAATTTGAAATTATTTTTAGAGAGAATTGACACTCATTACTTAGATTATTCCTTAGAAGAAAACAAAGAAATACTTACTAATCTAATTAAAGAATATAAAGATGACTATGCTCCTAATTATGATTTTTATTTAGATGAAATGAAGAAAGAAATCTATGACGAAGAGAATATTAGTTTTGTCTATAATCACTTTTTTGATTTCAAAGGATTAGAAATTTATTTTAGGGAAACTAGTTTTAATGAGGAAATAAATTCAATTATTAAGTTATCAAATAGTTTATTCGAGAGAGATTACAAAAATAACCGAAATGTTTATTATGTAACACCTCTTCACGCAACTCTTTTAATCAAAGAAAAAAAGATAAATATTTATGAAAACCTTGAAACCGCAAGAATTTATGCATATTGTTATTCGGTCCTTAAAGATTTTGATACCGCAATATCTATTTATAAAAATATCTTAAAATATAATCCAGATCATATCAAAACATTAGTTGATTTTGCGTATTTAATTTTAAAATTATATCATGATGAGACAGGTATTACTTGTTTGAAGAGAATAATTGAAATTGATCCAGATTATAAAAAATTATTAGCTAGGGAAATAAGAGGTTACGTCTATAAGTATGGCTTTGATCTAAGCTTATTAGATGACTTATAGTTTATGAAAATAAAATTACCCACTCTAAAAATAGATAATTTAAAAATTAGGACAATTAAACTTAGAGATAGTAAATATTTTTTTAAGATAGGTTCTTCTTATGAGGTTGTGAAATATCTTAATTGGGGACCTTATAAAAATAAGGAAGATGCAGTATTTGATCTTAAAAATCATTATTTTAAAAAGAAAAAAGATGATTTACCGACGGGTTACTCTATAATCTCAAATAAGAAGTGTATAGGTTGGATTGAATTTTATAATGATTTACATATTAAAAATTCCATCATGTTAGGTTTTGTTCTAGCAAAAGAAGAATGGGACAAAGGCTATATGTCTAAAATTCTAGATAAAGTTATCGATTTATGCTATAATTATTTGGGTTATGATAAGATTATAATGATTACTATATCCTCAAATCTTGTAGCAAGACATCTTGCCAAAAAATTTGGTTTTATGGAAATAGATAAACGTGATTATCAACATTTTAATTCTAAAATTGTAATCAGTGACAAAATGATTACTTTTATCAAGGTAAAAACGAATTTATCAAAAGAAGAGGAAAAATGATAGCTAAAGTTAAAGGGATGAATGATTTAGTTTATCCAGAAAGTGAAAAATTAAATAAAGTAATTGAAAAAATAAGATTTTTATTTAAACTTTATAATGCGAGAGAAATTGTAACTCCACTTCTAGAACATAGTGAAGTTTTTCACCGTGAGAAAGAAAATTCGGATATGGTTATCAAAGAAACATATGATTTTATGGATAGAGGTAATAGAAAATTAACTATTAGACCAGAAGGAACAGCAGGAGTAGCAAGAGCATATTTAGAAAATAAATTATATTTAGATGATGATATAGTAAAACTATTTTATTTTGGTACTTTTTATCGTTATGAAAGACCTCAAAAAGGAAGATTAAGAGAATTTAGACAATTTGGAATTGAAGTATTCAATTCAGATAGTTATTTAATTGATTTAGAAGTAATTGAACTTGTTAGTAGAATTTATAATTCTTTTGGTTTAAAAACTAGAATAAGACTTAATTCATTAGGGAATGAAACTTCTATTTTAAATTATAAAAGTAAAATTAAAGAATATTTTAATCTTTATAAGGAGTCTTTATGTCCTGATTGTTTAAATAGACTTGAAAATAATCCTTTAAGAATTTTAGATTGTAAAGTAGACTGTCATAAAGACTTTTTTAAAAATGCACCTTCTACTCTTAAATACTTAGATCTAGATTCGAAGAAAAGATTTGAGGAGTTATTAAAATTACTAGATAAGTTAGAAATTCCTTATCTTGTAGATGATAAACTAGTTAGAGGTTTAGATTATTACAGTGAAACTGTTTTTGAAATAGATATTTTATCAGATAATAATGATGCTATTAAGACACTAGGTGGAGGGGGAAGATATAATAACCTTACGAAAGAACTTGGAGGAGAGAATACTTCTTGTTTTGGTTTTGCGGGGGGAATTGAACGCCTAATTAATGCATTAGATGAGACAAACTATGATTATAAATTAAGTGATTCTCCGAAGTTCTATATTATTACTTTTGATAAAGAGTTTGAAGATTACGGTCTTTCAATCCTAAAAGAAATAAGAGATAAGAATATAGCCGCGGAATTTAGTTATAAAGATCGCTCAATAAAATCAAAAGTAAAGAAAGGGATTACTTTGAATTCTAAATATTTGATTATTATTGGAAAAAATGAATTTGATAATCAAACCTTAATCTTAAAAGATACAGTTACCTCAACGCAAGAAGAATTATCATATAGTAGTTTTAAAGAATTTTTAGAAAATATGGAGAAATAAAAATGAAATTTACACATAAAAATAATGAAATTAGATTAAGTAATATAAATGAAAAAGTTTCTATTAAAGGGTGGGTTCAAAAAATAAGAAATTTGGGAGGATTACTCTTTTTTGATTTAAGAGATTTATCGGGTATCGTTCAGTTACAAATTTGCCCTAGTTCTTCTATCTATAAAATTGCTCTTGAAGTAAAACCTGAATATGTTATCTATGTTAAAGGGACTGTAATAGAACGGGAAAGTAAAAATTTGAAAATGGATTCAGGAGAAATAGAGATACTAGTTGATGATATTGAAATAGTTTCTAAATCACTACCTCTTCCTTTAGTAATATCTGATAAGAATTCTGCTTTAGAAGAAACAAGACTAAAGTATAGATATTTAGATTTAAGGAATCCTAATCAAAAAAAATATTTACTAGCTAGATCTAAGATTATTAATTCGGTTAGAAATACTTTAATTAAAAATGAATATAATGAATTTGAAACTCCTATTTTAGGAAAATCAACTCCTGAGGGAGCAAGAGATTATCTTGTTCCATCAAGAATCTATAATGGTTCTTTTTTTGCTTTACCTCAATCTCCTCAAATATTCAAACAACTTTTGATGATTTCTGGTTTCGAGAAATATTATCAAATAGCTAAATGTTTTAGAGATGAAGATTTAAGAAGTGATAGACAACCAGAATTCACTCAAATAGATATTGAAGCATCATTTATCGAAGAAGAGGATTTTTATTTATTAACAGAAGAGATCCTAAAGAATGCTTTTAAAGAAGTCTTAAATATTGACTTGAAGGTACCTTTTATTAGATATGAATACGATTATTGCTTAGAAAAATACGGCTCTGATAAGCCAGATACAAGATTCGAATTATTAATTGAAGATTATTCAAAAATTAAAAATTTAAATATTCCATTATTTGCTGGTAAAGATTATATCTATGGCTTATTAGTTGATAATAATGATATTTTAACTAGAAAAAAGATAGAAGAATACGATAAATTAGTTAAAAAGAATCATGGTGAATTCTTGGCTTACGTTAAATGTGCTAATAATGAATTTTCAGGTGGATTAGGTAAATATTTTGATGCTAATTCTCTTCTGATAAATAATAAAACTCTATTTTTAGTAGCTGGTAAGAAGAGTGATACTTTAAAGTCCCTTGGAGCACTTCGTTTAGAACTTGCTAAAGACTTAAATTTAATTGACGAAAAACTATTCAATTTCTTATGGGTTACTAATTGGCCGCTTTTTGATTATGATGAAAAAACTAATACACTTTCACCAAGTCATCATCCATTTACTGCTCCAGATGATCCTCTTATCTTAAAGAATGATCCTAAAAATGCAAGAGCAAGACAGTACGATATAGTCTTAAATGGTTATGAATTAGGGGGAGGATCGATTAGAATTCACGATACCGAAGTTCAAAAACTAATGTTTGAAACTCTTGGATTAACTGATTTTGAAATATATAATAGATTTGGCTTTTTTGTAGAGGCTCTAAAATATGGAACTCCTCCTCATGGTGGAATAGCCATTGGTTTAGATAGATTAGTTATGCTAATGACAGGAACAAATAATATTAAAGATGTAATTTGTTTTCCGAAAGTTCAAAGCACTAGAGACTTAATGATGGATTCACCATCAAGTGTCGATTCTATCCAATTAAATGATTTAGGGATCAAGGTTAATTCTAAATGAAGAAAATTATTTTATGTGGAGGATGTTTTTGGGGAGTTCAAGCATATTTTGATCTTTTAAAAGGAGTGAATGATACTTGGGCTGTTTATGCAGATGGAAAAAAGGATAATCCTAGTTACACTGAAGTAAGCCATGAAATATCAATGCATGCGGAAGGAGTATTAATCGAATTTGATGAGAGCATTATTTCCATTGAAGATTTATTGAGCCACTATTTAAGGTTTGTTGATCCATATTCAGTTAATAAGCAACAAGAAGATGCTGGAATTAATTACCGAACAGCTATTTTTACTTTTGAAGCTTTTGATTTAGTAGTAGTTTATGAGTATTTAATGAATTATTTCAAATCTAATTATTCTTTAATGAAAATAATTATTAAGAATGATATTAAATATTTTCTTGCTGAAGAATATCATCAACATTATTTAGATAAAAACAAGAATGGATATTGCCACATTGATTTAAAATTAATAAAAGACGAGGAAATTAAAGATGAAAGGAAATATTAATTGGGATGAATATTTTATGGGGGTTGCTGAACTATCAAGTTTAAGAAGTAAAGATCCTAACACTAAAGTTGGAGCATGCATTGTTAATTCTAAAAATCATATTATTGGAATTGGATATAATGGAATGCCTTATGGATGTAAAGATAGTGAATTTCCTTGGGATAATCAAGGTGAATTTTTAGATACTAAATATCCATATGTTGTTCATGCAGAAGCGAATGCTATTTTAAACTCAACCTCTTCTCTCGATGGAGCAACCATTTATGTTACTCTTTTTCCTTGTAATGAATGTTGTAAATTGATTATTCAAAGTGGAATCAAAAATATAATTTATAAAGATAACAAGTATAGTGGTTCAAAAGAAAATATTGCTGGGCAAAAAATGTTAGCTGCTGCAGGAGTAAATACGATTTATAAAGATATCTTATCGATTAAAGAAATATTAAGTTAGATGAATACAATATCTTCTTTTTTTAAGACATATAATAATTTAAGAAATAAATATTTAAGAATTCCATCAACATTAGAAACTACTGCTTCTATTTTAGTGTCTCTTTTAGTAACTCTTTTTTTATTTTCTCCTTTAATGGGTCTTCTTTATTTTTCAAGTATGTTTTTTCCTCTTCTAGCAAAAGTAGTTCTAGTTATTTTATTAGTATCAATAATGCTTTTTGAAAACTATAGTTATTATTATTTTATTAGGAAAATAAATAAGAAATTAATTCCTGTTAGAGTTAGAGAAATATTAATTTGTGAAGAAATATTTCTGGGTGTAATAGGAACTATTACTTTATCAATTTTGGTGATTTTATTATGAAAAAGAAATCTATTTATAAGTTATTTGTTCTTTTAGGAGTTATTGTTTTAGTTATCCTAGATCAAGTAACTAAACATTTAGCAGCTAATTTAATAACTATGGGGGATAATATAGTCTTTATACCTCATTTACTTAGTTTTGGATACATTATTAATGAAGGTGCAGCTTACGGTATTTTTGAGGGAAGTAGTTTCATGCTTTTAATAGTTCCTTCTTTTGCACTCATTGTTTTTACAGTTGCACTTTTTATGGTGGATACTGATTCAAAGTTATTTCATCTCTCATTTTCCTTCATTTTAGCAGGTTCAATAGGTAATTTAATTGATAGAATCTTTTTAGAAGGGGTAATTGATTTTATTGAAATGCCTTTTATTGGATATTTTTTAGCGTTATTTAAAATGGAAAATTATTATAATAATTTAGCAGATATTTTCCTATTTGCTGGTATGGGAATAATGATAGTATATTTTATTAGAGATTGGTTTCATCTTAGAAAAGAGGATAAATATGAAAAAAATAGAAGTAAATAAAAGCGGGGAAAGATTAGATGTTTATCTTACTTCAGAGTTAAAAGTAACTAGAAGTTTCGTTAAGAAAAGAATTGATGAAGGAAAAGTATTAGTTAATGATATTATTCAAAAGAGCGGTTATATAGTTAAAGTTAATGATATTATATTATTTGACGATAAAGTAGAAGAAATTAATCTTACTCCTAGTTATAAAGAACTAGAAATAATTTATGAAGATGAATATCTTGCTGTTATAAATAAAGATAAAAACGTGATTGTTCATCCATCTAAAAGTTATAATGGTGAAACATTAGTTAATATACTATTAGGTAACTTAAAATCATTATCTTCTATTAATGGAGTTATTCGACCTGGAATAGTTCATAGATTAGATAAAGATACAAGTGGATTACTTATAGTTGCTAAAGAAGATAATACGCATAGATTATTATCTCTTATGTTAAAAGATCATTTAATAAAAAGAGAATATATTGCGTTAATAGATGGGCATTTAAAATATAAAACTGGAACTATTGAATTACCTATTAAAAGAGATGATAATAATAGATTAAAAATGAGTATCAATAAAAACGGGAAAAAATCTACTACAAACTATGAAGTTATAGAATCTTTTTTGAATACTGATTTAGTAAAAGTAAATTTAGAAACTGGAAGAACTCATCAAATAAGAGTTCATTTTTCTTATCTTGGATATCCTGTTTATGGGGATAAATTATATAATAAAGATAATAAATTAGAGGAAGGACAATATCTTTGTGCTCATAAATTAGAATTTGTTCATCCTGTAACTAATAAAAATATGATTTTTGAAGTTCCACTTCCAAAGTATTTTCTAAATAAACTAGAAGAACTAAGAAAAATAAATAATTAAATAAGACTTTTTAGAAACTTGTAAGATAAATTAAAGAAAAAAATGGGTCAGTATAATAGGAAAAATCCTCTTTAAAAAAGCGTTAGTAGAGAAAAGGTGCAATTTTCACGAATTTAGGATCCAGGGAAAAGTGCAATTTTCATGATTTAAGGACCCTGGAAAAGGTGCAATTTTCAAAAAAAATGCCTTTAAATAGTGGATTTTTAGATTTTTATTGTATATTAATTTTGAGAGGTATGTTTATGGTGTTTAAAAGAAAACTTTATTCAGATTTGCTTAATTGGAAAAATACATCAAAAGGAAAGACTTCTTTGCTTATTGAAGGAGCAAGAAGAGTTGGAAAAACTACATTATCTTGTGAATTCGGTAAGAAAGAATATAAGAGTTTTTTGTTAATTGATTTTTTAGTAGACTTAGATTTGTTTAAAAAAGTTTATAAAAAAGGTTTAAGAGATTTAGATGATTTTTTTTATACTTTATCCTCTGTTTTTTCAACTCCACTATATGAGAGAAATACATTAATAATATTTGATGAAATTCAAGCATTCCACTCGCTAGACAAGCTTTAAAATATTTAGTAAATGATGGAAGATATGATTATATAGAAACAGGTTCACTTATATCAATAAATAAAAATGTATCTAATATTAATATACCATCAGAAGAAAAAAGAGTGGTATTAAATCCTCTTGATTTTGAAGAGTTTTTATGGGCTAAAGAAAAAACTCTTCTTTTTGATAATGTTAAAAACCTATATTTAAATCATAAGATGATTGATGAAGAAATTCATATAAGTCTAATGAAAGAATTTAGATTATATATGCTTATTGGAGGAATGCCAGGTGTTGTCTCTACATACCTAACAACTAATAATTATGTTTTAGTTGAAGAAGCAAAACAAAATATTTTAAATTTATATAGAGCTGATTTAGGTAAAGCTTCTGCTATTATAAGAGAAAAGACTTCTTTAATATTTGAATCAATTCCAGCTCAACTATCAAAACCAAATAAAAAATTTTTATTTACAGAAGTATCTTCTAATGCAAAAACCCGCTATTTTGATTCTTCATTTAGATATCTTGAACAAGCTAAAATGATCAATGTATGTAATTCGACAAATTTTCCAACATTAGATTTGAAATCAAACATAGATTACTCGAAAAAGAAAATCTATTTTCTTGATACTGGATTACTTATTACATTAGCCTTTCAAAACAATCTAATTATAGATACCGATACTTTTAAATCAATTCTTCTTGATAAAATTCATATCAATGAAGGAATGTTTTTTGAAAACATCATTGCCCAACAACTTGTAGCGAATAATCACAACTTAGTTTACTATTATTCCAAAGAAGAGATTAATAGTAAAAAATATGTTGAAGTAGATTTTTTGATTCAACAAGGTAGAAAAATCTCTCTTGTTGAAGGAAAATCTTCAAATTACAAAGACCATTCCTCACTTGATAAAGTTCTCTCAAAATTTTCAAATTTACTAGAACCATCTTATATTGTTTACTCTAATAATATTAGGTACGATGCAAAGATAACCTATTTACCTGTATATCTAGTATCTTTATTATAAATTTGTTATTACTTAGGCTAGTATTAATAAAGATTTTTCGTTTCCGCAATTTATTATTAAATTTTTAATAACAATAATTATCATATATGCTATATATTAGACTTGATCAGATTATTTTATTATTAAAATTAGAAAAGCTTGAAAATTAGAGTATAATAATAGTATTAGAAAATAATGGAGGGATTTATGATTGATATTGAAAATTTGAATAAAGATTATGGTAAAATTTCAGCACTAAAAAATATTAATTTAAGTTTGGAAGATTCACGTGTTGTTGGGTTACTTGGACCAAATGGTTCAGGAAAGACAACTTTGATTAAAATTCTTACTGGTATGATATCTCATTATAGTGGTACTGTTTTAATTGATGGTAATAAGATAGGACCCAAAACTAAAAGCATTGTTAGTTATCTTCCCGATCAACTTTATTATGAAAAATGGATGAAGGTTTTAGATTTAAGAAATTCTTTTGCTAATTTATTTGATGATTTTTTAATTGATAAGTTTGATAATTTGGTTGAAAAATTTCAAATTAGAAGAGACGAGTATATTTATAAATTATCAAAAGGTAATCAAGAAAAATTACAATTAGCACTAGCTTTATCTAGAAATGCGAAAGTATTTATTTTTGATGAACCAATTGGTGGTGTTGATCCAGCTCTAAGAGTTCTCATTTTGGATACAATAATGGAGAATAGAAATAGTAATTCTCTTACTATTATCTCTACTCACCAAATTTTTGATGTTGAGAAATTATTTGATGAAGTAATATTCTTAAAAGAAGGGAAAATTGTTTTACATAAAAACACTGAAGAGTTATTAATTGAGTCTAATAAATCTCTTCTTGATTTATTTATTGAGGTATTCCGCTATGTATAAAAAATTATTTAAATATGAATTTAAATCTACTTACCGTGAAGCAGGAGTATTGTTATCTATATATTTGGGTCTTTGTTTATTATCAACCTTTTTTATTGCTGTAACAGATATTAGTAATGGTGCCGCAAATTTCTTTTTTGAGCCTCTATTGTTGGTCTTTATTTTAGGATTAGGTATTATTCTTTTTACAGTAGTTAGAATTATTATTAGAATCTTTTGGAACGGTTTATTTGGAAAAAGCGCATATTTATTATTTTCAATTCCAGCAACAAATAAACAGATTATTCTTTCAAAAGTTTTGATTTCTTTATTTTGGCTACTTGTAATTAGCGTAGTTTATACAATTGGAGTGTTATTAAATGTTATTGTTCTAACGCTTAGAACTGATGGCTATGGAGTTTTCTTTGTTGCAATATTGAAATTTATCAATGATATTTTTGAGATTATGGGTTATAGTTACATTATTGATTTGGTTTTATCAATTGGAACCTATTTAGGATTAGTTCTTTTCGTTTCTGTATTTTCTCATACAGTATATAAAGGTGGAAAGAAAGTAATAATCGCTCTATTATTGGCTTATGCGTATTTAATTGTTCTAAGTTTCTTTAGTGGAGGTTTTTTAAGTTCAACTATTTCATATTATCCTAACCCAAACTCTTTTTCTCTCTTTAGAGGTTTATCTTATATCGTTAATCTAATAACGATATTTGGTTCTTACTTCTTCTCAATTTGGGCTCTAAACCATAAATTAGAAATTAATTAATTAATTCTATAATATTATATATTTCAATAAAATATGTAAGGTTAATATTATTACCCTACTTATAAAAAATAAGTTTATTTAATAAAATTGTATTTAAGAAAGAAAACTTATTGGATATAAGAAAGAAAACTTATTGCATTTAAGAAAAATAATTTATTTTAATTAAGAAATATGATATTCCATATATGGAGGTAGTTAAATAAATTACAGAAAAAGATTAACTGACAATAAAATTAAATCTTACTTAAAAACATTTGGAGCAGTGTTAATTGAGGGTTCAAAATATTGTGGAAAGACAAGAAGTTGTGAAGAACTAGCTAATACTAAAATATATTTTTAAAATCCAAATGATAAAAAAAGGCTAAAAGCAATTATTGATGAAGACCTATCATTAATCTTAAATGCGGATTTTCCTATTCTTTTAGATGAATGGCAGGAATATCAGTCTTGTGGGATGCTGTTAGATTTAAAGTAGATCAATTACAAAAAAGGGATGTTTTTTACTAACAGGTTCTTCTCAATCAGGAATTATTAAAACTATGCATTCTGGAACTGGATGAATTGGACATATTATAATGCGCCCATTGTCGCTTTTTGAATCAAAATATAGTGAAACAAGTGTTTCTTTAGCAAAATTATTTAATGGAGAAACAATTAATTCTTCTAAATGCAACTTAGCACTGAAAGATTATATGGAAATTATTTGTAGAGGTGGTTGACCAGCTTCAAGAGATTTAGAAATAAATGAAGCCTTAAACGCTACATATGAATATGTATCTGAATTATATACACTTCCTATATCTTTTAAGAAAGCTCTTCACCAATCTTCAACAATCAATTCTAATTTGTTATCATCAATTGAGAGAAATATTTTTACTCAAGTTTCTTTTACAAAAATAGTAAATGAGGTTGTAACTAATTCAGTCCAATTAACTGATAGAACTCTCTATAATTACTACGAAAAGCTAAAAAATTATTTGCCATTTCTTAGGTAATGAATTATGCATTATTGGCAATTTAATTATTTTTAAATTATGCATTATTGGCATTTTATTAAAATAAGTCATTTATAATGCCTTTATAAACATTTTTTTTATTAATTTGGGGTAATAAAAAATATAGGAGTATTTTATGAGTTTAAAAAGAAAACTTTTTGATGATTTAGTTAATTGGAAAAACGAAAGAAATGGAAGATCTGCAGTCCTAATTGAAGGAGCTAGAAGAGTTGGTAAAAGTTATTTAGTTTTGGAGTTTGCGAAAAAAATGTATAAATCTTTTATTTTAGTAGATTTTAATAATCCACTTGATGAAATTAGAAATCTATTTCTTAATCCTATCCCTGATTTTGAGCATTTTTTTTCCAAACTTTTTTTCAAAAACGCTTTTATATGAAAGAAAATCTCTTATTATATTAGATGAAATTCAAAAATGTCCTGAAGCCAGAGAAAAGATAAAATATTTTGTTGAATATGGGAAATATGATTTTATTGAAACGGGGTCTCTACTTTCAATAAAACAAAATGTCAAGGATATTACTATTCCTTCTGAAGAAACAACTTCATATATGGGACCTCTAGATTTCGAAGAATTTTTATGGGCAAAAGAAGAAGATCTAATTATTCCAATTATTAAAGAACACTTTTCTAAATTAATACCTTTAGATAATGGTATACGTAATAAATTAATGTTACTTTTTAGAGAGTATATGCTTGTAGGAGGTATGCCTCAAGCAGTTAATGAGTTTATAAAAAGCAAAGATTTTATAAAGTCGATATTATTAAAAGAGAAATACTAAAACTATATGAAAACGATATAAGTAAATATTCAGATAAACTTAAAATAACTGTAGCTAAAATATTTGATAAAATACCTGAGCAATTATCTAAACATGAAAAAAAATTCAAATATTCTTCAATCGGGAAATTAGGACGATATAGAAAATATGAAGATTTTTTTTTGGTTAGAAGATTCTATGATAACTAATTGTTGTTGCTCAAATGTTGAATGCTATTGGATATAGATTATTCTTTTTTTCTAATAAATTAAAGAAAACGGATGAGAGGAATACCGAAATTGATTTTTTAATTCAAAGAAATTTAAAAGTATGTGCTATAGAAGTTAAATCTAGTAATTCTTCCCACCATAAAAGTCTTGATAAATTTTCTTTGAAATTTAAAACTAAAATTGGATATAAATTTATAATTACAAAGAATTATTTAAAAGTAGAGGGTGATTACATCTTTATTCCATTCTATATGGTATTTTGTTTGTAAGTAGAGATATTTTATGTTAATAATAATTTAAAACTTTAATTTATTCTTTTTACATTTGAAAAATGCATTTTTGAACATAGAGGTAAGATATTTTTATTTGAACTATATATTTTCCTTAAAACATCATCTACTATGTAACTTGCTCCTAAAGGAAGAGTTATTCCTATTTCATTAGATAAAGTCTTAATTGAATCTAAAAATAATTTTCTAGCAATAATAGATGCACAAGCAACGCTTAAGTGAATACTTTCCGCTCTTGGTGAAAAGTAGATATCTTTTAAAACTGTAGTTTCTTCGCTTAAATAAGAATAATAACTATCTTCAGATGTAAATTGATCAATTATAACTGGCATATGTAGCCCTATTTTCTTCATTAGTTTAACGTTAACTTCATTATGCATTAAAGCTTTAATAGCATTTAAATTAAGAACTTTCTCATACAATTTATTATATTCTCTTGGCATTAGAATATAACTTTCAAATTGAACAAGATTAATAAGAGAATTATATGCGGTTAAGAGAGAATTATTAGTAGTATATGTTTTAGAGTCTCTAATATTAAATTTCTTTAATTTGATAATGTTTTCTCTTTCAATATATACACTTACTACCACTACTGGTCCAAATACATCACCTGTTCCTACTTCATCTGAACCATAGGCAGAGAAATCATTACGCTCTAATATTTTATATATTTCAAAAGTAAATTTAGAAATATATCCTTCAATAATAATTTTAAAATCTTCAGTGATGATTAATTTACTATTATCTCTGAAAGCACTAAAGAACACTCCTTCTGTCAAGGAACCATATTCATATGTTATATATTCTTTTCTAAGTATATTTGCTAGTATTTGATTACCATTTAATATTATTTTTCCCATGTTCTAATTATAAAGTAAATAAAACAATATTTATTTATTTTGAAAAATATGTTAAATGATTTGTTAGTCTTATTTTATAATCTTGTTTTTGACCTTTTTTTGTTTAAAGATCAATTATTTATAATTTGATATTATAATATTAGTATGGAAGATTTATTAGAATTTGAAAAGATAATTCTTGAAATAAGAAAGTATGCTGTATCAGATGCAATAAAAGATAAAATAAGTCATCTGAAACCATTAAAATTTCAAGATATTAAGAATGAATTAATTGAAACCGATTGTCTTAGTAAACTTAAATATTTATATTCATTTTTACCTATAAATGAAGAATATGATATTAGTTATCAAATTAGGATTCTTGAACTAAATGGATTTCTTTCAATTGATAATCTACTTTTTGTAAGGAGTTTTTTTTATCTTATAAGTAGTCTTTTTAATTATTCTAATGAACTTAAAAGAAACAACGTTAATTCGCTTATTAATGACCTTTATTTAGCAAAACTTACTAATACTAATTTTTTACTTGATTATCTAAATTTAATTTTAGATTACTCTGGTAATGTGTTAGATTCCGCCAGCAAGGATTTACTAAATATTAGAACTAGTATTTCAAATCAAACTAAAATAATTAAAGAAAAAGCAAGTGAATTACTGATTAGATATCAGTCCCATTTAGTTGAAAATTTAATTGTTGAAAAAAATGGAAAAGTATGTCTTCCTGTTAATATTTCAAGTAAGAATACAGTTAAAGGAACAATTTGTGATATATCTAGTTCTGGTCAAACAGTCTATATTGAACCAACTATCTTAGGAAACATTCAAAAAACAATTGATGAGTTAAAAATAAAAGAAGAAAAAGAAATTGAAAAAATCTTATATCAAGTATCTAGTTATCTCACAAATAATATACCTTTTTTAATCTCTAATTTAAATATTATTTTTAGATTAGATTTTCTTCAAGCTAAAGCAAAATATGCGGTTCATATTAATGGATACTTACCGAAAATAAATAATCAAGGATTATATCATTTAGAGGGAGCAAGATGTCCATTAATAGAGAATGAAAGAGTAGTACCGATAGATATTGATCTTGACGCCAAAGAACCCTTTATTTTAATCACTGGACCAAACACAGGTGGAAAGACTGTTCTACTAAAAACTATTGGATTAATTACTCTTATGGCAAGCTCTGGGATTCTAGTTCCATGTAGTGAGAGAAGTAACGTTGCTATATTCGATAATATATTAATTGATATAGGAGACGGTGAATCTATTGAAAATTCACTTTCAACATTTTCTTCTCATATGAAGCGAATTATTAATTTTTTAAATATTTATAGTTCAAATTCCTTGATTTTAATCGATGAAATAGGATCAGGAACAGACCCTAGTGAGGGAGTTGCACTATCAAAAGTAATTATTAAAGAATTTTTAAAGAAGAATGTTAGAATGGTTATTACAACTCATTATTCAGAACTTAAAACTTTTGTACTTGAGGAAAAATTAGGTATTTTATCAGGAGTCGCTTTTAATTCCCTAACTTATCAACCTGAATACGTAGTAATTAAAGGTTTAGGAGGTAAATCACAGGCTATTAATATCGCAAAGAACTTAGGACTTCCAGAACACTTATATAATGAGGCATTTTTTCTTTATGAAAGTGGTAAGAGTAGAACTGAACGTGCACTAGATGAATTAGATATTGACAGATTAAAATTACTTGAAGATACTAAAAGAGTAAATATTTTAGAAAAAGAACTAAAAGATTTAAAAGAAAGTTATGATACTAAAATAAGAGAACTATTCGAGTATGAAAAAGAATTAGAAAGAAAAGTTACCGAAAAAGAATATTTAAAGTTTAGAGAAAAAGAAGAAAATATTAATAAGTTAATTGAGGACTTAAAACAAAGAAACTTAATTGATATTAAAGAAATTTCTGAAATAAAAAAAGAATTAAAAGAACTTAATTATGTTCCTGAAAATACAATTTCTATTTCTAGTAAAATAGTAGTAGGGGATAGGGTTAAAGTTATAAATACTAATCAAATAGGTATTGTAAAAGAGATTAAAAGAAATAAAGCTACTATTAAAATAGGAGAGATGAGTTTATATTCTTCTCTAGATAATTTAGTTAAATCAAATGAAACAAGAAAAAAAATAGTGAACTATAAACCTATTGATATTGATAAAGAGATCTATAGTGCGAATTTTGAAATTGATTTAAGGGGAAAGAGATATGAGGAAGTTTATTCTATTCTTGAAAGTGCTGTATCAGATGCTATCATGGCGCACCTACATTTTATTAGAGTAATTAATGGTTATGGGACACTTGCGGTTAAAAAAGCAGTCGATAATTTTGTTAGTACTTCGAATTATGTAAAAAGAGCGGAAAGTGGCGGAAAAAGTGGTGGTGATGGTGTAACTGTGTTATACTTAAAATAAGAATTTTTTAAAGAGGATGTAAATGAAACAATATTATTATGACAATATAATTAAATTACCTAATTACTTAACTGAATACATTGAAAATAATAGAGCTTTTATAAATGAATATGAGGAACTAATTGATTACATTTCAAGTAGGACTGATAAAGAAAGTGTTTTTGTCAAAGCATTTACTATTTTACTTGGTATTAGAAGAACAGCTAATAAAGAGGAAGGCTTTAAATTAATTGAGTCTTTAGAGTCTCTTAATAATCCAAAAGTTTTTAATGTTTTAGGATACTGTTATTATTTAGGATACGGGACTGAAAAAAATGTCGAACTTGCTATTAAATACTACAAATTATCTAGTGATTTAGGTGATTTAGTTGGAAAATCAAACTATTTAGCCTTAGTATAATTATAATTTAAGCAAGAAAGTTTTTTTATTTAATAAATGGATTATAATATTTAGAGGAAAGGGGTGATTTTTGTGGAACTATTAAAGGACGACTTTTTAGAAAGAATAGAAAAAGGTGTATTTATTGTAGATTTTTTTGCTACATGGTGTGGACCATGTAAAATGCTAAGTCCACTATTAGATGAAGTTCTTGAGGGATACGTAAATAAGGTTTCTTTTATTAAAGTTGATGTTGATAAATTTCGTGACTTAGCTATAAACTATAAGGTTAGAGGAGTACCTACTGTTATTTGTTTTAAAGATGGATTGCCTTACAAAGAATTTTCAGGTTATATTCCTAAACAAAGAATTGTAGATTTTATCGAAGATTGTCTAAAATAGAATCTGGTATTATTTTACTAAATAAAGATAGTTATATGACTTCTTATGATTGCATAAGAAGATTAAAACATATTTTAGGTATAGAAAAAATAGGACATGCAGGAACTCTAGATCCTTTTGCGAGCGGACTTTTAATTATCCTTGTTGGTGCAGGTTGTAAATTATCTAGTTATTATACTAATCAAGATAAAGAATATGTCGGTAAAATTGGTTTAGGGAAAAAGATTGATACTCTAGATTTGACAGGAAGTATTAAAGAATATAAGGATTGTTCTAATATTAATGAAGAATTAATTGATCAAAAAATGATAGAATTAGAGGGGAATATTTTACAGATACCTCCTATTTTTAGTGCAAAGAAAGTGAAAGGAGTTAGGGCTTATAGTCTTGCTAGAAAAGATGTAGATTTTTTTCTTAAAGAGGAAGAAGTTAAAGTTTTTGATTTTAAGAGAGTTTCATCTCTTAGTAGTGATTATAGTTTTGATTTTTATGCTAAAGTATCTAAAGGTACATATATCAGGTCTCTTGCTAGAGATCTTGGAGAAAAACTTGATAATTTTGGATATCTTTTACAGTTAGAAAGAATTTCTACAATGGGTTTTAATTTAAATTCTTCTTATAAGTTAAGTGAAGTAAATGAATCATCAATTATTCCAATCAATAAATTATTTGAAGATTTTCCTAGGTATGATATAATTGATGATTTTAGAGCTAAATTAGTTAAGAATGGAAGTTATTTAAATTTAGATTTTAATTTTAGATTCATAAGAATATATTTTCAAGATGAATTTATTGCGTTATATGAAAATACACATGATAATGAGTTTAAACCATTTATTATTTTATGAAAATATTTAAAGATAAGATTAATAATTTATATAATTTAATAAAAGAAGATATAAGTGTTATCTTTGGGAACTTTGATGGAGTACATTTAGGACATAAATTACTTTTTAATGAACTCATTAATTCCCATGAATATAAATCATGTGTTATAACTTTTGATAAGCCTTTTTCTAAATATAATAGTCTCTATACTTTAGATGAGAGAATAGAAGAAATTAAAAAATATAATTTTGATTATTTAATTATTATTGAAAGTGATTCTAATTTTTATGAAATGAGTAAAGAGAATTTTCTTAGTTTCTTAGATTCTAACCAAACTAAGAAAATTATCTGTGGAGAAGATATATCTTTTGGAAAAAATAAAAGTGGAAAATTAATAGATTTATATAATGCTAATAAATATGAAGTCAAAGTAATAAATTATTACGAAGTTGATCAAAAAAAATTATCTTCAACTCTTTTAAGAAGTTTGAAGAGTTCTGATTCTAGTAATCATTTAAAATTAATATTATTAGAGGGTAAAACTTTTAGTGTGGAAGGAAAAGTTATTAAAGGTAATAGTATCGGTAGAACTCTTGGATTTAAAACTGCTAATATTGATATAGATGTTAAGTTATATGATAGTGGGGTCTATGCTGGAACAGTTAACTATAATAAGAATACTTATTTAGCAGTTATTTCGGTTGGATTAAATGAAACTCTTAACTTACAAATAAATAAAAGACTAGAAGTTCATATACTAGATTTTGATAAAAATATCTATTTTGAGACTTTAAAAATAAATTTTTATTATTATTTAAGACAACCTAAAAAATTCTTGAATAGAGAAGAACTAATTGAAAGTATAAATAATGATATTTTTTTAACGAGAGAATATTTTAAAAATCTAAAATAAAAGTTCTTTTTTGGGGTTTAAAATGCATTATTTTAATCTAAAAAAATTCTTAAAATGTGCATTATTATAAAAAACTTTATAGTTTTAAGGTATAATTACAAGTATAGAAGGTGAAAATATGAAATTAATAATTGCAGTTGTTAATCAGGAAGACAGTAAAAAAGTACATAAAGTTTTTGTCGAAAACAGAATATTTTCCACAAAACTTTCCTCAAGTGGTAATTTTTTATCCTCTGGTCAAGTAACATATATGATTGGAGCAGAAGATAAAAGAATTGATGAAATTTTGGATGTTTTAAGAAATACTTGTAAGAAGAGAATTAAAATAGTTCCTTCCACAATCTTGTCTGAATTTCATCTTCAAAATACTGTTCCTATTGAAGTTGAAGTCGGTGGAGCAACTATATTTATTTTAGAAGTATCGCAATTTTTCAAAATTTAAGTCTTTTTATATTTTTTTAATTAATCTGTGGTATAATTAATATACTTTTAACCAGGTTATGGGAGTGATTACCTATATCTTAGTTAATTAGATTAATGGAGGGAATAATGGCAGATACTAGTTGGAAAAAAGAATTAGTTGAAAAGTATGCTACTCATCCTGGAGATACTGGTTCTCCAGAAGTTCAAATCGCTATATTAACACACGAGATTAATGAACTTAACAAGCATTTAGGCGTCCATATTCATGATTTTACTTCTAAAAGAGGTTTATTTATGAAAATAGGACAAAGAAAGAAATTGTTAGGATATTTAAAAAGTGTAAGCACTGAACGTTATGCAAAACTTATTTCAAGTCTTGGTTTAAGAAAATAGTTCTTTAAAAAGTGTAATCTTAGGATTGCACTTTTTTATTTCTTAAAAAATTAATCAGATTTTATATGTTCTAGTTAAATAGATAATAAAATTTTATGGTAATATTTTTATAAATTGAATAATTAGATAAAATATCTTTTAATCTTGTATAATTATAAAGTTAATATATAAAGAGGAGATTATTTTAAAGTGGGAATGAGAAAATTTGAGACAACATTAGGTGGTAGAAAATTAGTTGTCGAAGTAGGAGAAGTTGCAAAGCAAGCTGCTGGTTCAGTATTAGTTAAATATGGTGATACAGTAGTATTGTCAGTTTGCGTAAGTAAAGAAAGTGAGGTTGCACAAGATTTCTTTCCTTTGATGGTTTTATATCAAGAGAAATTATATGCAGCAGGTAAAATTCCAGGGGGATTTTTAAGAAGAGAAGGTAGATCATCAGAACATGAAACTTTAGTTTCAAGATTAATTGATAGACCTATAAGACCTTTATTTGAAGAAGGTTTTTCAGATGAAGTTCAAGTTATAAATACTGTGTTATCAAGTGATCCAGATTATTCTTCTGAGATTGCTGCACTAATAGGTTCATCGATTGCATTAACTATATCTGATATTCCGTTTTTAGGACCAATTGCTGGTTGTCAAGTGGGATATATTGATAGTAAATATGTTATTAATCCAACTGTTCAGCAAAAAGAGATATCTTCAATTGATTTAACAGTTGCTGGTACATATGAAGCAATTAACATGGTTGAGGCTGGAGCAAAACAAGTAAGCGAAGAAGAAATGTTAAATGCACTTTTAGAAGGACATAAAGTTATTCAAGAAGTTTGTCTATTTATTAAAGAAATTGAAAGTGAGATTGGAGTTCCAAAAAGAGTTCCATTACTTGCTAAAATAGATGCGGATCTTGAAAAAGAGATCAAAAAAGTAGTTGGAAAAGATTTAATTAAAGCAGTATCAATTTTTGATAAATTAGAAAGATATCATAAAATTGATGAACTTACTTTGAAAACTGTTGAAAGTTATAAAGATAAAGTATTTATTAAAAAGATTGGAACAACTGAAACATTTGATTTTGATGCTCAAAAAGCATACTTAGAACAAGTAAAAACTATTTGTGCTCATATAGTTAGGGATGAAGTTAGAAGACTTATTACTATTGATAAAATTCGTCCTGATGGAAGAAAAATAGATGAAATTAGACCACTTTCATCTAGAGTTGGTTTACTACCTAGAGTTCATGGTTCTGCTTTATTTACCAGAGGTCAAACTCAAAGTTTAGGGACTGTTACTCTTGGATCTCTTCAAAATAATCAAATTATTGATGGAATATCTTTAGAAGAAACAAAGAGATTCATGTTACATTATAATTTCCCTCAGTTCTCAGTAGGAGAAACTGGTAGATATGGTACTCCAGGAAGAAGAGAAATAGGTCATGGTGCCCTTGGCGAAAGAGCCTTATTTCAAGTAATTCCTTCCGAAGATGAGTTCCCTTATACTATAAGAGTAGTTTCAGAAATACTAGAATCTAATGGTTCAAGTTCTCAAGCAACTATTTGTGCAGGTTCTCTTGCCTTAATGGATGCTGGTGTTCCTATTAAAGCTCTTGTAGCTGGTATTGCAATGGGACTTATTAGTGATGGAAAAAACTATACTATTTTGACTGATATTCAAGGTATGGAAGATCATGAAGGTGATATGGATTTCAAAGTTGCTGGTACTAGAAATGGTATTTGTGCACTTCAAATGGATATTAAAATCAAGGGTATAAATAAAGTGATCTTAAAAGAAGCTCTTGAACAAGCAAAGAAAGGTCGTCTAGAATTGTTAGACCATATGGAAACTACTATTAGTTCTCCAAGAGAAGAATTATCTTTCTATGCTCCAAAAGTTGAAATGATAAAAATTAATCCAGAAAAGATAAGAGAAGTTATTGGCTCTGGTGGAAAAGTTATTAATGCAATTAGAGAAGCTAATAATAATGTTGAAATTAATATAGAACAAAACGGAAAAGTTATTGTTATGCATCAAGATATAAATGTAGTTAGAAAAACTATTGCGGAAATAAAAGATATAGCTAGAGAACCTGAAATAGGAACAGTCTATGAAGGTAAGGTAGTTAGAGTTGAAAATTATGGATGCTTTGTGGAATTATGGCCTGGTACCGAAGGACTTGTTCATATATCTGCTCTAGATTCAAAAAGAGTTGAAAAGACTGAAGATGTTTGTAATGTAGATGATGTTATCTTAGTTAAATGTGTTAGTATTGATGAAAAAGGAAGAATGGTCTTATCTCGTAAAGATGCCCTTAGTTCAGGACTATCTACAGAAAGAATTAATCAGAAAAAATTAGGGATAGCAAGACCAGTAACTCAAAGTGATAGACATGACTATAAAGATAAAGGTCATGGTAATAGATTTAATAATAAAGATAAAAAATTTTAAAAGTATTTAATAAATTAGGTTGGAAGATGATCGAGCAGGGAAACTTGTTAGGAAAGTCCATGCTAGCACAACCTGTGATGGTTGTAGTGTTTATGTTTAAGGAAGAAATAACTTAAAGATTATAGAAATATAAGACGGAGAAAGATGATTCTAAAATATTTATATCATGATGATTCTCTCATAACGTGCCACAGAGACGAGATTATAGTGAAAACTATAATATGAAACGAGGTAAACCCCATAAGCTAGAAACCTAAATTTGGTAAGGGAACGTTTAATCAGCGAAATAGAAGCTAGATTGATCGGGACATGTAAAAGTGTTCAGTTTAATGATCATATAGATACAGAACATGGCTTATGCACAACCTAATTTATTTTAAAAAACGGAGATTTATGGATTATAAGAAACTTGCAGAAATGCTCTATTCTACTAAATTAGAAATAAAAGATTTAGAATTAAGATATCCATCTAGAAATTTAGATAGTAATTCTATTGTAACCAGAATTGCTCCTAGCCCTACTGGGTTTATTCATCTTGGAAATTTATATAATGCAATTATCGGGGAAAGACTTGCACATCAATCTAATGGTGTGTTCTATTTAAGAATTGAAGATACTGATTTAAAACGTGAAGTTAAAGGAGCTATTCCTTTAATTATTAAAATGATGGATCATTTTGATATTAGATTTGATGAGGGAAGATTAAAAGATCATTATGATTTTGGGGATTATGGCCCTTATCAACAACGTGAGAGAAAAGAGATTTATCATGTATTTGCTAAAAAGTTAGTTGAATTGGGATATGCATATCCTTGTTTTGCAAGTGAATCGTATCTTAATGAAATAAGAGAAGTACAAAGAAATAATAAAGAACCGATTGGATGTTACGGGAAATATGCTAAATACCGTGATTTAACGATTGAAGAAATAAAAGAAAGAATTGATAACGGGGAAAGTTATGTACTTAGATTTAGGGCAGATTATCAAAATGTAACTAAAATAACAGTTAATGATTTGATTAAAGGACCACTTACTTTTGATTCTAATATTTTTGATTTTGTTTTATTGAAATCTGATGGAATTCCAACTTATCATTTTGCTCATGTAGTTGATGATTATTTAATGCGTACAACCCATGTAGTTCGGGGTGAAGAGTGGATGAGTAGTCTTCCTTTTCATATTAATCTTTTTAATGCTTTAGGTTTAAAAATACCTTTTTATTGTCATACTCCCCTACTTATGAAGTATGAAGATGGAATCAAGAGAAAATTATCGAAAAGAAAAGATAAAGAATTCTCGCTAGAGTATTATTTAAAAGAGGGATATCCTAAAGAAGTAGTTTGGAATTATTTACTAACTGTTCTAAATTCTAATTATGAAGAATGGAAAGCAAAAAATATTGAAGAAAGTTATAATTCGTTTAAATTTTCTCTAAATCACTTATCAAGAGGTGGAACTTTATTTGATAATGAGAAATTAATCAATATTTCAAAAGAAATATTATCTCATAAAAGTAATTCCTTTATTTATGAGAACCTTCTTGATTACACGAGAGAGTATAGACCTAGTTATTATGAACTTTTAATTACTTATAAAGATAGAATTTTAGATGCTATTAACATCGGAAGACTAGATAAAAAAGTAAGGAAAGATATTGTCTCTTTAAATCAAGCTTGTGATTTTTATAAGATATATTTTGATGAATTATTAGATAATCCTTTAGAATTTGATATAATTCCTATGGAGAATAGTTTAAAGCAAAAGATCTTAACTGAATTTTTAGAGGAATTTGATTATAACGATACAAAGGATGTATTTGCTTCAAAGATAAATAATATCGCAGTTAAAAATAACTTCTGTACTAAGATGAAGGAGTATCAATTAGATCCCTCGTTATACAGTGGATCAATTGCCGATATTTATGAATTGTTAAGAGTTTCTATTACTTCTAGGAAGAATGCACCTGATATTTATGACATAATTCGGGTGATTGGTAATGAATCTTTGGGAATAAGAGTATCTAAATATCTTAAATTAACTAATTCGAAATAAGTTTTGAATAAATTTGCTATAATAATAATGATGTTTTGAGTAATTCAAAGTAAAAGTGAGGATAAACATGAAAGATTCAAATAAATCTATAAAACGTAAAGTAACCCTTAAAAAAAGACTTTTAACAATTCTATTGTCGGTTAAAATTATTCCTTTAATAATTGTTGTTCTTGTCTCGGCGATATCTTTTATCACCCTAGCTGGTTCTTTAACTAGTTTAAATGGAGTTTTAAGTGATACGGCTACTAATGCGCTAGAAAGTTCAAAGAATGCTGCTATCAATGATGCAGTTATTGCTTTAAATGATAGTGCTACTGATAATATAGAACGTGTAACTACTGATACAGCATCAGCGGTTGCTAATTTCTTATATGCGAGGGATAATGATGTTCTTGAATTAGCTAGAAACACAGAATTATTATATAATAGTTCTAATGATACTTTCATAGAACAATTATATCGTAATAAGATGACTAATTCTTTGTCTCAAGTAGTCGTTCCTGGAAAATATGAGCTTGTAAAGTTAACTGACATTATATCAGGGAATCCTTATAGATGGGAAAGAAAGAAACCTCTAAACATCTATAATCCTGCAACTTCAAGTAATGAACAAAATGATGAGAAATTCCATATCTTTGATCCAAATGGTTTTGAATATAAAAAAGTTGCTATTTATGATGAAATTGTATTTTTAGATATTAATGGTTACGAATTAGTAAGAGTAGTTGCTGGGAATGATATTAAATTAGATTATAATGTTAATAAAGTTCGTCCTGAAAGTGATAAAAGAAATGTTAGTGATTATGAAAATACTTTTGTTAAAGCAGAAAAATATTTTGACGAAATCGAAGCCTTAGAAAAAGGAGAGATTTATGTTAGTGATGTTATAGGAGCCTATGTTAGAGGTTATGTAAATGGTCTAAATTCTATTTTTAGTGAATATACTGTTAAAGATAGAGATGAAAAAAGAGGGGCTTTAGGACCAATTCCAGAAGGATTTAGGAATCCTGAGGAAAATGCATATGCGGGAATAGAAAATCCGGTAGGAATTAGATTCCGGGGAATTGTTAGATTTGTTACTCCAGTATATGATTCTACTGATCATAAAGTTGGATATGTTTCTCTTGCTTTAAATCATGATCATATTATGGAATTTGTAGATAGAATCATGCCTACTCCAGAAAGATATACTGAACTTCCTAATGCAGATGAAGGTAATTATGCTTTTATTTGGGATTATCAAATTAGATCTATTGCTCATCCGAGACATTACTCTATTTATGGATATGATCCAGAAACTGGAGAACCTACTATTCCTTGGATTCAGAATACTGCTTATGATGAATTAAAGAAACTTGGATTAACTTGGGAAAATCCTATTACAGATGATGGTAGGACCTGGCTGGAGTATTTTCATGATATAGATGAACCGCAGTTTCATAATCAATTAAGAAGTAATACTCCTGCTCAAGATTTGACTTATAATGGTTTTGTTGGACTAGATGGAAGATATTTAAATAATGCACCTCAATGTACTGGTTGGAGAGATATATCACAATATGGTGGTAGTGGATCCCTACTTATCCTTTGGGTTGGACTTTATAAATTATCTACTGTTTCTGCAATTCCTTATTATACTGGAAAGTATCAAAAAACTTATGATGAAGATCACAATCTTCTTAATGCAAGAGGTTTTGGTGTTGTTACTATTGGAGCTGGATTTGAATTCTATAATTCAAGTGCTAATAAAACTGAAGCAGCTCTTAATGATATGATTACAAGAGCTGATTTAGTAATTACTACTACTTCAATTGATATTAAAGAAACAATTAATGGTTCTTTATCTAATACTTTGATTATTCTAAGTTTAGTAACTGGTGTAATTCTTGTGGTAATAGTATTTATTGCTATTATTATATCTAATTCAATTACTGAACCCCTAAATTCTCTAAATATTGGTATTAATAAGTTCAAGAAAGGTTATAGATCATTTAGATTTAATTCTGATAGAATTGATGAATTTGGTGATTTAGCAGATGCATTTGATGAAATGGCTAATTCGGTTGTGGAATCAGTTAAATCTCCACTTGTAATTATTGATAATGATCGTAGAATATTATATATTAATGATCAAGGTTTAATTTTAAGAAATAAACTTCTTGTGGATGTAATTGGAACTAATTATGAAAATAGTAGTATTTATCCAATAAATTCAATTTATGATCCTATTTATTGTAGTGAAATGGGTGTTGAGAGCGAAGTACTTTATCTAGAAAGATTAAATATTTATGTTAAAGCTAAAGCAAATACTTTCTATGATAGTGAAGGTAATAAGATAGGTTATTTAATCGTTAGTACTGATGTTACGGATATTATTCTAGAACAACAAAAGATCAACGAACAAAGATTACTATTAGACATGGTATTTAAATCTTCACCAGATTTAATTTGGTATCATGATGAAGATGGTAAATATGTAACTGTTAACCCACGTTTTGCATCAGTTGTAGGTAAAGATGAAACTTATTTCATTGGTAAGACAGCAGAAGAAATATTTAGTGGAGCAATGTTAGAACAATTCACTAAAGATAATGACATAGTAGTTAAATCTAAAAATCCACATTTCTCAGAAGAAAAGATTCATTTCTTTGATGGTCATGAAGAAATAGTTGATTCTGTAAGAACTCCAATTTTCGATGAAAATGAAACATTTAGAGGAATTTTAGGATTTGGTAGAAATATTACTAACCGTGTAACTATGGAACATCAATTGATGGAGACTCAAGATAGACTTCAATTAGCTGTCGAAGAAGCAAATGAGGCTAGTGCTCATAAGGGTGAATTCTTAGCTAGAATGAGTCATGAAATAAGAACTCCGATGAATGCGATTATTGGACTTAATAATATTGTATTAAAGAAATTATCAGATATGGATGATGGAGTAAAATATGATGCAATTATTAAGAATCTAAATCAAATTGGTAGTTCATCAATTCATTTACTTGGAATTCTTAATGATATTCTAGATTTGTCTAAGATTGATGCTGGTAAGATTGAATTATCAGATGATGTTTTAGGATTTGGTGAGTTATGTGAAACTGTTAAGACTATTATTAAACCAAGATGTGATGATAAGAGTATTGATTATATTACTGACTTCGATGAGGAAATATTCAAATCTGATTATATTAGTGATCCTTTGAGATTAAGACAAATATTAATTAATCTTCTTGGTAATGCTGTTAAATTTACTCCTGAACTTGGAACTATTAGATTCACGATAAAACGAGTTTCTGGAAGTGATGCAAGTGATTCAATTTACTTTGAAATTTCTGATACTGGTATTGGAATTGCTGAAGACACAATTAATACTCTTTTCAATCCATTTGAACAAGGTTCAAATACGATTACAAGAAAATATGGTGGAACAGGACTTGGATTATCTATTTCTCAAAGAATGGTTCAACTATTTGGAGGTTCTATTTCTGTTCAATCAGTTGTAGGAGAAGGTTCTAAATTTAGTTTTGAAATTAAAATTAAAAAGACTGTAAAATCTGTTTATAGTGAAACTGATGATATTAATACTGATAATCTATTTAAAGGTAAGAGATTACTTTTAGTAGATGACGTAGAAATAAACCGTTTCGTTGTAATTACTTTACTTGATGGAAGTGGTTTTGAAATTGAGGAAGCAGTAGACGGTATCGATGCAGTTAATAAGTTCAAGAATTCTCCAGTTGGATATTATGATATGATCCTAATGGACGTTCAAATGCCTAATTTAGATGGTTATGGTGCTAGTAGGCATATTAGAAGTATTAATCGTAGTGATTCAAAGACTATTCCAATAGTGGCACTAAGCGCAAATGCTTTCCAAGATGATATTAAGAAGAGTTTGGAAGCTGGAATGAATGATCATCTAGCAAAACCAGTAGAACTTGATAAATTAAATAAAACATTTATTAGATTTCTTCAAATAATTAAATAATAAGAAGAAAGGTGAGGTTAAATATAATTAATCTCACCTTCTTTTTTAATAATTTATATTAATTCTAAGAAGAAATTTGTTATATTTTTAATTAAAATCCCGATGAAAGATGATAATTGTGCAAATTTATCTTTATTTTAAAAAATAATGTGTATTTTATTATTTTTAGTAAAAATTATATATAATATTAATATCAATAAAAAGAGGTGGCAAAAAATGGCTTATAGTTATTATGAAAGTAGAACTGCTGAAAGGGGTGGTAGATCAAAAAATAGTGGAAACTCAATATTCGGTAAAATAATAAGATTTTTATCTTATGTTGGTTTATTAGTAGTTGGGTTTTATGCAGTTGTTAGTTTATTAGGAGTAGGACAAGCTATTTATCCCGATTATGTATCTTTTCTAAGTGATATAGTTTTAATTGATTTTGTTTTAAATGTTTTTAAGACTATTCAAACATACATTGGAGGTTACGTAGATTTTATATTTTTAGGTGCTCTATTTTTATTAATTTGGGTATTTGGTAAATCTACTTTTGGAAAAATTGTTGGATCTTTACTATTTTTAGTCGGTATAGGGGCAAATCAAATTGGTAAATTTGTAATTGATCCTCTTCAAGTTCCTGAGTTTTTAAGAAATATTTTAACAGAAAACAGTTCAGTTTTTACTGGTATAGTTGATTCTTCAATTGCGCCATATGCAGAGTCTGGTGGTTTACTGTTATCATTTTTAGTAGTATTACTTGTGGTTTCTACTAGAAAACCTAAAAGAATTCACACTTTCTTTTTGAGAAGTGCTTTGTTTTTTGTAATTTTAAATTTAATTATAACTATTGCTCTTAAATTCATTGATTTAAGTGGTGCTAGTTATGTTGTATATATTAATGTTGGAGTATTTTATCTTTTGCTAGTTAGTTATACTTTTATTGTTATTTCTAGTGTATTTGGTATTTTAGGAGCTTTTAAAGCGTAATTTATAATTATTAAAGTATATTATAATACTTTATGAAGGATATACTTTATGGAAAAAAAAGAATTAATTGTTGATTTATATGAATTAACAATGGCCGATGTATATATAAAAAATAATATTCATAATAAAATTGCAGTCTTTGACTGCTTTTTTAGAAAGGTTCCAGATAATGGATCTTATGCAGTATTTGCAGGTTTAGAGAGAGTAGTTGAGTTTCTTACCAATCTGAAATTTGATAATGAAACTATTAATTACCTAAAAGGACTTAATATTTTTTCTAGTGAATTAATAAATTACTTAGAAAACTTTAAATTTACTTGTGATGTTTATTCATTTAAAGAAGGCTCCTTAATTTTCCCTTATGAACCTTATTTTGTGGTGAAAGGTCCTTTAATTCAATGTCAATTAATTGAGACTTTTTTATTACAAACATTAAACTTTGAATGCTTAATTGCAACTAAAGCAAGAAGAATAGTATACGCGGCTAATAATACAAAAATAGTGGAATTTGGGGCAAGACGTGCACATTCTTCTAGTGCTTCTATTCTAGGTTCTAGAGCTTGCTATTTATCGGGGTGTGAGGGAACTTCTAATATTCATGGAAATTATAGTTATAATATTCCTTTATCTGGGACTATGAGTCATTCTTTCATTCAGTCATATAGTTCAGAGTATGAAGCTTTTAAAGCTTATGCTCTAAATTTTCCTGATTCTGCTACTTTACTTGTAGATACTTATTCAGTAAGTAAAGGTGTTAAAAATGCAATTTTAATTGATAAAGAAGTGTTATCCCCTCTTGGGAAGAGACTAAAAGGTATTAGAATTGATTCAGGAGATTTACTTAGATTATCTCATATGGCAAGAAAACTTTTAGATGAAGAAGGCTTAAAGTATACTCAAATATGTGTATCTAATTCATTAGATGAATATAATATCTCTGATTTAGTAGAAAATCATGCTCCAATTGATGTTTTTGGAATTGGAGAAAGAATGATTACTTCAAAAAGTGATCCTATTTTTAATGGTGTTTATAAAATGTCTGGTCTATATGATGATGATTTAAATTTAATACCTAAATTAAAAATATCTGAAAGTTTTTCTAAATCTACTCTTCCATCTCTTAAACAAGTTTATAGATATGTGAATGAATATAATGAATTTCAATTCGATTGTATTGGCCTCTATGATAGAGTAGCGCCATCTTCATTCAACCGCCTAGATTTAAAATATCAAAAAGAAAGACCACTTTTAGAATTAATTATTAAAGAAGGGGTTTTATTACAACCGCTTACTCCTCTAGAAGAGGTTAGAGTATTTGCTAAAAAAGAATTTGACTTGTTACCTGAGAAGTATAAAAACTTAACTAAAGCGGCTAAATATGAAGTTTTAATTTCGATAGAACTAGAAAAACTACGAGATGACTTACTCAAAGAATTAAAGAAGAACATTTAATGGAAGAATTAGAGATTACAGAGAAACCTTTAAAGTTTAAATCAAGGAAGGAGTTAAATAAAGAAAAAATACTTAAGAATAAAAACATATTTTTGACTATGTTAATTTTACTAATTCCACTTGCAATTAATAATGTAATAAAATCGCTACATGATATGATAGATGCTTTGTTAGTAGCTAAAGCATATTCAGCAGATGAGGCTTTAAAGAATTCTGCGATTGCAGCACTTGACATTCATTGGCCAACATTTGGAGTATTTATTGCCCTTGGTACTGGTTTATCTTTTGCTATTGTGGGAATGGTAGGACAATATGTAGGAGCTAAGAAGATGGATTTAGCTAAAAAATATGCTTCTAAATTTATCTTTATTTCGGTTGCTCTTGGCTTAATTTTGACTCTTATATTTTTTCTTACTTCTAATGTGGTCTGGGGTAAAAATATCATAGCTTATCTTATGGGAGCTAGAGGAGAAACTCTAAACTTTGCAAATGGTTATTTTTTTATAAGAGGTTTTGAGTTTGTTTTTGTTTTTTTCTTTATGAGTTATGTAGCTATTCGTCAAGCAACAGGAGAAACTGTATTACCAGTTATCCTAAATATTAGTGCAGTTATATCTAATATAGTGCTTACTTATATTTTAGTTATTATTTTTAATTTTGGACCTAATGGTGCCGCGATTGCAACCGTTATCTCCCAGATTATGATATGCCCTATTGCCCTTATTGACTTATTTAAATCAAAAAAAGGAATAACTATTTCGGTTAAAGATTTAATTCCTTCGCAAAAAGAATTCGTTGAAATTGCTAAAATAGCAGTTCCTGCATCTCTTGGAGCTATGGTTTCTCAACTTGGTTTTGGAGTTATTAAAGGAATTACTTTATCATATGGAGATCATGTATCTACGGCATTCTCGGCAGGAAACAGAATTTCTTCTTTCTTAACTAATTTTTTAAATGCAATAACCCAAGTAATGGCTCTATTTATATCGATTAATATCGGAAATAAGAATGAGAAAAGAGCCAAAAGAAGTTATCTTTTAGGGACTATTTTATCATTTAGTTCAATGGTCTTTTTCTGTATTATTGTAATACCTCTAAGAATTCCAATTATTAAAATGATACTTTCGGTAGATGATTCATCTAGTGTACTTAAATTATCTGCGACTTATGCCGTCTGGCTCATTGGTACTCAACCTTTAATGGGATTATTTCAAAGTTATTGTGGCCTATTTAATGGTTCTGCTAATTCTAAATATTCTTTAATGATGGAATTATTTAGACTTTGGATATTCAGAATTCCTTTTTTAGTGTTTTATGTGCTAGTGATAGATAGGAGTCTTAAAAATCCAATGGGAATAGCATACATCATGATGGCTTCAAATATTTTGATAATTATTGTCGGAGAAATTCTAAAGCGAAAAGTAAATTATGAAGTAAAGGTTAAATTAGGTAATAGTCTTGCTTAATATTGTTTTATTTGAACCAGAAATTCCTCAAAATACTGGAAATATAATGAGAACTTGTGTGGGAATTGATGCTGTTCTTCATTTAATCAAACCTTTAGGATTTAGTTTACAAGATAAATATTTAAGAAGAAGTGGTCTTGATTATTTAGATAAATTAAAATATATAGTATACGATGATTATAATGATTTTAAAGCAAAAAATAGTGGAGATTTTTTCTTTTTAACAAGATACGGGAAAAAATGCTATAGTGATATTAATTATAAAAATTATAGCGAAAATATTTATCTTGTCTTTGGGAAAGAATCAACTGGAATTGATAAAAAAATACTAGGAGAAAACATTGATAATTGTTATAGAATACCTACATCTTCTAATGTTAGGAGTCTAAATTTATCTAATTGCGTTGCAATTTGTGCTTTTGAATATTTAAGACAATTTGATTTTTTTGATTTATCTAAATTTGAACCAGATAGTAAAAAAGGAAAAGACTTCCTAGATCAATTCAAAGATTAATTATAATTTTTTAAGTTTAATATAAATATATTTCATTGAATTCTCTTTTTATGGTTAAATTTTAATAAATAATATATAATTTAAACGTAGGGAGTGTAATTTATTATGAAAATTATATCGGTAAATGCTGGAAGTTCCTCGTTAAAATTTCAATTATTCGAAATGGATAATGAGACAACAATTGCTTCTGGTTTAATAGAAAGAATAGGTTTAGAACAAGGTATTGTAACAATAAAATATAGTGGCAAGAAAATAGTTAATAATTTGGAAGTTAAAGACCATAAAGTAGCTGTTGATATTTTATTAAAAGCTCTTTTTGAGAATCATATTATTGAGACCATAGATGAAATTAAAGGAGTTGGTCATAGAATTGTCCAAGGTGGAGAAATTTTTGATTCAAATTGTTTAATTAATCAAAAAGTAGTCTCTGATATTCTAGATCTTCAAGAACTAGCACCTCTTCATAACAAGGCTCATGTTACAGGAATTAATGCTTTTTTAGAAGTATTACCTAATACTCCTGAGGTAGCTGTATTTGACACAACATTCCATAGAACTATGGATGAAGTAACTTATCTCTATGCTACTCCTTATGAATGGTACACGAAATATGGGATTAGAAAATATGGGGCTCATGGAACAAGTCACCAATATGTATCATCTATTTGTAATCATCTTTTAAATAAGAAAGATTCTAAAATCATTGTTTGTCATCTAGGTAATGGAGCATCCATTTGTGCAATTAGAGATGGTAAATGTATTGATACTTCAATGGGACTTACTCCACTTGAAGGAATCCCTATGGGAACAAGAAGTGGTAATATTGATCCAACAATTTTTGGAGTTATTTCTAAGAAAGAAAATAAAACAATTGACGAAATTTTAAATGCTTTGAATAAAGAATCTGGACTTCTTGGAGTATCTGGCATTTCAAGTGATTCAAGAGATATTGAAGATGCTATGAAAAGTGGGATAAAACGCGCAGAATTAGCATTTAATATTCAAGTAAAAAGAATAGTTGATTATATTGCATCTTACTATGTACTTCTTGAAGGACTAGACGCCATTTGTTTTACAGCAGGAATCGGAGAAAATTCATCAGTTACTAGAAAAGCAATTGTTGATAAATTAAAAGTATTAAATATATATTTAGATGAAGATCTTAATAAATTAAGAGGACAAAATTTAATTTCAAGTAAGGAATCTAGTGTTAAAGTATATGTTATCCCAACTAATGAAGAGGTTATGATTGCTAGAGAAGTTATTCGTTTAGCAAATTTGAAATAAAAAGGAGAGAAAAATGGATTTTAAAGAATTAGTAAATAGTAGGTACTCAGTAAGAAAATATGAACCTAGAAAAGTTGAACAAGCTAAAATTGATTATCTTGTTGAATGTGCAACTACCTATCCAAGTGGTAGAAATGGCCAGGATGCTGAGTTGTTAGTTATTAGTGATGATAAATTAGTAAGTGAATTAAAAGATAATTTGAGACATCATTTCGATGCAAGTTTATTTTTTATTGTAAGTTATGATATAGAAAGTGCACCTCGTTTTGGAAGAACTGATGCTTCTATTATGCTCACTTACTTAATGCTTGGAGCAACTTCCCTTGGTTTAGGATCTTGTTGGACTGCAAGTTATGATGAAAATTTAGTTAAGCTTTTATTACATTATCCTCCTAATAAAAGGATTGAGGGTATTTTGGTTGTTGGTTATAAAGATAGTTCTGCTTCACCGTCAGAATTTCACGAGAATCGTGATAAAACTAAAGCTAATATTAAATACAATGAATTTTAATGAATTTAGATCTTAATCAAGAACTAGAACTAGAAATTAAAAGAGTAGGAATTAATGGCGAAGGAATTGGTTACTTTGAAAAAAAGGCTGTTTTTGTTCCAGAAGCCCTTCCTAATGAAAGAGTAAAAATAAAAATATTAAAGATTGCAGATAAATTTTCTCATGCAGAATTAATCGAAGTAATACGTCCCTCAAGTGAGAGAATAAAACCTAAATGTAGTGATTACTCTAATTGTGGTGCTTGTCAATTACAACACGCTAAAAATCAAGGCGAGATTAAATCTGAACTTTTGTTAGAATCATTATGTAAGTATTCATCTCTTGCTAATCCAAAGAAATTCGTGGATGAAATTATCCTAAGTGATAAATCATTTTATTACAGAAATAAAGCAATGATGTTAGTAAGAGATTATAATAATCCGCTAGGCTTTTATAAAACAGGAACTAATCATTTTATTTCAACTCCTAATTGTATTCTTCATATGAAAATAATCGGTGATATTTTAAAAGAAATCCCTAATGTCATTAAAGCATCTAAGATAGTTTGTTATGATGAAAGAAGAAAAAAAGGGGAGCTCATGTCTGTCCTAATTAGATGTGATCAAACGGAAGAAAAAGTAATGATAATGGTTGGAGTTTCAAGTCTTGAAGTTAAATTAGATAAATTTTTTGAATTACTAACTAATAAATTCCCTGTTATTAATTCTATCTATAAAACAGTTATTGATATCAAAGATAATCCTTATTATGGTGATGAAATTATTCATGTTGGGAGAGAGACGCATTTAGATTTAAATTTCATGGATTATAAATTTAGGCTATTACCTCGTGCTTTTTTCCAATTAAATTATCTACAAGCAGAGAAGTTTTATCAAAAAATAATTAAATTAGCAGGCGTTAAAAAAACTGATATTGTAATAGATGCTTATGCAGGAATTGGAATTATTGGTATTTTAGTTTCTAAATTTGTGAAAAGAGTATTTTTAAATGAGATAGATAAAGATTGTTTAGAAAGTGCAAAGACAACTATTGAATTAAATGGGATTACTAATATTACTATTTTACCTGGAGATTTTGTGAAAGCTATTAATGGACTAGATAAGAAAACAGTAATAGATTGTCTATTTGTAGATCCACCAAGAAGTGGATTAATTGACTACACAGGAATACTTAAATTACGTCCTAAAAGAATAGTTTATGGTTCTTGTAATACAGCAACCCTTAGTAAAGACATCAAAGTTTTATCAGAATTTTATTTTGTAACTAAGATTGTTCCTCTAGATATGTTTCCAAACACTTCTCACGTTGAATCAATACTTCTTTTAAATTTAAAGAGTGATAGAAAATAAAATAGTTTATAATAAAAAAAACTTCCTTTTTACGGGAAGTTTTTTTATTAAATAAATAAATACATACTAATAATTGGCAGGATTAATTTCAAAATATGATTTTGGATGGGCGCAAGTAGGGCATACTTCAGGAGCTTTCTTTCCGATTACAACATGTCCACAATTTAGACATAACCAGACTCTATCTCCTTCTCTTGAGAAAACAATTCCATCTTCAATATTTTTTAGTAGGGTACGATATCTTGTTTCATGATTCTTTTCAATTTTTCCAACACTTTCAAATAAAAATGCGATATGAGCAAAACCTTCTTCTTTGGCTTCTTTTGCAAATTGGGCATACATGTCTGTCCATTCATAGTTTTCTCCGTTGGCTGCGTCGGTTAAGTTTACAGTAGTAGTAGGTACTTCACCACCATGTAAAAGTTTAAACCATAATTTTGCATGTTCTTTTTCATTTCTTGAAGTCTCTTCAAAAATGTCAGCAATTTGTTCATATCCGTCTTTTCTAGCTTTGCTTGCGTAGTATTCATACTTAGTATGAGCTTGGCTTTCTCCAGCAAAAGCTGTTTTTAAATTTTGTTCAGTTTTACTGCCTTTCAATTCTTTTTCCATAATAATATCTCCTTGACGCTTAATATTATAGTTAATTTTTCATAAAATTAGTAAAATTAACTAGTGGATAAAAAAAATAAATAATTATGTTATTTTTA
>JAITXT010000015.1 GCA_031284585.1 Acholeplasmatales bacterium
ATCGCGAAAGCAAAAAGTATTTATGGACTATCGCTTAAAGAAGAAGATTATGAAAGATTGATAAAAGTGAAAGATATTAGTGATATAGTTTCATATTTGAAAAGAACTCCTAATTATTCTGAAATTTTCAAAGATGTGAATGAAGCTATAGTTCACAGGGGACAAATTGAATTACTCATAAAAAAGAATTTCTTTAAAACTATTTTCAAATTAATTAAATACGCTTATGATTCTGATAAAAGTTTTTATGAATTAAATATCATTAAGCAAGAAAGTGAAATTATTCTTAATACTATCTCAAATTTTATTTCTTCTGACTCAGTTGATATTCTAAACAAGAGTCCTTTGTTTTTAGATGTTCATACGAAGATAGATATTATCAAAGTTCAAAAATCTACTAATTATAAAGAATTATTAGAAAGCTTAGTAGGGACTGATTACTATAAAATCTTAGAAAAGTATAATGTAAAAGATGGTAATAAGGTTAGATATTTAGATATTGAACATGCTCTATTAGAGTATTATTATGAAACTACTTTCAGTTTAATAGATAAGTTATATAAAAGAAAGTTAAAAAAAGAACTTCTCTATATCTATGATAGTAAGATTGAAATTTCAAATATCGTTAAAATTTATAGACTTAAGAAATTCTATAAAGAATCAAATGAAACGATAAAAAGTATTTTAATAAAAATTCATTCAAGATTTTCTGAGAAGAAATTAGATGAAATTATTAAAATCGAGAATCCAAATGATATCTTGAAATATTTAAGTATTAGTGATTACAAAAAAATAAATGATGATGAATATGTATATGTTGAATACTTTTCCGAAAAGATTAATTTCAATATTGCAAAGAAATATATGTATTTTAGTAAAGAAGTTCCACTTGTTTATACCTCGTTTTATTCATTATTAGAGATTGAGGTTCAAAATCTTATCAATATAATTGAAGGATTAAGATATCAAATGGATGAAAAAGAATTAAGAAGTATGTTAATATACTAGAAGGAGAAATTAATGGGAGTATCAAAATTAAAATTAATCGATATAACTTCAAATTTAATAAATTTAGATCCAGTTCTTGTTAGATTTATAGAACTAAAAGACATTCATCCTGTTTTAGCGAATGAAATAATTGATAAAGTTCACGGAATGACTTCTTTTGTTTCCGAAAATCCTTGTCAAGCACTTTTAAATGAACTCTATGAACTAGAGAAAAAATATGGTTTTGACATTAAAGCAACTGAAAATAAAAATGTCATTGATAATTTCACGGAAATGCGTGAATATATGGTTTCTACTAGAAACGAATTAGAAGAAGAATTTAAGAAAATCGAAGAAAAAACGTTAAAAGCAAGAGAATTAAGAGATGCTAAAGAGCAAGTTAAATATTTACAAACTCTTGATGTTTCTCTTGATGCTTTATTTAATATGAAATATACTTTTATTAGATTTGGAAGAATTCCTAACGATTCACTTGAAAAAGTAAAATATTTTTCTACTAAACCATTTGTTTTTAATTCTTTTAGTGTGGAGAGTAGTTATACTTGGTGTATGTATATTACAACTGAGGATTATAAGGTAGACGTTGATAATATTTTCTCATCTTTGTTCTTTGAAAGAACTTATATTCCAAGTTTTGTACATGGTACTCCAAAAGATGCTCTTCTTCTTCTAGAAGATGAAATCAAATCACTTGAGACTTCAATTGATGATTATACGAAAGAAATAAATGATATTTCTTCGACTAGTATCAATAAACTTGGAGTAATTAAAGGTGAATTACTTTATTTAAATAGACTCTATGAGTCAAAAAAATACGTAGTTGGAATGGGAGATAGATTTAATATTAATTTATTTACCGAAGAAGAAAATGTTTCTGGAATCATTGCTTCTTTTAAAGATCTTGTAGATGTAGAAGTTAATGTTAATGAAGGAGATAGTGATAAAAGAATAGTTCCTCCTTCAAAAATAAAAGGTGATTTCTTTTCTAGACCTTTCAAGATGTTTACTGAGATGTATGGTGTTCCTGGATATAATGATATAGATCCTACCCTTTTTGTAGCGATTACCTATACTCTTTTATTTGGAATTATGTTTGGTGATTTAGGACAAGGTCTTGTTTTAGTTATTTTATCACTCTTATTAATTTTCTTTAAGAATAGTAATTTAGGTAAAATAGGTTTAAGATTAGGTATTTCATCTGTTATCTTTGGAGCTATTTTTGGATCTTTCTTTGGAAACGAAGAATTATTAGGTGAATTATATCAGAAAATAGGTATTTTTAAAGAAGGAGTATTTCCTTTCCAAGCAATGCATTCATCTGATAACACGATGATTACTCTACTTTTTGCGGTTGGAATAGGAATTGTGCTTATTCTTTCTTCGATGATTTTTAATATATGTACATTAATAAAGAAGAAAAAGTATGTTGAAATGCTTTGTTCGCATAATGGAATTAGTGGTTTTATATTCTATGCATGTGTAATAATTGGAGCTGCTCCAATGGTTTTAAATATGATGCTTCCATCAATTTTTCATATTACTTTTAATTTTTTCAATATTGTAGTTTTAATTTTTGGAATTTTAGTACCGATTCTTTTAATCTTCTTAAAAGAACCTCTTGAAAGAATTGTTCTTCATGAAAAACCTTTCTTTGAAGGAGGAGTAGTAGGATTTATAATTTCAGGTGTGTTTGAAATGGTTGAAGTACTTCTAGGGTATTTGTCGAATACGATGAGTTTCTTAAGAGTTGGAGGTTTTGTATTATCGCATGCAGGTATGATGCTTGTAGTTATGACTCTAAATAGTATGATGAATGGAGTTGTAGGAAATATTCTTGTTCTAGTAATTGGTAATTTATTTGTAATGGGACTAGAAGGTTTAGTTGTTTGTATTCAAGGACTACGTCTTGAATTTTATGAGATGTTTAGTAGATATTATGAAGGCGATGGAGTCGCTTTCAGTGCATTGAACGAATAGGAGGAATATATATGTTATTAACGTTCACAGAAATTGTATTACCATTAGTGTTACTTGGAATTGCAAGTTTTCCTATCATTAGAATTATCTTTGGAAAATTAAACAAAAACCAAGTAAAAAGAAGTTTAATTACTCATGTTGCTTTATTTTTTAGTAGCATAGCAATTGTTTTGTTATTTTCACTAGTTTTTATTCCAAGCTTTTTGGCAGAAGAAGTAGCTGAAGATGTAGCAAACACTGCTTTTCAAGGAAGTCTTGCTCAAGGTTTAGGATTTATATCCGCGGCTTTAGTTACTGGATGTTCTTGTTTAGGTGCTGGTTTTGCCGTAGCAAGTGCAGCCCCTGCAGCAATCGGTGCTTTTTCTGAAAACCCAAAAAACTTTGCTAAATCAATGATATTTGTGGTTCTTGGTGAAGGTGTTGCAATTTATGGACTTCTTATTTCAATTTTAATTGTTAATAAATTGTAGTAATTTAAATGAGATTTTTTTTGTTATCAGACAACAGAGATACTCTAGTTGGAATGAGATTAGTAGGAATTGATGGTGTTATAGTTCATGAAAGAAGGGAATTTTTGAATGAACTTAACAAGGTTTTTAGAATGGAAGAAGTTACCATTATTTTAATAACTTCTAAATTAGTTTCCCTAGCTAAAAAAACAATAAGTGAATTAAAATTAACTCAAAATGAGAAATTAATAGTGGAAATTCCAGATAGGCATTCAACCAATAAGATTGGTGAATCTCTAGATAAATATGTGAGTGATGCTATTGGAGTTAAACTATAGGAGTAGAAAATGCCATACTATAATGATGATGAATTATACAAATATTTTTCTAAAGCCATTAAGCAATATGCGATTAAAGAAATTAGAAATATTAAAAATGAAATTAATGAAATAAAGACAAAAGAAACTAAAAATATAAGTGATGATATTTTAGCTAAGAAAGAGCTTATGTTGATTAATTCGGAAAAAGAAATTAGAATTTCTTATCAAGAAGAATTAAATCATATCGGAGCTAGTCTTGATTTTTCTTTGATGAAAGAGCGTGATGAAATGGTTTCTTCTATTTTTAATGAAGTTATTCAAAAACTTAATTCTTTTCGAAAAACCAAAAAATATGAAGAGTATTTTTTTAAAAAACTAAAAGAAATTGTATCTTCTAATAGACTTACTGATGGGACTATATTAATTGAAGAAAAAGATTCTAACCTTATCAAGTCTATTAATGATTTATATCCTAAATTTAAAGTGCTAATTGGTAATGAAACTAGGTACGGAGGATTTATTTTAAAAAGTGGAAGTCTACTATTTGATGAGTCTTTTGATGAAAGAATAAGAAATGAAGAGGCTAATTTTGTTGATAATTCAAAATTATTCATAAAGGGGTAAATAGACTTATGGCAAAGATATATTCGATAAATGGTCCAGTTGTTACTGTTAAAGGTTCTCCTTTCAAAATGATTGAAATGGTAAGAATTGGAGAAAAGAAATTACTTGGGGAAGTTATTAAAATTGAAAACAATTTTACTACTATTCAAGTATATGAACAAACTACTGGTTTAAAAATTAATGAGGAAGTTTATGGAACTGATAGTCCTGTATATATTGAACTAGGACCTTCTCTTTTAAATAATATTTTTGATGGGATTGGAAGACCACTTAAAAAGATAGAGGAAACTAATAATTCTTTTTTCATTCAAAATGGAATTTCAATGGATACTATTGATCCTAATCTTTCTTTTAAAGTAAATTTTCTAAAAAAAGTGGATGATTATTTAAAAGAAGGAGAAATCTATGCTTTTATTCAAGAAACTAATGCCATAAAACATTATTTAATGGTTCCGCCAGGTGTAAACGGCAAAATTATTAATATAAATAAAGATGGTGATTATAAAAAAGATGATGTTTTAGGAACTTTACTTAGTGATAGTTCTTCTAAAATAGATTTAAAAATGACTCAAAAATGGCCTATTAAAATTGCTAGACCTGCAAAAAAGAGATTACATGCTGATATACCTTTATTAAGTGGTCAAAGAATTATTGATACTTTTTTCCCGATACCTAAAGGAGGTGCCGCAGCAATCCCAGGAGGATTTGGAACTGGTAAAACTATGATGCAACATCAATTTGCTAAATGGTGTGATGCAGATATTATTTGTTATATTGGTTGTGGTGAGAGAGGTAATGAAATGACTCAAGTATTAGATGAGTTTAGTGAACTTATTGATCCTAGAACTAAAATGAAACTTCTTGAGCGCACAATTTTAATTGCTAATACTTCTAATATGCCGGTTGCTGCAAGAGAGGCATCTATTTATACAGGTGTTACGATTGCTGAATATTATAGAGATATGGGATATCATGTCGCAATCATGGCTGATTCTACTTCAAGATGGGCAGAAGCATTAAGAGAAATATCTGGACGTTTAGAAGAAATGCCGGCGGAAGAAGGATTCCCTGCTTATCTTCCATCAAGAATTTCTAAGTTTTATGAAAGAGCAGGTTTATTTGAAACTTTAACTGGAAAAACTGGATCGATTACAATCATTGGGGCGGTAAGTCCTCAAGGAGCAGATTTTAGTGAACCAGTTACGCAAAATACAAAAAGATTTGTTAGAGCATTTTGGGCACTTGATAAGGCTCTTGCCTATTCAAGACATTATCCTGCTATCAATTGGATGACTTCATACTCAGAGTATTTAGTAGATTTATCTAAATGGTATGAGACTAATGTGTCAACATCTTTTCTTGCCGAAAGAAAGGAATTAGTAAGAATAATGGCGGAAGAAGATAAATTACTTGAAATAGTTAAACTTATTGGTGAAGATGTTTTACCAGATGAGGAAAAATTAATTATTGAAATGGGTAGATTAATTAGAAATGGATTTTTACAACAAAATTCTTTTCACAGTGAAGATACTTATGTTCCAATTATTAAACAAGAAAAAATGATTGGGGTAATTTTATATTTATATCAAAAGAGTTTAAAAGTTCTTGCTAATGGAGTTGCGTTAAGATATATCCTTTCAACTAATATTTTTGATAGTGTTTCGAAAATGAAATATACTATTAAAAATGATAATTTAGAAGAGTTTAAAACATATTATGATTTAATTGATGAATTACTTAATCCACTTTCTAAAAGAGGAGGAAACTTATAATGAGTAAAAAATATGTAGGTTTAGAATCTATTGTTGGTCCTCTTGTCTTTGTTAGAGGAGCAACCGATGTAAGTTATGATGAATTTGTTAATATTAAAATAGGTGGAGAAACTAGACACGGAAGAGTGGTTAGAATCGAAAATGATTTAGTCGCAATTGAAGTATTTCAAGGTACTTCCGATATTTCTACATCTAATGCAATTAGTGAATTTACTGGGGAACCTGTTATGATTAAACTATCTAAAGAAATATTAGGTAGGACTTTTAATGGTTCTGGAATACCTATTGATGGATTAAAAGAAATATTCGTAGATGAAAAAAGAGATATTAATGGATATCCTTTGAATCCTGTTTCTAGAGTTTATCCTAGGGATTTTATTCAAACTGGTATTTCTTCGATTGATTTACTTACTACCTTGATTAGAGGTCAAAAGTTACCGATATTTTCTGGTTCTGGATTGCCTCATAATGAACTTGCGGTATCAATTGTTAAACATGCAAATCTTTCCAAAAAAGATGAAAAGTTTTGTATCGTTTTTTGTGCTATGGGTGTTAAAAATGATGTTGCGGATTACTTTAAACAATCATTTTTAGAAGCAGGAGTTATGTCAAGAGTTGTTATGTTTTTAAATCTTGCTAATGATCCAATAATTGAACGAACTATGGCTCCTAGGGCATCTCTTACTTGTGCTGAATATTTAGCTTATACTTTAGGATATCATGTATTAGTTATCATGTCAGATATGACATCTTATGCAGAAGCATTAAGAGAACTTTCTTCATCTAAAGGAGAAATTCCTGGTAGAAAAGGATTTCCTGGGTATCTATATAGTGATCTTGCCTCTTTATATGAAAGAGCTGGTATTGTTAAAGGAGCAAAAGGTTCCGTTACTCAAATACCTATTCTTACTATGCCAAATGATGATATCACTCATCCTATTCCTGATTTAACAGGTTATATTACGGAAGGACAAATTGTATTATCTAGAGATCTTCATCAAAAAGGTCTTTTTCCACCAATTGGTATTCTTCCATCTCTTTCTAGATTGATGAAAGATGGCATTGGTGAGGGTTATACTAGAATAGATCATCAGGCTGTAGCAAACCAAATATTTGCTTGTTATTCTTCTGTTATTGATGCTAGAAGTTTAGCTAGTGTTATCGGTGAAGATGAATTATCACCTAAAGATAAAAAAATACTTGAATTTGGTAAACTTTTTGAATCGCAATTTATTTCTCAATTAGATGATTCTAATCGTACTATTATTGATACTCTTGAACTTGGATGGGATTTATTATCTATTCTACCGAAAGAAGATTTAAATAGAATCGATGAAAAGACTTTAAATGAGCACTATAATCCTACTAGATCAGCGGTGAGATTTAATTTAAAAACTAAAAATATTACTGAATATTCACTTGATGAGGAAAACTAATGCCTAATATTGTTCCTACCAAAGGAAATCTTATAAATTTAATAAAGCAAGGAGAACTTGCTAAATTAGGTTATGAATTAATGGATCGTAAAAGAAATGTTTTAATTCATGAAATGGTTTCTCATATTGATGGTGTAAGAACATTAAGACATGAATTAGAAAAAGTTTATCATCAAGCGTATCTTGCGCTTCAAGATGCAAATATTACATTGGGTATTGTTTCTGAAATTGCTAAAAGTATTCCTTTGCTTGAAGATGGAATAACTCTTAGTTATAAATCAGTTATGGGAATTGAACTTCCAATTGTTAAATCTAATTTTGAACCTGTTAGAGTTAGATATGGTATTGGACAAACTAATACCAAGTTTGATTTTGCTTACAAATCATTTCTAAAAGTAAGAGATTTAACAGTTAGATTAGCTGAAGTTGAAAATAGTGTTTATAGACTTGCGAATGCAATTAGAAAAACAAAAAAGAGAGCTAATGCTTTAAAAAATATAGTAATTCCAAGAATTGAAGCAGATGTTAAATTCATTAATGATGCTTTAGAAGAAAAAGATAGAGAAGAATTTATTAGACAAAAAGTAATTAAAAAATGGAAGACTGAAGGTTAGTATTTTTTAATTACTTATAATATAATAAGTTTTTTAAGATAGGAATTTACTTTTTTAAGACATATTTCATCGAAGTTATGATTTAGATCTATAATGGGAATATTATTATCAAAATGAATTATAAGAATACCTTGAAAGGTATTCTTTTCTTTTAAAACAAAATAATGTTTTAAAGACATGGTGGTCTCATTATATCCTAAATTTTCTAAATCATTTAATTTAATTTTATTTAAATTATAATAGATTTTAAATCCTTTATTAACGTTTAGCTTCTTGCTTTTTACTGGATAAAATCTCTTTTTTGAGAGAGGATTACAGGAGATAATTCTAACTAGGGAATAAAAAGAAGCTTCGAAAAAATTGAATCTTTCAAATGATAGTTTAGCATATTCAGAACAACTAGGTGTAAATCTACACCAGTGTTTATTAGAATCTTTTGTGCTTTCTTGATATTTAATTATTAATTTAACTGCAGCCCTACGGAATATCAATACATTATACCTCCTAAAATATTATATAGTTATCTTAAATAATTTTTGATATAAAGAGATAGTTAGCAATTTAGTAGTGATAATTAGTACTAATAGGAAACAAAATATAAAAATTATTATTTACGTGATATAATAAAAATAATAATTCAAGTTTTTTTAGGTCTTTTTTAAATAGATTTATGATTATTTATTATTTTTATTACATATCAAAGGAGGTATTTATGAAAAAGTTATTATTTGTGGTTATTCTAATTTAATTAATTTGTCATTATTTTCTTGCAATTCACTAGACAAGGTTAAAGATATTGATGATAAATTATCACCTGAACTTACTGCTCATTTGAAAAAAGAAAACCAATATTCCGGTGAAGTATTTTTAGATCTTATTATATACTCTGATTCTTATAGCGAATACTTAAAAGTTGTTTCTTCAGAAGAGGAATTACTTGTTTTTAGTATGCAACATGAGGATTTAAAAAAATCAAAGATTGTTTTTGAAGATTTTGATTTTAGTGAGGGAAATTTGTTATTTCTTTTTTATAGAATGTCAGTTTTTCATACTTCAACTCATTTTATATTTGAAAGTCTAGAAATTTTAGGAAACCAAGTAATTATCAATATGCATTTTGATTCAAAAATTGTTGGTCTTGCAATAACCTCATATTTAT
>JAITXT010000023.1 GCA_031284585.1 Acholeplasmatales bacterium
TCTTCCGATCTCAATGTATGCTTGTGTGGGCCCACATGTTAAAACCACATCTGCTTTATCTAAGTTAGTTGCGTCAATTGCCATAAACATTGAAGAGTCCCTTTTTGTTTTAAAAGCACTTATAGGATTTTTTTCTCCCATTTCGAGATATACTTTAGTATCTATAATAGTAAGTCTTTTGTGTTCCTCTAAATAAGGAGACATCTTTTCTTTGTCACCAAATAGTAATATTTCAATATTCTCATTCTTTTTTAAGGAATCCATTACTCCTAAACATATTTCTTTAGGAGCATTATCTCCGCCCATTCCATCTACAGCTATTTTTACCATATTATTCACTCCTTAATCTAGTTTTCTCCGTATAAGTAATCTTTCTTTCTAGAGGTTGCATTTAATATTTTCTTTCTAATTCTAATGCTTTTTGGTGTTATTTCAACTAATTCATCATCATCAATAAAAGAAAGGCTTGCTTCAAGAGTCATATTACGAGGTTTTTTCAAAACAACAGTTTGATCTTTACTGGATGAACGCATATTAGTTAATTGTTTTTCTTGCGTTACATTTACTACTAAATCAACTGGTCTATTTGAAGTACCAACTATCATTCCTTCATAAACAGATACTCTTGGCTCCACAAAAAACTCTCCTCTATCTTCTAAATGCCCTAAAGCATAAGCAGTTGTTAAACCTTGATTCATAGAAATTAAAGAACCTTGTTTTCTACTCATAGATACATCAAATAAAGGTCTATATTCTAGGAATACATGAGATAAAATTCCATACCCTTTAGTATTGGTTAAGAAATCAGTCATGAAACCAATTAACCCTCTAGATGGCATAACATAAGATAATCTAGCAAATCCACTAAATTGAGAAGCTGTTTTTAGTTCTCCACCTCTTCCACCAAACATTTCCATGACACTTCCCATATAATCTACTGGAACATCTACAGAAACATCTTCAAATGGTTCATGTTTGATACCATTTATAGTCTTAATAATTATTTTAGGACGAGATACTTCAAACTCAAATCCTTCTCTTCTCATATTTTCAATAAGAATAGAAAGGTGTAATTCACCTCTTCCAGAGACATAGAAACTTTCAGTTGCCGGGATTCTCACTGCTTTTAAAGCAACATCTTTTTGAGTTTCTTTTACTAATCTATCTTCTAATTTAGTAATAGTTACATTTTTTCCCTCAGTCCCTGCAAAAGGACTTGAATTAGTAGCGAAAGTCATTTCGACAGTCGGTTCATCAACGGATAAAAGAATAAGAGGAGTTGCATCAGAATTATCGGTGATAGTTTCTCCAACATGGATATCAGATAGTCCAGCAATAGATACAATATCTCCAGCATATGCTTCTTCAATTTCATCTTTAATTAGACCAGTACATTGATATATTTTTTGAACTCTAAATGTAATTCTAGAACCATCTACCCGATAACAAAATAAATTTTGATTTACTTTAATTGTTCCTTGTAGAATTTTACCTACTCCCATTCTTCCAACATAGTCATTATAATCGATTAGAGCTGGTTGAAATAAAAGATATGAATCTCTATCATACACAGGATCTGGAATTTCTTTAATAATAGTATCTAGAATAGGAATAACTCCATCTGCATTTTCTAGATTAGGTGTATAAGATGAAAGCCCTTGAAGTCCTGATGCATAGATGATTTTAAAATCTAATTGTTCTTCACTTGCTCCTAAATCGATAAATAAATCATAGATTTCATTTGTAGTTTTTTGAATATCTACAAAAGGTCTATCTATTTTATTTATAATAACTACCGGTTTTAAATTAGCAGATAATGCTTTTTTTAGTACGAATCTTGTTTGAGGCATTACACCCTCAAAAGCATCTACTAATAGTAAAACTCCATCAACCATATGCATTATTCTTTCTACTTCTCCACCAAAGTCTGCATGCCCTGGCGTATCTAGAATATTGATTCTATAATTATTATAGATAATAGCTGTGTTTTTCGCTAGAATAGTAATACCTCTCTCACGCTCGATATCATTACTATCCATAGCTCTTTCATTTAAGACTGTATGGCTATTAAGTGTGTGACTTTGTTCTAATAATTTATTTACCAATGTTGTTTTGCCATGATCTACATGGGCAATTATTGCAATATTTCTAATATTCATTGTTTAAGTACCTCGTTATCTCCTCTTTTGTTATTGTTCCTTCTCTTAATATTTCGATTGTATCCTTAATTCTAACAATCGTGGTTGGGATGTTTGAAAATCTATTTGAAGCATAATAAATATTTCCTACCATAGTATTATATTCTTTTTTGATAATTAAATCATTATTTAAAGGTTCTTTGGAACTTTCATTTAATGATGTTAACCTCATTGGACCAATTTTCCTTAAAATTTCAAGTGTTTGGGTAGAATCAGGTATTCTTACTGCGATATCTTTTTCTTTGAAATAAGAAGGTATTTTTAGGTCTAGAATGATACTTAGGGGACCAGGAAGAAATCTTTTTATAACTTTTTCTTCTTTCTCGCTTACGAAACAAATAGTTTTAATGGTTTCTAGACTATCAAACATCACAGGAAGAGGTTTAGACAAATCTCTTTTTTTGATTGAATAAATTTCTAGAGTTGCTCTAATATCATCATACCTAGAAGATAGTCCATAGACGGTATCAGTTGGGAAGATGTATAGTCTTGATTTAAGATTTTCACTTATATTGAAATAAGTAATTCTATCTAAGTTATTATAATCTTTAATGGTATTACTTAGTACGCCTAATTTATTAAAAATATAATTTTGAATGATTTTTGTTTGAAGATAACCATGCTCAAAGATTACTAAGGTATTATTCAAAGATACTCTTTCAACGTTATCAATTATTTTGATGTAATGTTCTATACCTTGAGAAAATATTGCATCTTTAGGTTCTTTTTTGACATAGTCGCTAACTTGATATTCTTTCTCTACATAAGGAGGATTAGAAATTATAATATCAAATTTATCATCTACATCATTTAACCAATCTGATTTAATAATTTTGCCTTTAACACCGCTCAGTTCTAAGTTTATCTTTAAGACATCAAGGGCATCATTAGAAATATCCACATAAGTAAGTTCACTATTACTAATCTCCTTACTTAATGCAATACCTATACAACCTGATCCAGAACCTAGATCTAGGATTTTAACTCTGTGAGAAACATTATGTTTTGATAAATAGGATTTAACAAATTCAATGATTAGTTCGGTTTCACTTCTAGGGATTAATACACGATTGTCGACATAAAAACTATAATTATAAAAGAAGGCTTTATTTAAAATATATTGAACAGGAATACTTTGATTAAAATATAAATCAATATATTTCTCTATTTTAGATAGGTTAATATCACTCACGTTAGAATTAATATCTACTAGTGCCATAAATAGTTCTTCTTTATTGAAGTCAAAAAGACTTAAAAAGAGAAAGTGGATCGCACTTTCTTCTAATTGTCTAAGAGTAGCTTGTTTTTTGTAGTTATTATAAAGAGAGAGATAATTCATTATTATGACTCTTCAATTAATCTTTTTTGAAATTCATCAACAAGTGGTAAAATTATTAAATCTAATTTTCCTTCAATTATAGCATCAAGCCTGTTAAGAGTAAGAGAAATTCTATGATCAGTTACCCTGTTTTGAGGGAAATTATAGGTTCTAATTTTTTCTGCTCTTTCACCAGTACCAACAGTTGTTTTACGAATAAGACCCTCTTCTTTTTCTTTTTTATCAATAATAGATTGATGAATTCTAGATTTTAGTAATGAAAAAGCTAAATCTTTATTTTCATACTGTGATTTAGCAACTTGACTCGCAACCGATACACCAGTTGGAATATGAGTTAAGCGGACAGCTGATTGAGTAGTATTAACAGATTGTCCTCCTGGTCCACTTGAACAAAAAGTATCAACTCTAATATCATCCCAAGAAAGATCAAAATCAATATCTTCTGCCTCGTATTGAACATAAACAGTTGAGGTTGAAGTATGAACTCTTCCTAAAGATTCAGTTTCAGGAACTCTTTGAACTCTATGAACTCCTGATTCATATTTCATTAAAGAATAAACTTTATCACCAGAAATTAAAAAGTCAATATTTGAATATCCACCACGTTCACCAAAAGAGGCATCTAGAACTTTAATTTTCCAGCCCTTAATATCAGCGTATTTGCTATACATTCTAAATAAATCACCAGCGAAAATATTAGCTTCATCACCTCCTGTCGCTCCTTTGATTGATACAATAACGTTTTTGTCATCATTAGGATCTTTTGGAAGTAGAAGAATTCTTAATTTATCTTCAGTTTCATTTTGTTTTTTCGAAAGAAGAGATACTTCTTCTTTCATCATAATAAAAAGTTCATTTGATTCTTCGGTTTCTATCATTTTCTTTAAATTATTTATTTCATCACTAGTTTTTAGATAATCTAAATAAATTGATATTACTTCTTCTAAGGATGAAAGTTCTTTTAGAAGTAAGGTCATTTCTTTTACTTCTAGACTCCCTTGTGAAATCAAATCTTGAATTTTTTTATATCTATCTAACATTATTTCTAAACGTTCAAACATTACTCTTCCCTTTTATTTTCTGTACTTAATTTCCCATTTATTTCATCATAATAACCACTTTCTGTAAAGTGCATAAAATTTGATGAAAACTGCATGAGAATATTTGATGTTCTACCTTGCCTATTTTTAGCAATATCAAGAACTATTTCTTTATATTTTCTTTCATTAGAAGAATCAGCATCTTGAGCTAATTTTTCGGTTCTATCATTTAACAATAAAACGATATCTGCATCTTGTTCAAGCGCACCAGATTCCCTTAAATGTGATAATTTTAACTTTTTCTCACTTTTTTGTTCTGCACTTCTAGAAACTTGAGCTAAACATAAAATAGGTATTTTTAATTCTCTAGTTAATTGTTTAATACTTCTAGAAATATCTGCTACTTCAACTTGACGGTTATCGGTGGAAAACTTCTTTGAATCCCCTTTAATTAATTGGATATAGTCAATTACGACAAAATCTAAACCATTAGGACCTTTTTTTAATTTACGACATTTATTTCTTATTTCTCCAACACCATCAAAACAAGAATCTTCAAAATAGATATTATAATCTTTAAATTCTTTTTTAGTAGTCTCTATATTTTCCCAATCAGTTTCGCTTAATTTTGAACTTGTAATTTTTGATAAAGGAATACTTGTTGCATTAGATATTAATCTTTGAGTAATTTGGAAATTACTCATTTCGAGAGAAAAGAACGCAACACTTGCTTTACCATTTTTATTAAGGGTTGCTACATTCTTTGCAATTTCAAGAGCAAAAGCACTTTTACCAATACCAGGTCTTGCAGCTAATATAAGCATAACACTCTCATTTAAACCATTAATAACTTGATCTAATAAGTTATATCCTGTTACTAGTCCAGTAATTGATTTCCCTTTATTCTTTCTAGTTATTCTCTCAAATTCATCGACTACTTCTGTTAATGTAGTCATATCTCTCTTGGTTGCTACAAGTTTATTAGTTAATAAGGTATCAATTTTAGCTAGTATATTAGTGGGACTTAAATTTTGATTATTATTCTCCTCAATCAAAACAGTTAGTTCTCTTCTAATACTACGTTTAATTGACATGTCTTTAATAATATTTATATGCGTTTCAAATAAACTTGAATCATAAATTACTTCTTGTAAAGAAAGAAGGTATTCAATACCACCAGCGTTTTCTAAATTATTTTCATTGTCAAGAATATCAGTAACTATTGAGAATTGAATATCTGAAATAGCTTGTTTATAGATGGTATCCATGGCTTTATAGAGAATTTTATGCATTGGACTATAAAAATCTTCAATAGTAAGAGAATCTTTGATGGTCGCAAAACAATCTTCCTCCAAAGCACAACCTAAAACATATTTTTCAGAATTAATTGCCTTGATATCGGAATCATTATCATTTTTTTTCATTAGTTCACTTTTCCGATAACGGATACTTCAAATTGAGCTTTAACATCTTTATGAAGATCAACTAAAACTGTATAAACTCCTAAAGCATTAATTTCGCCCACAATCTCAACTTTTTTCTTGTCTAGAACTATTTTATGAGTTGCGGCGAACACATCTACTATTTGTTTAGTAGTAACTCTACCAAATAATTTACCATCTGTTCCGATTTGAATTGGAATTTCAATCATTTTTCCATCAATACTATCTTTAAGAATTTTTAATAAAGATAAATGATTTTCATCAGCAATTCGTTTTTCTTCTCTTGCTTGTTCAACTTTATGGATAGCTTCATTAGTAGCTTGAGTAGCACTTCCTTTAGAAATTAAAAAGTTTCCAAATCCAGCGTTTACATCTATAATATCGTCTTTAGAACCTCTTCCTTTTACATCTTCTAATAAAATAATTTTCATAACTTCACTTCCTCCAAATTCTAATTGTAAGTAGTCTTTAACTTCTTGAGTAACAACTTTTACAGTTTTATCCTTTATTTGAGCTGCAGCCATATTAAAATGACCACCCCCACCCATACTTTCCATGATCATTTGTACATTTACATCTCTATAACTTCTAGCGCTTACTGCAACCTGCGATTCATCTAATCTCATAATTACAAAACTTGCTTCAACATCAGAAATTTGAAGAGCTTCATCAGCAATTTGAGCGATAAATGATCTATCAGTTATAATTTCATTACTTGAAATTATTGCAAATTTATTTAAATAAATACTAACTTTATCAAGAAATTTATTGAACTTAATAGTTTTTTCAAGAGGTCTTCTAAGCCACATTTTAACAGTTATAGGATCAGCTCCCATGTCTAAAAGTTTATTAGCAGTTTCAAAGGTATCAAAAGAAATTCTTTGTGTGAAGTGATTTGTATCAATTAACATTCCCGCATACAAAACATTAGCCTCTGTTGCATTAAATACAATGTTCTTTGATCCTTTTTTGTAAAAATCAATTAATTCAATAAGTATTTCAACAGAACAAGAAGCACTAGGCTCATTAATAATATAATTAGTCTTAAATCCTTCTTCTCCAATTCTATGATGATCTATAACAAATAATTTATTTGCTTTTTGATAGATATTTCTATCCATTACTATTTTTGGTGATTGAGTATCTACTACAATTAATAGTGATTTTTCAGTTAAAGATTCAAGAGCTTTTTCAATTGATATGAAATCTTTTACTACTGGTGTTTCATTTTGCTTTAATTTTTCAATTGAAGCAAGGGCAGAATCTTCTACTAAGTCATCTTGAATTACAATTCTCACGTTTTCATTATCTAATTTAGCAATATGATGAACGATTATCATTGCACCTAAAGCATCCAAATCAGCTTCAATATGTCCCATGATTAATACTTTATCCGAAGATTTGATTAAATCTTTTAGTTCATCTGCTGATTGTCTAAAATCAACTTTTGATTTCTTGATGTTTGCTTCTAGAGTTCCACCAAGGTATCTAATCTTTTCTCCTTGAATATTAATTACTACTTGATCCCCACCTCTTTTTTCAGCTAGATCAAGAGCTCCTTGAGCAAGAACTCCTAATTCAGAAAATGTAGTATTCCAACAAGCAGTTCCAATTGATAAACTAATTCTTTTTCTATTTTCCACAGATATTTTCCTAACTGATTCTAAAATTGAAAAATGTTCATCAATCATTTTCTTTAAATTAAACCTATAACACATAAACATTACTTTATCAGTAGTATAATTTTTAATAAAAGCATTATGATTTTCTAAGTAATCAGCAACCGCTTCAAAATAACTACCTCTAAGTTCGGATTGATTTTTTAAATCAAGACCAGATAAAGCATCATCTAAACCATCAAAACTAATATAACCAACGACAGGATGATGAGAAAAATATTCATTTCTTAAGTTTTCTCTATTAGTTTCATAGAAAAGATAAAAGAAATCGAATTCTTCTTTGTAGGAAGCATCATAGTAATCGTTTTTAATTTTTACGACCATTGAGCTTATTTTCTTCTCGCGCATTTGAACTAAATCAGGAGATAATTCACTTAATTTTTTATCAATAATACGTTCTTCAAAAATATTTTTAGAGTATAAATTAGACCATTTAACGATACCATTTTCTCCAATAGAAAAAATACCTATCGGTAATTCATTGAAAATCTCATTACCAACTTGATTTACATGATACGATAATCTTGTTAAACTTCCCATTCTATTTTCAAGGGTTTTTGCCATGATTCTAGAACGATAAGTGAAATAATATTTAAAAGAAAAGGCAAATAAAATACTTGCTACAATTAAAATAATTTCTTCAACTAATTCCTTTATGTCAAAAGGGTCAAGTATGACAAGAATACAAAGACCAGTATAAAAAAGTATTGATAATATAAATAAAATTAATCTCTTCATAAATACTCCTTTTTTTAATAAAAAGTAATTCTTTTTAAAATACTCACATATTCAAATTAGAAGAATACGTGAGTATTAAATACAAAATATAACTTTTAGTCTTTAGTACTAACAAATGGTAGTAATGCCATATGTCTTGCACGCTTGATGGCAAGTGCTAATGGTCTTTGCCATTTTGCGCTAGTACCTGTAATTTTACGAGGTAGGATTTTGCCACTACTTGATGTGATAAATTGTTTTAAAAGTTCAACGTCTTTCCAATCGATTTTAGTAAGTTTATGTTCAGTAAAATAGCAAACTTTTTTTCTTCTACGTGAATCTTTGTTTTTATCATAACTTTTTTTGTAACTTTGCATGATTTAATATCTCCTTTTTTCTTTAAAATGGTAAGTCATTTTCTGATGAAATAACTTTAGATAATTCTGAATAATCTTTTTTACTCTTTTCAGAATTATTTGTAATACTTTGTTGATTATTTGATGGGGCATAAGTATTAGAATTACTTGAATAGTTACTTACAGAATTAAATTCTGAATTTTTTCTAGTTTCTAAAAATACAATTTGATTAGAAATAATATCGTAACTAGTTCTTTTTTGTCCATCAACTTCGAAGTTATTTTGTTGGATAGAACCATCTACTAAAATAAGAGAACCCTTCCCACAATATTTAGCTGTGTTTTCTGCATTTTTACCGAAGGCAACACAATTAAAAAAATCGGTAGTATTGTTATCTCTTGATCTTGTGCATGCAATTGAAAACCGTAAAAAAACTTTTTCTGTACCAGAATTCTTAATTTCTAAATCGTGAGTTATTCTCCCAACTAAAGTAACTTTGTTATACATCTATTGTTCCTCTTTAACAACTATATGTCTTAATACATCTTCTGTGATATTGATAACTCTTGTAAATTCAGTAATTGCTTCTTTTTCAGTTTTGACTACTAAATAAACATAATATCCTTTTTTATGATGATCAATTTCATAAGCTAAATCTTTCAAACCTAAATCCTGAGATTTTACCAAATCTCCACCTCTACTTAAGAAAATCTTTTCAACTGTATCTTTAATAGTCGAAATAACTTCTTGCGTTGTTTCAGGTTTGATTATGTACATAATTTCATAACTTTGCATATTCTTTTCCTCCTTTTGGTCTAATGGTTTTAAAACAATGTTTAAAACAAGGCATGCATTTAATTATATCAATTTTTCTAGTTTTTTTACTAATTTTTATTCTTTTTGTTTTTTTTAGCGTAATGTTACCAATTTAAATAAACAAATTAGTAATTTAAACTAACTAAAAACTAAATTTTCCTTATTTAAAAGTTATTTATTTTTCAAAAGGTATTTTTTTAAGATTCCAATTACTTCATCAAAGTTTATTGGCTTACCAATGTGTTCATTCATACCGCTTTCAATTGATTTCTCAACATCACTTTTAAAAACGTTAGCGGTCATAGCAATGATAGGAACTTTTTTAGCTTCTAAAATATCTAGTGCTCTAATTCTTCTAGTAGCTTCATAACCATCACAAATAGGCATTTGAATGTCCATAAAAACAAGATCATATTCTTTGAAATTACTTTTGTATTTTTCAACAGCTTCAAGACCATTTTCAGCAGAATCAATTTTAATCTTTGTATTTTCAAGTAAAAAATAGATGATTTCGCGGTTTATTTCAACGTCTTCGACTAATAGAATCTTATAATCTTGGAAAATACTATCTAAAGGATCTTTTTCAACTGTATTTTTCTTACCAATTATATCTTTAATTGTGTCTTCTATAATAGGGAGTAGCAATGGCTTAGAGATAAACTTAGTAACTCCTGCATTCTTAGCTTGTTCTTCAATTACAGTCCAATCAAGAGCAGAAATCATAATTACAACTGATGAACTTCCCTTCTCTTCTTTTATTCTTTTTGAAAGTTCAAGTCCGTCCATTTGAGGCATCTTCCAGTCTACAAATATGATGTCATAATGTTTGATTGATAGCATTTTTAAGGCTTCATCACCACTTTCTGCTACTTCAATTTTTATCTTTAATTTTTTAGCAATTCCTAAGAAGAAATGTCTAGTATCATAAGAATCATCTACCGCTAAAAAATTTAGATTCTCCCATGTTTTATCGATGATAGGTGCTAATTCACTAGCCACTTTCGCAACCACATTAAAAGTAAAAGTAGAACCTTCACCAATCTGAGATGTAAGAGTTATTTCTCCTCCTAATTTCTCCACTATTTTTTTAGATATAGCAAGTCCTAAACCAGTTCCTCCAAATCTTCTAGAAATAGATGATTCAGCTTGAGTGAAAGGTTTAAATAATTTTTTCTGTTGTTCTGGAGTCATGCCGATACCAGTATCTTTGACGGAAATATCTATATTTACGATATCATCATTTCTTTCTCTTTCGTGAAATATTAGTTCTATATTACCATATTCAGGTGTGAATTTAACTGCATTTGAAAGTAAATTAGTGATAACTTGAGCTATTCTTTGTTCATCAGAGACGATAAATCTCGGTAAATTTTTATCATATATAATATTAAAAGTTTGTTTCTTCTCTTCAATCTTATATCTTATAACTGCGAGTAATCTTTCAAGCATTCTTTCAAATTCAAATTCAGTGAAAGATACTTCGAATTGTCCACTTTCAATTTTTGACATATCTAAGATATCATTTATAACACCAAGAAGATGAATTGATGATGAATCTATTTTATTTAAACAATATTTAATCTTATCTAAGTCATCTGAGGTTTTAGCAATTGTAGTCATTCCTATAATTGCATTCATTGGTGTTCTAATTTCATGACTCATATTAGCTAAGAATTCTGATTTAGAACGATTTGCATAATTTGCTTCATCAATTGCTTGTTGGAGTTTAGTAATGTCATGCATGAATACACATACAGTATCAAAAGTATTAGTATCTAAACCCATACGCATAATATCAACTGAATATTCAAAAGTTTCTTCTTTGTTATCAAAGTAAAAAATATCTTCAAATGAATGGTGACTTGTGCTGGTATAAGCTTCTCTTATCTTATGAAGACATTCGTCATTATTTTTTGAATGTGCTACTTTAGTAAATATTTCTTCATATGTACGTCCTAAAATAATGCCTGCGGCAGTAGTTTTAGATATTCTTACAAAAGATTCAGTACAATAGGATAGTCTACCACTTTTATCAAAGAAAAGGATTAACTCTTGAGTATTATTTAAGATTAAACTAAAATATAAATCTCTGGATTCTTTTTCTAAATCCATAATTTTTAGAGATTTTTTTTGCGCATTAAAAACTTGGTTAGTTGTCTCTAATGTACTATTCAAAAAGTCAACTTGACTTTTTAATTTTTTATTTTCTCTTATTAATTCTTTTAAATAGAGATCCTGATCTGTTGAATTAATACTATCCATTTTTTTATTCGATAACTAGTAAAATTAAAGAGTAATTATGTACGTGATTATTATATTTATTATCAACAACAGTAGAAGTCACTTCTCCGCCTGCATAACTGAAAAGAAATGGTGTTTTGGCGGAAATCTTTGATTTTAGAAGATTGTATTCAGTGTTTAATGAAGTACCTAAAACTAGATATCTTGCCATACAAGAATAACCAATAACTAATGCGTGGTCTCCTCCTATTTTATCAAGAGCATTTGAAGATGTTTCAATTACGTCATCTAAATCAATTGTTCCTACTTGAATAGTAGTATTGATAGGCATTTCTCCACCACATACAGCATATCCCTCAGGGGTTAGGGCAAAAACAGCTCTCGCTGCTTCGTCATTCTCACCATCATAATTTACAATTAGAGGAATAACTCCAAGTCCTTCGTTTAAAACTTCTTCAGTTAAGCCAAGTGAACTTAAATATTTAAGTGCGGATAAACCATTTACTCCTACAAGTAAATTATTAATTGAATCAGTAATAACCGCTTTTTCTTTTTGAACTAATTTATTTTTAATAGCTGCAATTTCAAATCTTGTTTTTACAGGTCCAAAAAATGCAACGAGTACTAAACTATTAAAATAACCTTTTCCATCTAGAATAGTTTGGGAAGTTTCATAAGTTTTTGTGTGATCAACTGAAAGAGTTCCGAATAATGGAACTTTATCAGAAGTTACTTTCTTTAGTGAATTAATAATTGCATCACCAGCAAGTAATTGCATTAAAGGAGTGAAAGTAAGAACTAAAGATGGTAGTGTTTGATGTCTTGATAGTAACTCATTATAAGTAGAGATAATTTTTTCTTCATGAAGAGTTGTAAGATCATCTGTTACTGCTAATTCAAATGTAACATCGTCACTAGTAAGAACTTGCAAAGAAAGGGCATCAGAGCCAAAGTCTTCGTTAGTTCCATTCATACAAGAAGTTGCTCCTGCAATTCTAAATGGTAACTTTTCGGATAATAAAGAAATTACCTCTTCTTTCAAATAATCCGAATGACAAGATAAGATACCAACACTGTTTTTTAATAGATTATTTTCCAAATCTAACTTTTGAAGTAATTCCAAAACAGCATATTCAGCATCTGTAATTTCAAATGTTTGTGCGCTTAATGTTTTAATCATAATTCCTCCCTCTAAATATCATACAAAATATATTATATTATTATTTTTCGTTTTTCTTACATTAAAGAAAAAACACATAAATTTATGCCAATATTTTAAAAAAATATTAATATTAAAAGAAATAAAATGAAATAAATCCATTATCTTTTTAAAGCAACAAGCGAGAATTTTAAATCTATATTTTGATTGAGGCACTCAAAAAATAGAATTTGCAATTTCAGGTTTTTTTTAGGAAAAAAATAATATAATAATATTAGGAGAACAAATTGATGCTTATATATATTGATGGTTTTAGATTGCTAAGAGTAGAAACAGATAGGTATATTGAAAAAATAGTTTTAAAAAATAATACTGTCACTTATTTAAAAACAGAAGGAAATTCAGAGTTTTTTAGTCTCACAGAAGATATAAATTTGCATTATGATGATCATGTTTATGTGGACGGTGAAATTTGTCCCTTAAATATTGGTGTAGTTACTCTTACAGAAGAATTTAATTCTAAGTTCTATTCGAAAGAAGAACTTGGAGCTATTTATACTAAAGAATCAACTTCTTTCAGGTTTTTTGGACCAACAATTAAAGAAGCATTTGTAATTATTGATGAAATATATTACCAAATGAGTTATTGTAATGATGGAACTTATTATGTCTCAATTAATGGTGATTTTGCTGGAGCAAAATATTATTACTATATTAGACTTTTAGATTGTTTTAAGAGAGTAATAGATCCGTATGCGAAAGGCGTTTTGAATGGGACAAGTTATATTGTAGATGATTCTAGATTAATTAAAGAAACAAGATTAGATAAAAAAGATAAGAAACCCTACCTTTATGAGACATCAGTTAAAGATATAACTTCGACTTTAAAAATAGAAAACGAAGGAACTTTTTTAGGACTTTTAGAAAAAGATAAAGATATTCATGGCAATGTACTTGATTATATTAAAAATTTAGGAATGACTCACGTTGAATTCTTGCCAGTTTTTGGATTCTATGGAATTGATGAACTAGATAAATCAAGATTATATAATTGGGGCTACAACCCTATCCACTATTTTTCATTAACTAGTCACTATTCTAGTAGTGTAACTGATCCTGTGACTGGAATAAATGAATTTATATCTTCAATCAATTATGCTCATTCAATTGGTTTAGGAGTTATCCTAGATGTAGTATTTAATCATGTTTATTCAAGAAATATATTTTCGTATGATGAATTTGTACCAGGGTATTTTTTTAGACATGATATTTATAATAAACCTACTAATGGGTCTTTATGTGGGAACGAGATTGAAACCTCAAGGAAAATGGTAAGAAAATTTATAGTAGATAATATAAAATACTTTTTAAAGACCTTTGGTGTTGATGGATTTAGATTTGATTTATTAGGTCTTATTGATATCAAAACCATGGAAGAAGTTGTATCTTCAGTAAAAGAAATAAATAAAAATGCTATTATAATTGGGGAAGGTTGGAATATTCCAAACACCGTAAAAGAGGAAGATAAAGCCATAATTAAGAATCATGATAGATTAAAGAATGTATACTTTTTTAATGACCTTTTTAGAAATTCCTTAAGAGGAATTAATGATTCAAATGAAGACGGATTACTTACTAAGCATAGTTATCATAAATTAGAAGGTTTAAGAAAAAGTTTTTATGAGTATTTAGGAAACCAATCAGTCTATTATGTTTCATGTCATGATAATAAAACTTTATTTGATAGACTTAAAATAAGTGAAAATGTAATTGTAAAAGATTTAGAAAACTATGTGATGACAGCTTTAGGCTTGGTTAGTTTTTCTCCTGGAATTTCTTTTTATAATTCTGGATCAGAAAACCTACGGACTAAATTTGGAATTGAAAATTCTTATAATTGTTTGGGTACAGTAAATAATATCTATTTAAATCCTAAAAGTGAGACCACAAAGTTTTTAAAGTCTCTTATTTCTTTGTCTAAAAAATATAATTTAAATTCTTTTGATATGACGCTCAATTATGATGAAAAATTTGATTTTTATGAATTAAATTATGATAAAAAAGGGGAAACTAAATTAAAAATAGTCTTTAAAAATTCAAATTCTCCTTCCCTTTTGTTTTATAAACAAGCAAAAATTTTATCATCTAACAAGATTTTTACATTACCAGATAATGATAAATACACTTATTTTTTTGGGAATGTGGGAATATATATTTTTTATTAATCTAAAGGAGATTTAATGACTGGATTTGATAGTAAGTTTATAAGTAGTTTTTTAAATGGGCGTAACGCTAATCTTTATAAGTTATTAGGTGCTCACATGATTAAGGATATTAATGGGTTAAACGTTCGAACTGAATTTTTAGTTTATGCACCTCATGCTAATAGAGTTAATTTAGTGGGAGACTTCAATTTTTGGAATGGAGAAAAATATGAGATGGAAAAAATAGATCACAATGGATTTTATTATTTTTGTCTTCCTTATTCAATTGAATGGCAAACTTATAAATTTGAAATTATTACTAATGGAAAAGTTATTTTAAAATCAGATCCTTTTGCTTTTTTTAGTGAAAGAAGACCCCAAACTGCAAGTATAGTTTATGATATTGATGGTTACAATTTTAGTGACAAAGATTATTTAAACAATAGGAAAAAAGCCTATGATGATAAAGTATTAATTTATGAATGTCATTTAGGTTCTTGGAGAAATAAGTATGGAATTCCAGAATACAATAAAATAGTTGATGAATTAATACCACATTTACTATCTAATCATTTTACTCACCTTGAACTTCTTCCTATTTATGAATACCCTCTAGATGATTCTTGGGGTTATCAAGGAACAGGTTTTTTTAGTGCAACTTCAAGGTATGGTACTCCTAAGGATTTAATGTATATGATTGATAGACTTCATCAAGTAGGGATTGGCGTTATTTTAGATGTAGTTTTAGGACATATTTGCAAAGATAATCATGGATTATATTTTTTTGATGGGACTCCGTTATACGAAATAGAAGATGAATTTTTTAGAGAAAATTTAGTATGGGGAACCGCAAATTTAGATTTTGGAAAGGGAATAACAAAAAGTTTTATGTCTTCAATGCTCTCTTTTTGGGTTACTTATTTTCATGTGGATGGGTTTCGAGTAGATGCTGTAAGTAATATGATTTATCATTTAGGAAATCCTAAGCTAGGTGAAAATGTTAATGCTATTAATTTTTTAAGAGAAACAGGGCTATATTTATTCTCTCTTGATGAAAAAATACTATTTATTGCGGAAGACAGTTCGGCTTATCCTAATGTAACTGCTGAAATTAAAAATAATGGAGTAGGATTTAATTTTAAGTGGGATATGGGATTTATGAATGATAGCCTAAAATTTTTTAAGGAAGATCCCTTGAATCGAAAATATCATCATGATAAGATTACTTTTGGACTAATGTATGCTTATAGTGAAAAATTTGTACTACCTTATTCCCATGATGAAGTAGTTCATGGAAAAGGCTCATTAATAAATAAGATGTCTGGAGATTATTTTCAAAAGTTCGCAAACCTAAGATTACTCATGACTATGTTTATGACTAGACCTGGGAAAAAACTTTTATTCATGGGTTCTGAGTTTGCTCAATTTAATGAATGGAATTTTAAAAGTGAGTTAGATTGGAATTTATATCAATATGATTCTCATGCTAAATATAATGTCTTTTTCCGTGAATTAACTAAAATTTATGTTGAAAATTCTGCTTTTCATCTTGATGAAGATATAAATAATTTCAAATGGTTAGTAGTAGATGATAGGAATATGAGTGTTTTCTCTTATTGTAGAATAGGGGGTGATTCTTTATTTGTTGTTGTTTTAAATATGACACCTGTTGTTCATGAAGAATATAAAATTCCAGTTCCATTTGAGGGAACTTATACTGAAATTTTAAATAGTGATAAAATTGAGTTTTATGGATCTAATCAATATAACGCCATGGCACTAACTACAATTATAGAACCATACTTCGCAGAGAATCAATATATCAAAGTAAAACTTGGTCCCTTAACAGGTATGATACTTAAGTTTAATAAAACTGATTCAAGCATTAAACTAAGAGAAAAAAAATAATAGAGAGAATAATTTTTATGAAAAAGTTAAAGTTGATAAAATATAAGCAAAGAAAGGAAGTTTTTTAAATATGGAAAGGTCTTCAGGAATATTATTACCTATTTTTAGTCTTTATAATAAATATGGAATTGGTACTTTTGGGAAAAAAGCATACGATTTTGTTGATTTTTTAGTCAAAGCAAAAATTAAATATTGGCAAATACTTCCTCTTGGTCATACTTCATATGGTGATTCTCCTTACCAGTCGTTTTCTACTAATGCCCTTAACCCTTACTTCATAGATATTAATTTTCTAATTGATGAAGGTTTATTAAAAGCATATGAAGCAGATAGAATAAACATATATAGTAAAAAAATTGATTATCTGAATTTATATATTTATAAAACCTATATTTTAAAAAGAGCTTTTTTAAATTTTGATGAAAATAAGAAAGAATATTTAGAATTTAAAGCAAGTAATTCATCTTGGTTAGATGATTATGCTTACTTCATGGCGATTAAAAATCTAGAGGAAGGAGTAAGCCTTTTAGAATGGAGAGATGAATTAAAGTTTAGAAATAAAAAAGCACTTGATGAATTAAAGAATAATCTTGATTTTCTAAGAGATGTTCGTTTTTATTCTTTCGTTCAATTTAAAGCTTTTGAACAATATGAAAAATTACTTAAGTACGCTAACATTAATAATGTAGAAATAATTGGCGATTTACCTATTTATGTTGCTATGGATTCAGTTGATGTTTGGACTCATAAAAATTTATTTAAGATAGATGATAAATTTATTCCTAAAGAAGTCGCAGGTGTTCCACCAGATTACTTTAGTGAACTTGGTCAACTATGGGGAAACCCACTTTATAACTGGGAAGCTCATAAAGAAGAGAAATACAAGTGGTGGATAGAAAGAATTAAGAGTTCATTTAAGTTATATAATTGTCTTAGAATTGATCATTTCATTGGTTTCACTAACTATTGTTCGGTTCCTTTTGAAGATACGAATGCAAAGCGAGGCGTTTGGAACAAAGGACCAGGGTACTCATTTTTTGAGGCAATAAAAAAAGAGTGCGGCGATTTAAAGATTATTGCGGAAGACTTAGGGGAAGTTACAGAAGAAGTGAGAGAAGTTTTAAAAGAAACTGGTTTTCCAGGTATGAAAATAATTCAATTTGCTTTTGATGGAAATAACAATAATCCAAATTTACCTAAGAATTATTTAACTAGTAACTTAGTCCTTTATACAGGAACACACGACAATGATACCCTAGAAACCTTTATTAGAACAAGAACCAAAAAAGAATTAGGTTATATTAGAAAATATACCAAAGATTTTAAAGGAAGTAATTTAAGAGATAAAATCATTGATCTATCACTATCTTCGGTTGCTCAATTAGTTATAATTCCAGCAGCAGATTATCTTGGTTTAGATGTAGAGGCAAGAATTAATTGTCCTGGTACATGTGGTACAAACTGGGTCACAAGATTAGAAGAAAATGCACTAACAGATAGTCTAGCCGAAGAGATTAGAGGAAAAATAGAGAGATATAATAGGTAAAATTGAGTATAAATTTTTTAATAAAGAGGTATTATTTTCTTAAATATTTGATTTATATGTATTTATAAAAGAGATTTGTTCTTTTTTGGTATAATTATTAAAATGTTTTTTAAAGGAGAAAAAAGAAATGACAGTTTTTGAAAAAGTAAAAAGTTTAATAGTGAGCAAACTACATGTTGAAGAATCTAAAATTGAAGGTAATTCAAGAATACTTGAAGATTTAGGAGCAGATTCAATTGATGTAGTAGAACTTATCATGGCGATTGAAGCTGAATATAAAGTAGAAGTAAAGGATGATGACGCCGAAAAAATTAAAACTGTGAACGATTTAGTTCAATTTGTTGAAAGTAAGAAAAATTAAGTAAATTGATATTGTTTAGTTATGAAATATGATTTTTTAGCGATTGAAAAAAAATGGCAATCACACTGGAATAGTCTTTCCATGTTTTCCACTTTAAAGGATGACTCTTTAAAGAAATATTATGTTCTAGATATGTTTCCCTATCCAAGTGGAGCAGGTTTACATGTAGGACATATTGAAGGTTACACGGCAACAGATATAATTTCTAGATTTAAGAGAATGAAAGGTTTCAATGTTCTTCATCCTATGGGGTGGGATTCTTTTGGTTTACCAGCAGAACAGTACGCTCTAAAAACTGGTAATGATCCAAAGACTTTTACTTATAAGAATATTGCTATTTTTAAAGAACAATTAATTCGAAGTGGTAAAGGAATTGATTGGAACAGAGAATTTGCAACTTCAGATAGTGAATACTATAGATGGACACAATGGATATTTAAAAAATTATATGAAAATAACTTAGCAGTATTAAAAAATGTTGAAGTTAATTGGTGCGAAGGATTAGGTACAGTTCTTGCTAACGATGAAATATTATTAGTCGATAAGAAAATGGTTTCTGAGAATGGATTATATCCAGTTGTAAAAAAGCCAATGCTTCAATGGGTATTAAAAATAACTAGTTATGCAGAGAGATTACTTAATGATCTTGATAAACTAGACTGGCCAGAATCTCTAAAAGATATGCAAAGAAACTGGATTGGAAAATCAGTAGGGGCAAGAATCTTTTTTCAAGTTGAAGATTTAAGTGAAAAGATAGAAGTTTTTACAACTAGACCTGATACTATCTTTGGAGCAACTTTTCTAGTACTATCTCCAGAACACGAAAGTCTAGGATTAATAACAACAGATGATGAGGCGGAAAGTGTTTTAAATTATATTAGAGAATCAAAATCTAAGACTGATTTTGATAGAATGGTTTCAAAAGAAAAAACAGGAGTATTTACTGGAAGTTTTGGTATAAATCCTGTCAATCAAAAAAGAATTCCTATATTTGTTGCGGACTACGTCTTAAATGGGTATGGAACAGGTGCAATAATGGCGGTTCCAGCTCATGATGATAGGGATTATGAATTTGCTAAAAAGTTTGGTTTAGAAGTAATTAAAGTTATTGATACTGAGGAATTACTTTTCACTGGAGATGGAATTCATATAAATTCTTCTTTTATTAATAAACTTAATAATAAAGAGGCAAGCGAGAAAGTTATTGAATATTTAATTAAATATGGACATGGTTCATCTAGTATTACGTATAAGATGAAAGATTGGGTATTTTCTAGACAACGTTATTGGGGAGAACCTTTCCCAGTTATCTTTGGTAGTAATAACGAGATTATTTTGATAGATGATAAAGATCTTCCCCTAGAACTTCCTGTGATGAAAAATATTAAACCTAGTGGAACTGGAGAAAGTCCACTTGCCAATGTTACTGATTGGATTAATGTTAACTATAAAGGTACTAAGGGAAAAAGAGATTCCAATACTATGCCTCAACTTGCAGGATCAAGTTGGTATTTTCTAGGATATGTTTTAAAGAATACTTTTGGCATGATTCCCCTAGATTCTAGTGAAGGTTTCAGTGAATTAAATAAATGGTTACCAGTAGATATTTATGTTGGTGGAACAGAACATGCAGTAGGACATTTATTATATTCAAGATTTTTTACTAAGTTTTTATTTGATTTAGGAATCATTAATTTTGATGAACCTTTTAAAAAACTTGTTAATCAAGGAATTATTCTCGGTCCAGATCATCAAAAAATGAGCAAATCAAAAGGTAATGTGATAAATCCTGATGATTGTATTAAGGAATACGGTGCTGATGCACTTAGACTTCATGAGATGTTTTTAGGACCCCTAGAAAGCATGAAACCTTGGAGTGATGAGGGAATAATTGCGGCTAAAAAATTCATAGATCGTGTAGTTAGAATTTCAGAACTTGAAATTTTTGAAAGTGAGATTATTGAACTTAGAGAAAGTTATCATCAAACTATTAAGAAAGTTGAAGAAGACTATGAAAATTTATCATTTAATACCGCAATCGCCCAAATGATGATTTTTGTGAATAATGTTTACAAGGCAAATAAGATTTCAAAGGAATATTATCTAGGATTTTTAAAACTATTAAATCCAATTTGTCCTCATATTACGGAAGAAATAAATAGTACTTTTTTAAATAATAGAGAAGAAATAATTTATTCAGAATGGCCTAAATATGTACTTGAATATACTAAACCTTTAAAAATTGAAGTAGCTGTACAAGTAAATGGTAAAATAAGAGCTAAATTATTAGTTGATCAAGAGATATCAAAGGAAGAGCTTCAAAGACTTGCTTTTGAAAATGAAAACGTGATAAAATTTATTGAGGGAACAGATATAAAAAATATAATTATAATTCCTAAGAAAATAGTAAATATAGTTGTTAAAGAAAAAATATAGAATAAAAATAGCGCTTCTAGTGCTATTTTTTTTCTATAATTTTTTAGTTTCAAGATATATTTATTAAAATATTTATTTTATAACTTAACTAATAATAAAACATAGGGAGCAGAAGCTTTATTTTCAATATTAAACTTAAGTAAGTCATATTCTTCTAAAGGAAGATTAATAAGTAACTCATGAATAGCAGATATTTCTTCTTTGCTGTATTTAACTCCTGGGTAACAAGAAACACAAATAAAACCACCAGATTTAGGTATTACTTCTAGTGCTCCTTTAATACTATTGATAGTTTTTTCTAATCTTATTTCAAGTGGTTCATCTAATGGTAAATAACCTAAATTATATAAAACACCTTGATACTTGTTTACATGTTTATTAATATTATCTCTTGATTCTTTAAGTAAAACACAATTAGTGATTTTATTTTCAATAGTTAAATATTTAGTATTAGAAATAGCTAATTCTTGGGTTGAAAATGCATAAACCTTTTTGACATGTTCTGCTAAGAAAATAGTTTCAAGTCCATTTCCAGTACTAGCATTAACAACAATACTATCTCTATCTATTAAATTTAATAAGATACTTTTTAAAACATCGTTAATCATTAATTTCATTATTTAAATCTCCTTGAAAATAATTTCTACTTCTTAAATATTTGTCTAGTTCATTTAAGACTACGAATTTATTGAGTACCCATTTAGGCTCGATTAAAGTATCTTTTTTTGAGTCTCCAGAAATCCTATGTATAATTATACTACTTTTTAATAATCTTATTTGAGAAGATACAATTATAATATATTCTTGTAAAGTTAGTAATTTAAATGGTTCTTTTTGATATAGTTTTCCCATTATTGAATCTTTTACAATGTTTAACATGTGGATTTTAATCCCATCAATATCAAATCTATTCAAGTATTTAATTGTATTTAACATATCTGTTTCGCTCTCAAAAGGGAGCCCATTTATAATATGAACTATAAGATGAATATTATATTTTTTAATTTTAGAAACTGCTTCTTCAAAGACACTATTCTTATAACATCTATTTATTAATAGAGCAGTTTTTTCATTCGATGTTTGAAATCCTAATTCAATTTGGATGTCAACTTTATCCGTTAAGGTGCTAATAAAATCAAGGATATCAGTGTCAATGCAGTCTGGGCGAGTAGCTATCGATAAAATTTTAATTTTGGGAGATAAGTTAATAACTTCTAAATATATTTTCTTTAAAAAGTCTAAATTGGCATAGGTATTAGTACCATTTTGGAAGTAGGCAATATAACCAATATTACTCCATTTTTTTTCTATTACCTCGACTTTTTCTAAGAATTGGTAAGATAGGGAAGGTATATTTTCAAGCTTAAAGTTTTCACAATAAGTACAACCCACGTGAGATAGTTTTCCATCTCGGTTGGGACAAGAAAGTCCAATGTTTAAAGGAATCTTTGCTAGCTTTTGATGATATTTATTTTTATAGTAATTTGACAAAGTGTTGTAGTGCTTTTCAAAAGTAAAATATATGCTCATGATAATAATTGTACTAACTATTTCTAAAGTTTATTTGTAAATTAATAAAAAAACATAAATAACCTTAAAGGTAATTAATTAATAAAAAAAACTCATAAAGAGCGTTATTACTTCTTAGTACTTATTTTTCTTTTATAATTATTGAATTAGGAGGAAAAATGATCTACAGATTTTACATATCGATTATAAAACCAACTCGTGTTTATGAATTTCTTAATGATAAATTAAAAATTTTAATTTCATATGTTTTATTGCTTTCAATTTTTTTCCTTATTTATCCTGTTTTATATACTCAAGTTAATTCAAATTTAAATGCAAAAAGTTTTAGTGATCTTGTTTCTAGTTTGAGTTCTCAAAAAATTAAAGGAAATTTTTCTAATTACGAATTAATTTTAGATGAAGTAATATATCCAAAAGATGTGAATGAAATTTCAGTCCAAATTGGGGGAGAGTTAAAACCTAGTAGTGTTAAAGCAGTTCTTCATTTAGGAAAATATGGAGTTACTATTGACTACGCAGGTTTCAAAGAATCAAAAACTTATAAAGAGTTGAATGTTTCTGATTTTGAGTTCTCGTTTAATGCAAAAGAATCAGTAGTTAAATTTGTAAAAGTGATTGAAAAGGGGTTTAATTTTAATATTATTACTTTTTCAACTATTTTTTCTTATTATCTGGGTGAAACATTATTATTTTTAATCTTAGTTATATTTTTAAGTATTATTTCTATCTATTCAAATAAACATCTACTTCTTCCTACCAAATACAGGGTTAAACTTTGTTTATATTTATCAAGTATTTATCCTCTTGGTTGTCTTATTGCGGATTTATTAGGTTTAGAATTTTTAAAAGCAGTTGTTGTAGTATATATTTTTATCATTACTACATTTATTTTTGGACGTCTTAAAGAGATAAAAAAGGTTGATGTTTCATGAAATTAGAAGTCTTTATTCAAAATTTTTTGAATTCCTCAAAATATAATTCAAATGCAGTTCAGCTAAAAAAAATAATTTGCGATGATGAAAAAAATAAAATAAAGATAGTTTTAGGGATAAATTCTATTATTTCAATTGATTCTCTTTTTGAGTTAAAGAATGAGATTATTAACTCTTTTTTCTCAATGTATACGGTAGGATGCGAAATAGTATTTGATTTTGACAACTATAATTTAGATATCTTAAAGATAGTATCTAATTTTCTAGAAAATGAATTCAAAAAAAATGGACTTTCAACTTCTAAGTTAGAAGTACTTTCTGATCCTCTTTCAAGTAAGGGTCATTTTAAATTTATTATAAATTATGAAAATAAAACAAGTAATGATTTTAAGAATTTTATTAAAACTATTGAGACTAAATTAGAAAATTTTAAAATAGAAGTAAAATTTGTGGAAATTAAAAGTCCTCTAATAGATGCAAAAGATTCCATTCAAAAAGATGAATCACTAGATTATAAAGAAAGCTATTCAAATATAGTTGAGGAAATTAAACCTAAAGTTAGTTTTATTAATAAAATTTCAGATATTCCGATAGATAGTTTTAGATTAGAAGAAATAACTGATCCAAATTATAACCGTGGAAAAATTAGTTGTGAAATAGAAGGTCAAGTTTTTTTATTAAATAGCGAAGAAAAAAAAGTTGAAATTAGAGATAATAAATGGGGAACATCTACAGAATATATATTATATGATGATAATGACGCTATTTATGTAAGACATTATAGATTAAAAGAAGATGATATTGCTTTTTATGAAAATGTATTTAGAGGAACTTATTTAAAGATTGTTGGGAATATTGAGGTTGCCAAAAACGGAGAGGTCTATGTATCTCCAAAATCTATTATTATTTTAACTGATAGAATTTCTGATATAAAAGAAGATAAGAGTGAAACCAAAAGAATTGAATTTCATTTACATACTAAATCTTCTAATCAAGATGCAATTACGGAAATTGGTGAATATGTAGATAGAGCTGTTAAATATGGACATAAAGCAATTGCCTTAACTGATTTTGATTGTTGTTACTCATATCATAAGTTTTTTACAGCAGTTAAAAATTATAACAAAGAAAAGAAAGTTATTAAACCTATTTATGGAGTTGAACTTTCATATGTAAATGAAAATAATGGACGGATTGTTCCTAAATTATATAATGATGTTCTCATAAAGAAAGAAACATTTGTAATCTTTGATTTTGAAACCACAGGTTTATATGCTAACTATGATAGCATTATTCAAATAGGGGCTATAAAGATAACCTATGATGAAGAAATCGCGAAATTTGAAGAATATATAAATCCAAATCAAAAAATAAGTGAGGGTTCGAAAAGAACAATAAATATTGATGATAGTTTCTTAGAAGATAAGAAAAAGGTAGAAGAAGTAATTGGACCATTTTTAAAATTTATCGAAGGAACAACTCTAGTTGGTCATAATGTAATGTTTGATTTAGGGTTTCTAGATAGCATAGTTAATAAATTAAATTTAAGCTATCAAATTAATGGGGTGATTGATACTATAGCTATTGCTAGATGTATTGAAGATGATAAAAAAAGATTTAATTTAGAAGTTTTGACTAGTAAATTAAAGACTCAAGGTGACGATTCTAACTATCACAATGCTATGTATGACTCGATGATGACAGTTAGATTATTTAGAAAATATCTTGGTTTATTTGATGAAAGTATTGTTAAGTTAAGTGATCTTGAAAAATTAAATACTGAACCCTACAAAATAACCTATCTAAATCATATAAATTTACTTGCTAGTAATAAAATTGGCTATAAGAATATATTTAGAATCGTATCAGATGCTCTTACAACTCATTTTTTCACTACTCCGAGAGCACTTAGAAAAGTTATATTAGAAAATAGAGAAGGAATTCTTATCGGTTCTTCGTGTTCGCACGGGGAGGTATTTACAGCTGCCCTTTCAAAAACTGATGAAGAAATTATATCTATAATGAAAGATTATGATTATATAGAAGTCCAACCTCCAATAAGTTATCTTCAACTTTATTCATCATTTGAGGATGGTGAGAAAGTAATTAAAGATGTCATATCTAGAATTATTAATCTCGCCAAAAAGGCAAATAAATTAGTTATAGCTACTGGGGATGTTCATTATATTGATAAATATATGAAAAGATACCGTGAATTTTTGATTAGAGTACCAATGGTAGGGCAAGGTAAACATAATCTAGCAAATGCAACTACTACTCCTACTCAATACTTTATGACAACTGATGAAATGCTTAAAGAATTTGATTTTTTAGATGATAAATTAAGGGAAGAGATAGTTATTACTAATCCTAATTTATTAAATGATAAAATTGAATACTTTGAAGGTTTTACGAATAAATTATATGATTTTGCGGATGATTTCATGGCAAGTAATGGAATACCTAGTGTTGAAGAAGAGATTAAGAAAATAGTTGATATTAATTTAACTAAAAAATATGGATTGAATGTTCATCCCTACATCAAAGAACGTCTAGATATGGAACTCTCTAAAATACTTGGTAATAAATTTGGATCTAATTATTTCCTAGCTCATTTAATAGTTAAGAAAAGTCTTGAAGAGGGGTACTTAGTAGGATCTCGGGGATCTGTTGGAAGTAGTTTCGTTGCTACTATGTTAAATATTACTGAAGTTAATCCTCTTCCGCCTCACTATGTGTGCCATAGTTGTGGTTTTACCTTAATAAAATTAAATAAAGATGAATTAGAAAAATATCCATTAAAAGAAAGTGAGATTAAATTATATTCTAATTTTGATAATGTATTATCTGGCTATGATTTAAAAGAATTAGAATGTCCTATTTGTAAAAAACAATTGTATCGCGATGGACAAGATATACCTTTTGAAACTTTTTTGGGCTATAAAGGAGATAAAACACCTGATATAGATTTAAATTTCTCCAAATTAATTCGTGAGAAAGTTGTAAGTTATTTAACTGATATCATTGGAGAGGAAAATACTTTTAGAGCAGGTACTCAATCTACTCTTCAAAGTAAGAAAGCATTTGGATATGTGAGTGGGTATTATACATCCTTAGGAATTGAAGTAAGAAAAGCGAGTATTGTAAGGCAAGCGGCGATGATAGAAGAAGTAAGAATTTCAACAGGTCAGCACCCAGGAGGTGTAGTGGTTGTTCCTAAACATATAGATATTTTAGATGTGACTCCTTACCAGTATCCTGCTAATAATTTAAATGAAAAAAAGACTACCCATTTTGAATATCATGATTTTGAAGATAATCTATTAAAATTAGATATTTTAGGTCATGATGATCCTACAGTTATTAAATATTTAATGGATTATGTTAGAATACATCCAGATGAATTTATGTTTTCAACCCCAGAAGATATTCCCATTACCGATGAAAAAACTCTAAGATTATTTTCCTCTGTTGAAAGTCTTGGTCTAAGTAGTGAAGAATTACTAGAAACGGTAGGTACTAATGGGGTGCCAGAATTTGGAACTGATTTTGTTAAAGGGATGCTCTCTGATATTAGACCTAAAACATTCTCTCAAATAGTTCAAGTATCTGGTCTTTCTCATGGAACTGATGTTTGGTTAAATAATGCTAAAGATTTATTACTTGGAAAAATTGAAGACTATGGAAATATCTCTTTTTCGAATTTAATTAGTTGTCGAGATGATATTATGAGGCAATTAATTGAATATGGATTACCAAAAGAATTATCATTTGAAATTATGGAATTCGTTAGAAAAGGAAAACCTGCTAAAGAAAAAGCTAGGTGGCAATCTTATGAAGAGATAATGAGGGGATATAATATCCCTGAATGGTATATTTATAATGCTAGTAGAATTAAATACATGTTTCCAAAAGCACATGCGGTAGCATATGTTTTAAATGGATTAAGGATTGCTTGGTTTAAAGTTAATAAACCTTTAGTATACTATTCCGCAATGTTTTCAATTAGATGTTTTCAGTTTGATTATTTGTTAATGACAGGAAACGCAAATTTAATAAGAGATGCAATTTCTTCATTTAGAAATAAAAGTAATCCTAATGAAAAAGATAAAGATACTTATTTTACTAATCAAATTGCTTTAGAATTTACTTTGCGTGGCTATAAATTCTTACCAATATCGATTAATAAAAGTGAGGCTGTTAACTTTGTGATTGAGGATAATTCTTTAAGAATGTCTTTTATTACCCTAGAAGGATTAGGAAGTAGTGCTGCAATTAACATCATAGAAGAGAGAAATATTAGACCTTTTACATCCAAAGAAGATGTTAAAAAAAGGACTAAAATTAATTCTACAGTCTTTTTAATGCTAGAAAAAATAGGAGCTTTTGATTGTTTGAAAGATCTAGAAGTATCCAGTAAAATTGAGGAAACTTTGTTTTAGTTTGTGGTAAAACCTATTAATATTATGGGTTTTATTTTAAATTCACTATAACTTTAGCGGATATTGTGGGATATATTTAAAGAAGGCAAGAGAAAACTCGATTATTTTAAAAAACAAGTAAAATATGGAGTGGAAAATAAAATTAATTAAGAGGTGAGGTATGATCGGATTTAAAAATTCAGTATTAAGTAACGTAAAAACAAGAGCAGATGGAGAAGTATTTGAGGAAAGTGATTTCGCCAAAAGTAGCTATAAGTCTATATTTTTTAAAGTAGTATTTTTCTTAGCAGTAACAATTTTATCAGGGTTTTCATGGTTTTTTATACCAGTAGATATTCTTTATCCTATATTAGTATTCTCTTCAATAGGTGTATTTTTGGCTTTAATTATTAATATTTTTGCTCCAAGAGTAATTCCTACTTCCGTATTAGGAGTAATATATGGTTTATCAGAAGGACTAATGCTAGGTGCTGTGTTAATTGTTTTGAATGAAGTTCCTGAATTTCAAAATATTGGAACTTTAGCAGTTTTATCAACATTAGTTATTTTTGCAGTAACTCTACTTTTATATTTATCTAACATAGTGCGTGCTACTAATAAATTAAGAAAAATCTTATTTATCTTTTTGATTTCAACATTTATTATATCTATTTTTTATGGAATCTTCTCGATTGTTTTAGAAATAGAAATAGATTTCCTTGAAATAGGAATTTGTATTGCTTATATTTTAATCGGCACAATAATGTTAGTTATTCAATTTGACCAAGCTGAATCAATTGTTTTAGGAAATGCTCCTAAAAAATACGAATGGGAAGTAGCTTTTGGTTTGTTTGTTGCTATATTATATATATTTGTTAACTTATTAAGATTACTTATTATTTTAGCGAATAAGAAAAAATAAATTAGAATTTTATACTAGTAGTATTAAATGGGGGGATAATAATTGAAAGATATATTAGTTTCTGAATTAAGTAGTCTAAAAAGTTATTATGTGGATTTAAAAACTAAAAATTTTCGGTTTGTTTTCTATATTATTTCATTTTTAATTGGACTTTCATTATTTTTTCTTATCTGGTTTACTTTAAAGGATGAAGCAGGTAATCTATTACGAATAGATACAAAGTTAATTATTGTCGTTCCTGCAACTCTACCTTTTTATTTATTACCAATTCTTCATTTATTATTTGAGAATCCTAACAAGAGATATTATGTTAGTAACCTAGATAATAAATATATCTTAGATATAACAAAGAAAAACAAATTCATGATTATTACTGATGATATAGTTTTAAAATGTAAGAACGGAAAAACAAAAAAGAAAAAGATTTATAATGGAATTAGAAATTTTGATTTTATAATTACCTCTATTCCAGATGAGGTTTGCTATAAAAAGAGAGGGGATAAGGAAATATTTTTTCCACTTTCTGAAAAAAAGAATCCCAAAGATATCATAGTTATTATTTTTAGAGAATTATTTAATTATACGATAGGTATTGTTATATTTGTTATTGCTTTACTTGTTTCAGCAATCCTATCTGGGCTTTTAAAAGCGGATTTTTTAATTGCAACTTTCCCAGTTTTAAAGAATAAGAAACGAGTTTTTTACAAATATTTTTTGGAGAAAGGAGAAATACATAAAATTTCTTTTGTAGATACAAGTTTAAAAGTATTTTCCTCTAGGAGTTCATTTATCTTTCATAAAACTAATGATACCATTACAAATTATAAAGGGATTGACATTTTATCTTTCATAAAAAATTAAGTTCTTTTTTCTCTATGCTTTTAAAAAGGAATATTAATTTTAATAAAAAATAGGTTAAAAACATAATTTTTAAGTAAAAAAAATAGTAAATTGTAAAGAAATAATTTTTATGTTATAATTAAATGGTTAAAGGAGTATTTATGTTTGAAGAATTAAAAAATACAATCGAAGAGAAAACTAATAGTTGTATCGAAGATTTAAAAAAAGCAGATTTAAAAAAGATAGAAGAAATAAGAATTAATTTTTTCTCTAAAAAAGGAATTGTTTCTGAATTAATGTCAAAAATCAAGGATATTGATGATGCTAATAGGAAAGAATACGGTTTTTTAGTTAACAAATTTTCTAATCATATTCTAGATTTAGTAAATGAAACTAAGACTAGATTAACCGAGGAAATAATACTTTCTAAATATTTAGATGAAAAAATAGATGTAACTCTACCAGGAACTCTTTTAAATGAGGCATCTCTTCATCCACTTACAATTGTAACTAGGGACATTGAAGATTATTTTATAGGATTAGGTTATAAAGTAGAAGAAGGTCCAGAAATGGAAACTGATTATTATAATTTTGAGGCTATGAATATAGATGAATTTCATCCAGCTAGGGATGATCATGATTCTTTTTATTTAAATAATGGATTGTTACTTAGAACACATACTTCTCCTGTTCAAGCAAGAACTATGGAAAAATGTGCTCCAAATCCTATCAATATAATTTGTCCTGGGAAAACTTATCGCCGTGATAATGATGACTTTTCACATTCGCATCAATTTATGCAAGTAGAAGGATTAGTAGTTGGCGAAAATATTTCCTTTGGACATTTAAAATCTACTCTTTTAAATTTAGTTAGACACCTTTTCGGAGCTGACAAAGAAATAGTTTTTAGACCATCATTTTTCCCTTTTACTGAACCAAGCGTGGAAGTAGATGTATTAATGTATGATAAAGATAACAATCCTTTTTATTTGGAGTTACTAGGGGCTGGTATGGTTAACAATAAGGTTCTTGAAATGTCAGGATATGATTCTAAGAAATTCTCAGGATTTGCATTTGGGATTGGAATTGAAAGAATAGCAATCGTAAAATATCAAATTGAAACTATCAAGAATTTTTATCTTAATGATTTAAGATTTATCAAACAATTTAGAGGTGAAAATTAATGATTATTCATTCATATTTATTAAACGGGTTTTTAAATCAAGAAATTCCTTTAGAAAAAGCACTAGAAATTACTAGAAAACAAATAACAGAAGTCGAAGGTGTTAAAGTTTACCATAACGATTTATTAGTTGTAGGACATGTTTTAGATGTTTTTAGTCATCCAAATAGTGATCATCTACATATAGCTAATGTTTTAGTAGGTGAAAATGTTAAGCAAATAGTTTGTGGAGCTCCTAATTTATTAGCAGGGCAATATGTTATAGTCGCTTTAGAGGGTTGTGTTTTAAGTAAAGAAATTACAATTAAAAAATCAAAAATTAGAGATGTAGAGAGTAGTGGAATGATATGCTCTTTAAAAGAAATTGGTTTTGAAGATACTTTTATACCTGATAAATTTAAAGATGGAATTTTTTATTTTGATAGCGAGGTAGAAGTTGGATCAAGTGCTTATAAAGCCCTTGGTTTAGAAGGATATTCTTTAGATATTAAACCAGCAAGTAATAGACCTGATTTATTATCTGTCTATGGTTTTGTAAAAGATTTCGCAAGTTGTTTAGGAATTACTAGTTATATTCCTAAATATGATATTCCAGAAGTTACGTCTCAAAAGAAAATAAAAATTGAAGTGACTAGTGAAACTTGTCTAAATTATAATGCAATTATATTAAAAAACTGTGTGATTAAAGAAAGCCCAATTTGGCTTAAAGCAATGTTAATTGCATCTAATATCAGACCAATAAATAACGTTGTAGATATCAGTAACTATTGCATGATTGTTTATGGAACACCACTTCATACCTTTGATTTAGATACTTTTTCAACTAAAAAAATAGTAGTAAGAAATGCTTTAAACGATGAAAAAGTTGTTACATTAGATAAAGTTGAGAGAGTTCTAAACACTACTGACTGTGTAATCACAGATGGAACTAAAGTGCTAGCTATTGCTGGTATTATGGGTTTAAGTAATTCAATAATTAGTGAAAAAACCAAAAATGTTCTTTTAGAAGCAGCTTTATTTGATAAAAACAAGATAAAAGATACTTCTAAACGTCTAAATTTATCTAGTGAATCTTCTTTAAGATTTGTTAAAGGTTTAGAAAAAGAAAGAGTAGTTAAAGGTTTAAAACTAGCCGTTAATTTATTAATAGAACTTGCGGATGGAGTAGTATCTAGCCCTCTATCTTCTGTTGGTAGTAGTGAACTTGAACTAAAAGAAATAAGAGTTAACATGGATAAATGTAATAGCTTCCTAGGTACAAAATTAGAACAAGAAGAATTCGAGAATATACTATTTAAATTAGATTATGGAGTTATAAAAGATTTAGGTAATTCATATATCATTACTATTCCAGAATTTAGATTAGATTTAGACAATGAAAATGATATCTATGAAGAAATTGCTAGACAATATGGTTTTGATAATATACCTTTACAGGAATTAGAATTTTCTCCTCATGGAGGACTAACTTTAAGACAAAAAAGAGAAAGATTGATCAAAGATTATTTAGTAGATAACGGACTCTTTGAAGTAATTAGTTATAGTTTATTAAAGGAATCAGAGGTAAGAGGGTTTCATCAAATCGGTGAAATTGTTAGAGTAGAAAAACCTTTAAATGATGATAGAGTATATTTAAGACAGTCTTTAATACCTGGATTATTGTCAACCTTTATCTATAATACTAACCGTAAAGTGGCGAACGTTAATATATTTGAAATAGGGAAAGTATTCGAAGCTTCTTCAGAAAGAAAAAATCTCGGTATTTTATTAAGTGGGGTTATCATTAATAATCTTGTAAATAAGATTTCAATTCCAGTCGATTTCTTTTATCTTAAAGGAATAATTGAAGGATTATTTAATAAATTAAATTTTAAATTAAAGTTTGAAACTTCAGATTATTCTTATTTTCATCCATTCCAACAAGCTAATATTTATTTTGAAGGTGAAATAATCGGCCAGATAGGTAAACTTCTTTTTCAGGAGGCGAATCTATATGCCTTAGAAATTAATCTAGATTGCTTATTAGTGGAGAAAAAGATAAAATATAGCGTTGTATCTAAAGTTCCTACTATGGAAAGAGATATTTCTTTTGTAATTGATGAAGAGATAGAATCAGGAAAAATTATCGATTTAATTAAACAAACAGCTAAAGATTTATTAAAAGAAGTTTATGTTTTTGATGTATTTAAAGGAAATTCAATTGGTGAAAAGAAAAAATCAATGGCAATACATATGGTGTTTCAACGCGAAACTAACTTGTTAAGCGAAGAAATAGATAATGTAATGAAGAAAATAGTCAATCGATTAGACCATAATTTTAAGGCAACAATACGTGTCTAACATCTATGATTTAACCAGGAAGGAATTCCAAAATATAGTTACACAAAATGGTTTAAATAAATTTCAAGGAGACCAAATATTTTCTTTTATCTACCGAAATAAAGTACGCAAACTTGAAGAATGTTTTAATGTTAATAAAAAAGCTCTATCCCTTTTTAATGATTATGATTTTGAGACTTTAAACATCGATAAAGTAGAAAAAGATTCCTTAGGAAATATTAAATTTCTTTTTCGCTTAAAAGATAATAACCTGATTGAATCTGTGGTCATGAATCAAAGTTATGGAAAATCAATATGTATAACAACCCAAGTAGGTTGTAATATGGGATGTAAGTTTTGTGCTTCTGGAAAACTAAAGAAAATTAGAGATTTAACGCCAGGAGAAATGGTTCTCCAAGTAATTAAAGCCGAGGAATATTTAAACGATAAATTATCCTATGTTGTTTGTATGGGGATTGGCGAACCTTTTGATAACTATCTAAATCTTACTAAATTTCTTTATATTATTAATGATCCTAAAGGTATTTCCCTTGGAGCAAGACATATAACAGTATCAACCTGCGGGATTCCTAGTAAGATTATTGAATTTGCGGACTTAGATTTACAAGTAAATCTAGCTATTTCTTTGCATGCAACCACAAACCCATTAAGAACTTCAATTATGCCAATTAATAAAGTATATAATTTAGATGAATTATTTAAAGCAATTTCAATTTATTTAACTAAAGGAAGAAGAGTAACTATCGAGTATATTTTATTAAAAGGTGTTAATGATAGAGAGACCGATGCAAATAGACTATTAGGTCTACTTAAACATCTAGATTGTTATGTGAATTTAATTCCTTATAATGACGCAGATACTACTTTCCAAAAACCAAATCATGATGAACAAATGAGATTTTATAAATATTTAAGAGATGCAGGACTAAATGTTACTTTAAGAAAGGAAATGGGTTCTAATATAAGTGCTGCTTGTGGTCAACTTCGGGGAAATAATTTAGCCTAATGGAAGGAATTGTTGTAAGAAAAGATTCCCTTTGTTATATAGTCTCCGAGATAACAACAAAAAAAAGATATGAATGTATTTTAGCTGGTAGGCTAAAATACTATAAGAAAAAGGATGCGCTCCTAGATACAAGGGTTTTTTTACAAATTAAAGTAGGAGATCATGTCAAATTCGATTTAAATGTTGATAAATACATAATTAATGATCTTTTTGAGAGAAAAAACACTTTAGTTCGACCAGATGTTTCAAATATAGACTTAGTTTTACTAGTATTTAGTGCAGTAGAACCAGACTTTTCTTTTTTGCTTTTAGATAAATTATTAATAAATTGTAAAGTAATTAATTCTAGCGCTGCTTTAATAATAACTAAAATAGACTTAATATCTAAATCAAATTTAGATGAATTAAAAGAAAAACTAAATTACTACGAATCAAATAATCTTCTTAATAAGATTCTATATATTGATAACAATTTATTCGATAGTGTTCAGGATTTAGATTATTTAATTAATCAAAAAATAGTGGTTTTATGCGGTCAAACAGGAGTTGGTAAATCAACAATCATCAATAATTTAGGGATAGGATTACAAGTTACAAATTCGATATCTAAATTTTTAGGTCGTGGTAAACACACAACAAGAAATACTGAATTATTTGACTTTTTAGGAGGTTATTTAATAGATTCTCCTGGTTTTTCTGCTATAAATATCTATTTTAACTCTCTAAATGATATAATTAATACGTATAGTGATTTTAAAAAGTTTAGTGACCTTTGTAAGTTTTTGGATTGTAGACATGACTCAAGTAAGGCATATTGTGGAGTAATTGAGGCCTATAACAATAAATTAATTTTAAAAGAACGATACGAAAACTATCTAAGTATTATTAAGGAGAAAATAAGTTATGATTCGCAAGGAAAGAATTTTAATAGCGCCATCCATCTTAAATAGTAATTTTTTTGATTTGGAAAATACGATTAAATTAACAGATAAAGCGGATTTTCTACATCTTGATATCATGGATGGTAATTTTGTTCAAAATATTTCTTTTGGACCTGAAATATCTAAACAGATAAGTGAGAAAACATTAAGCCCTTTAGATGTCCATTTAATGACTAAAGACCCTGAAAAATGGTTTGATAAATTCAATTTCTTGAAAACAGAGTTTATAACTTTTCATCTTGAAAATGAAAATGTTCATGAAAACATCAAAAAAATACATGATTTAGGAATTAAAGCAGGATTATCTTTAAGACCAGCAACAGATATCTTAAAATTAACTCCATATTTAGAAGAAGTTGACTTAATCTTAATAATGTCAGTTGATCCAGGTTTTGGAGGTCAAAAATTTATTAATGACACGTATCAAAAAATTGATTATTTAGCTTCTATTAGAGAGAAGAATGGATATCATTTTTTGATTGAAGTAGATGGGGGAATAAATGAGGAAACTTTTCCTATTTTAAAAAAGACAAAAGTAGATATTTTGGTTGTGGGTAGCTATTTGTTTAAATCAGGAAATCCCTATCAAACACTTGAACTATTAAAAGAGAATTAATAATCTATATATATTAAAATTTATAACAGGAAATAAAAAAAGGAGGTTACTCCTTTTTTTATTTGTTTGAACTTAATCTTTCAGTTTTTCTTAGAGTTTTTAATCCTCTTGCAGATACTCTAGTTTTTATCACAGTACCATCTTCAAGTTGAAGTTTAACAGGTTGTAGATTTACTTTCCATGTTCTTTTTGTTGCATTAAGTGCATGACTTCTTCTGTTACCAGTAAGGTTTCCCTTCCCAGTTATAATACATCTTGGCATATCGTTACTCCTTTTTAAATCTTTTTAATTATACTACAAAAACATAAAAAAATAACAAATTTTACATGTTTTTAAATTTATGTGGTACATATTTGCGAAAATTCGTCTTATTTTAACTAAAAAAGCATTTATTTGAGTATTTAACTTGATATAATAGATAAAATTTGTTATAATTATGGTGATTAGAAATAATCAATTATTATTACGTCTTTCCAAAATAGGAGGAATTTATGGCCAACCAAACAGTTAGCGGACTATTATTCAAACAAATGGTTAGCAATGGTGCTGTAAACTTAAAAAATAACCGGAAAGAAATTGATCATCTAAATGTGTTCCCAGTTCCTGATGGGGATACTGGAACCAATATGCAGATGACTATGATGGCCGGTATTAAACAAGTAAACAACCTTGATTCAACATCAATTGTAGATATATCAAAAATACTAAGCAGGGGATTAATTAGTGGTGCAAGAGGAAACTCTGGCGTAATCCTATCTCAATTTTTCCGTGGCTTCAGTGATTCAGTATCTAAACTTGACAGAGAATCTCTAACAATTGATGAATTTGTTCAAGCATTATTAAAGGGTGCCGAAATGGCATACAAAGTTGTATCGGTTCCTGTAGAAGGAACTATTCTTACTGTTGTAAGAGAAGCTGCCGAAAAAGTTATGGCAGAAAAAGAAAGTTTTAATTCACTAGAGGATTGTTTAAAAACATACCTTGAAGAAGCAAAACATTCTTTGAGTTTGACTCCAGAAAAACTACCAGTTCTAAAAGAAGCTGGTGTAGTAGATTCAGGCGGTGCTGGGTTCATTAAAATAATTGAAGGTATGAGCCTTGCTTTACAAGGAATAATATTACAAGAAAGTCTTCAGACTGAAAGTGATGATATTTACTTTGGAGTTAGAAATTTAGGCGATGTGGACATAAAGAATGCTTTTTGTACCGAATTCATCGTTAAATTAGCAAGACCAGAGATTTTTAATGATGCTAATTTGAAAGATTCTTTAATGGCAATTGGAGATTCTTTAGTTTTAGTTACTGATGAAGAAATCTTAAAAGTTCACGTTCACACTAATGTTCCTGGAACAGTACTTACTTTAGCCCAAAAATTTGGCGAAATTCAAACTGTTAAAATTGAAAATATGAGAATACAACATTCTTCAATTGTAAGTTCAAATAAGGAAATATTAGAAGAAAGATCAAAAGGACCAAAAGTTCATACTAAATATACTTTAATCGCTGCCTGTCAAGGAAGCGGAATAAAAGAAACTTTTAAAACTTTAGGAGTGAATTATATAATTGATGGAGGTCAAACTATGAATCCATCTACTGAAGACTTTTTGAGTGCAATTAACGAGTTTGATTCTGATCACTATATTATTTTACCAAATAACGGAAATGTTATAATGGCTGCGGAACAAACAAAACTATTATTACCAGAAAAAGATATAAGAGTACTAAAAACAAAAACAGTTGCTCAAGGTTACTCAAGTTTAATATTTTTTGATCCAGAAGGTGATTGCGATATTAACATGGCTGAAATGGGAGAAACATTAGAAAAAGTTAAATCAGGCGAAATAACTTACTCTGTAAGAAATACTACTCTTGATGGAATGAAGATAAAAAAGAATGATTTTATTGGTATTTTAGATGGAATTATTAAATCTGTTAATTCTACCAGATTAAAATGTGTAAAAGATTTACTTGGTAAAATGATTGATGAAAATACTCAAATTTTAACAATTTTTTATGGTGATTCCGTAAATTTAGATGAAATAGATGATGTTGTTACTTTTGCTAAAAAAAGTTCCCCTGATCTAGAAGTTGAAGTTGTAAACGGTAATCAAGCTATTTATAGTTATATTTTCTCTGTTGAATAGAAAAAAATAAAAAGTGTCCTTGGACATTTTTTTATATGCGGACGTGGTGAAACGGTAGACACGCATGTTTGAGGGGCATGTTACAGTTAAATGTAGTGTGAGTTCAAATCTCATCGTCCGCACCAACTTAAATAAAAGTTGGTACTTTTATTCTTTAATTTATTTTATGATAATCTATACAATATGAAATAAATAATCCTGAATATATAAAACCAGTACTAAGTCCTGCAGAAGAACATTTAAAAGAAATAACGATTAATTATATAAAAAGTCCAGTGACAACAATAATTGATAGTGAAACAAATTTAATTATTGCTATTTACTATGGAGTTTCAGAAGACAAGATTGGAAATTAAAGTCATTATTTGGTTTTTGAAGTAATAACTACTCAGGGGATTAATATAGAAACAAGTATATTAAGTGGTGAAATTTTGATATGGGAGAATGAATTCGCATTTATAGACCCTACTATCAATTTTTATTCATTCGAAACTAGTTATGATCTTATTGATATTAGTTTTAAAGTTGACCTAACTATTGAAGAAGTAAGCCTAGATTTAAATAATTATTACAATTTTTTAATTATTTAAAAATATTGCGAATATTTTCATAAAAAAAGCACCTTATTTAGTGACGTATAGGGCTTTATACATTTCACCCTACAATAAAAAGGAGATTATAGTTCATGAAAAAAAATATTTTCAACAATTATATTACTTATTTCTCTATTTACTTTATCAGCTTGTATGACTGATGATGATACCCCTGGACCAGGTATAAGTCCATATAAATCTTATTCTGAGTATTATAATCTAGATTATATTGCATTCTGTGGGCCTATTGATAAAGAATACATGATACAAAGTGGTTTATATATATCTGAAAGTGACAGAAAATATCTTGATTTACCACAAGGAATAAATAAAAAATATTTGGATAATGAAGATATTTTGAATCTTGGAATTCTTGATAAAGAGCAAAAAGAAGATTTTAAAAATTATAGTGTTCAAACTGGAGATAGTTCATTTAAAATGGAATTTTATATTTCAAATGATACTGCATCAGAAAATTATGGTAAGCAGATTATATGGATTACTAATTTGACTCGGATTAAAAATATAAAAGTTAGAAACGAACTTGGATATGCTCTTTATTATGAATCTAAAATACTTGACTTTAATTATATTCTTGAAACCGCAAAAAAGAAGCTAAAGTTGATGAATTTAGTAAAATATTCTTAAATGATAGTTATACAGGTATTTATTTACACAACTATTCAAAAGTTGAAGAAGATACAATACTAAATTTTTTTGTATTAATGGTTGACGGAGGAAAAAAAGTTAATTTAGTCAAGTTTGATATTAATATCACAAACGGATAGATTTTTTTACTAAAATATTGTTTTAAAAAGTAATTCATAATATTATATTTTTTACTTCTAATAAAAATAAATTAACTTAAAGATTAAAAAATATTTTATACATTAAAAGGTGTAATATAAAATAATTTTCTGAAATTACTTTTACTTTTATAGTTTTCTATATATTTTTCATAAAAAAAACAAAAATAAATCAATTTTTTAAAAAATAGGTGTTATTACTTGACAAGTAAATACATAAATCATATAATTAATAAGCACGCTATTTTTATGCTGGCGGGTTGGTCTTTAAAAACTGAATAACAAATGAAATTTAAAAAACAAAAGCGTATCAAAAAAAGATAACAAAAAAAGTAATGAGCTATTAAAAAACT
>JAITXT010000019.1 GCA_031284585.1 Acholeplasmatales bacterium
TCTATTATCAGAAATAATATTGTCTTTTTTGCTGTAATCAGGTAATACATATGCTATTAAAAATTCTTTTTCTTTAAACCATGAATGAGAGTTGATATAGTTTTCGATTGAAATGATTGTTCTTCCAACTTTTAGAAAGTCCACTAGATTAGTTAAATCTTTTTTGTCAGCTTCCTCTAATTTATTAGCTTTTTCCAAGATTTCTTTTCTCTCATCTACACTTAAGTTATAGATAGCCCATTTTAAAAAATCTTTTTCGACTACTAAATTATCTACTTTAAAAATTTCTTTATCTCTAACATTCATAAAATCAACGTATTCTATTCCTTGCGCTTGAATTGCCTCTTTTTCATAAAGTTTATCAAATAAAGCATAGTTCTCTTTTTGTAAGGAATCTTTATCCATAGCCATAATTAGTACGTGATTACTTATTACAAAAGAAACAAATAACAATATTAAAATTATAACAGTTTTTTTCATTTTACTCTCCTTTTTTAAATGTGACAAAACATTTTTGCTAAAAATACATAAAAAATAATCTACTAATACTTTAAACCTAATCTTATTATATAACTATTTGTAGAATATTTCAAGAAAAACTATAAAAAAAGGCAAGATTATTCTAAATTAAAGGTAAATATGCTTTAAAAAAAAAATTTTGAGAAAAATTGAATGAAATTTTTGGTTTGCTCATTTTGCTATAATATATTCTGGAGTGCAAGTGGGAAACTTAATTGATATTTTGAAATAAAAAATTGATTAGCGATACTTTCAAAGAAAACTCCTATGGTATTAGTTTTTTCGATTTTTAATCCTTTTTCTACTTAATATTAAAATACTACGTAATAGGATGTTTTTTATTTAGTATATAAGAAATATGGGCTCACCTGATAGTGTTCCTTCTACACTGTTTCTAGTTATATTTAATTCTTCTACAGCATCTTCTAAAGAAACATTAATTTTCGCTATTACAATTCTAAACTTAATTACTATTTATGTTCTGTTGACTCTCATGTTTTCTGTTTATAGAACGAAACTTATTATGCAAAAGAAATACTGAACAAAATTAAAACACAAAATAATAGTAAATAATATGAGTAAAAAATCAAAAAAAACAAAATTTTAAAGAGTATATTTGGCCTCCAATTATATAAGTGAATTAGCAAATAACATATGCTAAAAATGAAGATAGTACTTGGAATAAATGGAATATAAAAATCGTCGCCTAAATTATCTGATGATGGGAATACGAAAATTATTATAACCCCCCAAATTATACTAATAATATTAAATCCTTTTAAATTAAATATTTTCATCTAAAATATATGGGTTTTTTTAATAAATTAACTTCATGTCTCATTTCCTATTCCTCCTGATTATGTTCTTCTACTAAAATTACCAAAAGCATCTAATATAACTTTTACTTCAAAGGTAACTTCAGAATAATTTCCACTGAAATCTGTAGTTCAACCCGTAACTTTATAGGTTCCTTCATTAGTATAAATAATATTATGAGATATCTGGGTTATTGCAATCATTCTATTCATATTATCGTGCAGATTTAATAAATAAAATGGATTTTTCAATATTAAAACTTTTTTTGAAAAATTACCTACTATAATAATTTCTTTATCTTTAATATTCATAAAATCAATGCATTCTATTACCTGTTCTTGAATTGCATCTTTTTTGCGTGCCTATTACTAGTACTTGGTTACTTGTTACAAAAGAAACAAATAACAGTATTAACAGTATAGTAGGTTCCTCATTTTACCCCCTTTTTCTAAATGTATCAAAAACATTTTTTCTAAATACACATAAAAAAAATCTACAAATACTATAAAACTAATATTATTATATAACTATTTTTGGAATATGTCAAGGGAAACTATAAAAAAAACTAGATTACTCTAAATTTAAGCTAAATAGAATTTAAAAAAAATAAATTAAAATTTTTGTCTTGCTCGATTCGCTATAATATAATCTGGTGCGTAAGTAGAAAAACCAATTGATGCTTTTTTGCTTGAAAGAGGTCCAATTCTCTTGCCAGTTTCAATTGCCTTTTCCATATATTCATCTACATATAGTCCAAGTTCACATAAAAATCTATTCATGGAATATTGAGCTAGTTTATCAAAAGACAACATTCTTTTTTCTAAATATTCAAGTAATGAATCGATATTTAAATCTAGAATATTATTTTTCATTACTTTGAAGGTCGCGATATCCCAACCAAATCTTGCTTGAGCAGGGTTCGGAGAGTAGATAAAACTATCTAAATAAGGAAAAAGAGGATTTTTAAGATAGGTATTATAAGCAATTTCATCGATAAAAAAAGGATTATCGCATTCTTCTAAATAATCATATATTTCGTATTCGCTCATATTTTCAGGTATCATGAGCATTGCTCCAATTATCATAAGAACATCAACTTTTGTATTAACTAGTTCTTTGCCTAAGTTATCATCAAACCCGATTTCTAGAGCTAGTTTTCGAAGTTCTCCAAAGATAAAATCAATTTCTTTAAAAGTTCTTCCAGTTTTTGAAATACCTTTATTTTCACAAATTTTATTTACTTTATCTTTAATTTCTTGAATAAGCATTTTAAAAATTAAAAAGATTTAATATCTATTTGATTAACAGGGAATTCAGTATCTCCATCCATTTGAAAATGGACGGCTGAATCGTATTTAATTGAAATTTCACTACCTTTATAAATAGATACCCATTTTGTAAATTTTACATGTTTTCCAGAGTAAATAGTTGGTAAGATAAAAGGTAATATTTTCTTTTTAAGAGTATGAATTACAACTAAATAGAGTTCAGGAGATTCTCTAAGTGCTAAAGGAGCTATTTTCATTCCTCCTCCGATATATTTTGAATTCATAACTACTGATAGCCAAACATCATCATGTTTGATTGTTTCTCCATCCACAACAAAAGTTCCATTAGTTAGTTTATAGTTTCTAAAAGCTCTGAGGACAGAAAGAAAATAATTTAATTTACTTTTCTTTTTTGTTTGATTATTAACAAGATGACACACATAACCATCTATTCCTAAACCTACACCATTTAAAAAATGTTTAGTTTTCCCATTTTGAGTTACAGTTGGAAGATTAGAAAGATATTTTTTAATATCGATTATTTTATCTTTAGTTTCTAAACTTCTTGCGAAATCATTTCCTGTACCTTTTTGATAAAGTTTAATAGAAGGTTTTATTTCTAAATCGTAAATACGATTTGCGATACGATTAATAGTTCCATCTCCACCAATGATGATTATAGTATCAGTTTCTTTTAAAGGAGCCAAAAATTTTTTTATTTCTCCGATATGAAAAACATTAACAACTTCAACAGTCTCTCCTTGATTAATTAATTTTTTACTTAACTTAGTTACGAGATGATTATTCCCATTTCTTGAAATAGGATTATAAATTAAAATAAACATTTTTTCTTTCCCCTTTACTTAATAATTATAACTTGAAATTTCTTTTTTCCTCTTCTAAGCACTTGATATTTGCTAAAATAAGAGTTGCTTTTAGAGATAAGAAAATTAACACTAGTAACTTTTTCTTGTCCCAGAGAAATAGAACCATTATCGATAAATTCTCTTGCTTCTCGTTTAGATATTGATAATTTTGATTCTACTAAAACATCTAAGATATTTGAATTATCTTCAATTGTAGTAGATGGAATTGTTTTGACAATATTTGAAAAATCTTCGCTGGTAAGGTTATCAAAATCACCATTAAAAAAATTATTTGATATTCTTATGGCATTATCTAATTCCGCTTCTCCATGTAAAAATAAAACTATTTCACTTGCAAGACGCTTTTGGGCAAGACGCTCACTACTATTAAGATTATTATTTTCGATTAAATTATTTATTTCTTCTTTTGGTAATAAAGTTAAAACTTTAAAATATGTCTCTAAGTCAGAGTCTCTAGTATTTAAAAAATATTGATAAACTTCATAGGCTGATGTTAAATTCTTATCTAGAAATAAGGCACCAGATTCAGATTTTCCAAATTTTTCACCGTCTGCTTTCAGTAAAAGAGGACTAGATAAACCGATTGCATCCTCATGTCCTGATTTCTTTTTTATAAGTTCTAGACCTGATGTTATATTTCCCCATTGATCTGAACCTCCAAATTGAATAAGACAATTATATTTTTCATATAAATATAGCCAATCTATAGATTGTAACAACATATAAGAAAACTCAGTATAAGAGATACCTGTTTCAAGTCTTCTTTGAACTACATCTTTAGATAGCATATAATTAATACTAAAATATTTTCCATAATCTCTTAGAAAAGATATTAAATTAATATCTTTTAACCAGTCATAGTTATTAACAAAAATTGTTTGCTCGGTATTCTTTAATAAATCTTCTAGTTGTTTTTTTATTTTCTCTGCATTATTTAGTGAATTTTCAAGTGTAAGTAACTTTCTTTCGGAAGTCATTTTTGGATCTCCAATTAGTCCGGTTGCTCCCCCAATTAAAACAATTGCAGTGTGACCATATTTTTGTAGTAAACGTATCCTTATTACTTGCACCAAATGACCAACAGTAAGAGAATCTCCGCTTGGATCAAAGCCACAATAAAATCTAACTTTTTTATTATCTAAAGCATCTTTAGCAAGAGTTTCATTACTTACATCTTTTATCATTCCTCTATACTGTAATTCTTCGTATAAACTCATTTAAATCTCCTTTATCTATCTTGTTGAATTTCTTCTTATTATTTGGTGTTGTAAAATAATATTATTTTCCTCTACCTTCTCACCTGTCATATATTTAGTGAGTAGTCTCATCGCTACGGCACCAATATCATAAACTGGAATATCTATACACGTAAGAGTTGGTCTAGAAAGAAGAGCATATTTAGTATTTTGAAAACCTGAAACAGCTATATCATCAGGAATTTTAGAATGGGCTAGTCTCGCAACATTAATGAAAGATACCGCAATTGAATCTCTAACAGCGATTGCTGCATCAATTAATTTATCTTCAAAAAATGCTTTGAAGTGTTGAGTATTAATATTGGTATCTCCGCTAGTTCTAAAAATTTTTGGTTCAAGATTATTTTCTAAAATGGCTTTTGTATATCCTTGTTCTTTAAGATCATTAATATTATATCTTCTAGTAGTTGATAACATATAAATATTTTTACGGTTATCATTAATTAAAAAATTCGTTATTTCATAACTTGCTTTTAAATAATCAATTGAAACAGTAGGAACATTATCTAGTTTAGTTGCGACATTAGCAAAAACAAGAGGAATTTGATTGTCATCAAAAGTCTCTTTTATTTTAGATAGTGCTTCATCATCTAATTCATCGTTTAAATAAATAGCCCCATCAATTTTCTCACTTACTATTTCATCAAGAGAATCCATTAAGGAATCACTCTCAGTTACTGTGAATAATTTGATAGTATAATTATATTTTTTAGCTATATCAGAAATACCGCCTAGCATTTCTGATATACTTGCTCTAGTAATATCAGAAATAACAACACCAACAGTTGTAGTTTTATGACTGGCAAGACCTCTGGCTATCATGTTTGGACGATATCCTAATTCTTTAATTACTAATAATACTCTTTTTTTAGTAACATCTTTTACTTTTTCTGGATTGTTTAACACTCTAGATACTGTAGCAAGACTTACTCCTGATGCTTTAGCAACATCGTAAATGGTTACATTTGACATAATAACCTCCTTTATTAATTATACTAAATAATTTTATTAAATAACAAAAAAAGATTAGTTAATCTAACTTTTAATGAAATGTTTAAGAAAAAAAACTGCCCACACAAATTGACAGTTTTTTTATGTTTTTTATACTTCTCTTTTTTCTTTGATTCTTGAAGCTTTTTTACTTAAAGAACGGATATAATGAAGTTTTGCTCTTCTTACCTTTCCTCTTCGTACACAAACTATAGATTCAATTGCAGGAGAATTCACAGGGAATGTTCTTTCAACACCAACTCCGTAAGAATTTTTGCGGACAGTAAAAGTTTCGCTAATGCCTTCACCAGATCTTTTGATTACTAGACCTTCAAACATTTGAAGACGATCGCGATTTCCTTCTTTGATTTTAACATTTACTTGTACTGTGTCTCCTGGGGCAAATGTAACAACTTCTTTTAATTGTTCACTTGATACACTTGCTAATAGGGCTTGCCCTTTTAATCTAGACATAATTTACCTTTCCTTTTTATTTTGTGTTCTTGATATTTCAGCGGACCACATATTATATTATATAACAAATTTTATTTTTTGTTATATTTTTCCCATAAATCAATTCTTTTCTTTTTAGTTTCATTTAAAGAATCTTCTTTATTGAACTTTTCTATTTGTTCATGATTTCCTGAAACTAAAACCTCCGGAACTTTAAAACCTTTATAATCATAAGGTTTTGTATACTCGTTTTGCTTTAATAAGTTGTTGTAAAGACTATCTGTTTTTAAACTTGTCTCTTTAATAACTCCTTTTAAGCATCTTGTTACACTATCAATTATGACCATGGCTGGTATTTCACCACCAGTTAAAACATAATCACCAATTGATATTTCACTATCAATAAATTCAAGAATTCTAGCATCTACTCCTTCGTAATGACCACATATGATTGTAATATGCTCTTTCTCACTTAAGTAAAGAGACATTTCTTGATTTAGTAATTTTCCTTTAGGTGAGGTTAGTATTGTGAACCCTCCTAAATCCTTTATAGCTTCGTATAGAGGAGGAAACTCAAGTAACATTCCACTACCACCACCATAAATTGTGTCGTCAACTTTTCCATGCTTTTCTAATGAATAATCTCGCAAGTTATGAATGTTTAATTCTAACTTTTTACTTAAAATTGCTCTTTTAATAATAGAATGATCTCTAAGTATTTCAAATAATTCAGGAAATATTGTAACAATATCAATAATCATAATTTTAGATTAAACCTTCAATTATCTTAACTTTAATATTTGAATCATTAACTTCCACGATAAATTCTTTAATAAATGGAATCATCACTATACCTTTAGTAGTTTCTATTTCTAGAATTTTATTTAAAGGGTAATCTAAGATAGAAATAACAGTTCCAATTAGCTCACCATTTGAATCATCAATAACTTTTTTATTAATTAAATAGGAATAATGAAATTCATCTTCTTTTAAATTTAAATTATCAATTGAATCAACATATAATTCTTTTCCTATGAAAGGAGTTATGCTTTCAATAGTATTGTAACCTTTTAATTTAAGAATTAGTCTATTGTTTTGAGGAGTTACACTCTCAACATTAAAATAGATTTTATTATCATTATCTAATAAATAAAATGAACTATTAACTTTAAAACGATCGAAATCAGTATGTACATTTACTTTTATACCACCTCTAATTCCGTGAGTTGTTGCAATTTTTCCTATTAAATACATTAATTATGATCAATATCTACTTGGATATGTTTTCCTTCTTTAGATCCAGCAGCATAAGCGATACTTCTTATCGAAGAAGCAATTTTTCCGCCTTTACCAATTATTCTACCTAAATCACTTTCATTTGCTAAAATTTTAATTGTTACTGTGTTATTTGATTCATTAACAACTACTTTTAGATCATCAGGATTAATAATAAGAGGAGAGACCATACTAATAATTAATTTGCTAAAATCAATGGTCATTATTATCTCCCTTTACTTTTTCTCTAAAACTTTAAATTTTTTAAATAAACTCTTGACAGTTTCTGTTGGTTCAGCTCCATTATTTATCCATTTATTTGCTTTTTCCCCATCAACTTTAACAGTTCCAATTAGTGGATCATAAGTTCCTATGATTTCTAGAAATCTACCATCTCTAGGATTGTGGGATTCAGTTGCTACTACTCTGTAGAATGGACGACCTTTTGCTCCGAATCTTTGTAATCTAATTTTAACAGCCATATATTTCTCCTTTTTTTTAAAACAATATATTATAACAAAAAATGAATGATAAGTCAAGCAATATTACTTTACTTGACAAATTATTATTTAAATAAATTAATATCCAAAAAAAACAATGGAATGATAAAGGTCATAACTGGTATCAAAAGATGTGGGAAAAGTTATCTTTTATTCAATTTGTTCAAACCCTGGCTGATATCCTAAGGAGTGAAATCGGAGAATATTATTTCTATTAGTCTAGACGATTTAGAATATGCTTATTTGCTTGAACCTATTAAACTTTTTAATTATATAAAAGAAAGAATTGTTGAGAATACAAATTATTATTTGTTGATTGATGAAATTCAATCACTTGATGGTTATGAATCTTTATTAAATAGTTTAAACTACAAAGGGAAAATTGACATTTATGTTACTGGATCTAATTCAAAATTATTATCTAATGAGATAAGCACTAATTTGAGAGGAAGAGATGATCAGATAAAATTATATCCATTAACTTTTAAAGAGATTTATACTGGTTTTGATAAGTATCAAGAATTTAATATTTTTATGAGATATGGAGGGATGCCATTTCTCTTAAATCTAAAAAATGACGAAGATAAAGAAGAGTATTTAAAATCTCTATTTAATTTAGTATATATTAAGGATATAGTTGAAAGAAATCGTGTAGATAAAGTAGAAGTACTAGAGAGTATTGTTAATACTATTTCATCTTCAAGTTGTAATGGGGGACAAATAGTACAAGTATAATTAAAAATGTAGAAACGCCACGAAAACTAATAAGTTTGTTAGAACTTCCATTTAAGGAAATTCCCTCGGAGGTTTTGTTTCTACAATTTAATTATATCACATATTTGCATATATATTTAAAATATGCATTTATGTGACGTCTGTACAAGACGATAAAGCGAATGAGTAGACCTGATACCTGCTCATAAAAATTTTTTTACACCATATAGGTTCATATACAAGTATTAGAAATATTGAAAATACATTAAATTCAAATGGGGTAAAAATAACAAATGATACAATTAGTAAATATGTCACTTATCTAGTTAACTCATTTTTATTTGAAAAAGCAATAAGATATGATATTAAAGAAAAAAATATCTACATACTATATCTAAATACTATCTAGAAGATCATGGCTTAAGAAATGCAAGATTAAACTTTAGACAATATGAACCTACTCATCTTTTAGAAAATATAATTTACATAGAACTATTATCTAGAGGTTATTTAGTGGATATTGGAATCGTATATGGAGCCGATAAAAAAGCAATTGATGTTGATTTTATTGCAAGAAGAGGGGATAAAAGGTATTACATTCAGATAGCATTTTCCCTCCCTTCAATGGAAAAAATAAATCAAGAAACTAGATCATTTAGTTTGATAGGTGATAATTTTAGGAAAATAATAATTACTTATGAGAATCCAATCTTCACTACTTTAGAGTTTGGATATGAAAGAGTGAATATAATTGATTTTTTATTAGATGAAAATTATTTGAAATAATTTGTTATTAGAAATATTATACAAAAAATCGACACTAATTCCAGAAACGGAAATGGTGTCGACTTTATTTGAATTTTAATATATTTTTTGATATATATTTATTTTAATTCTTCTAAATCTTTTTCTGTGATATTGAATTCAATTTTACCTTCTTTGATAAGGGAAGGATTATTTATAACAGCTCTTAACCAGGCAGGAATAAAGATTCTAATTTCATCTTCATTATAACCAACTTGCATTCTTGATTTCTCAACATCTAAGATAATAGGACGTTTTAAAACATTGGGATTATTGATAATGAATTTCTTTAGTTCTAATGTCGACATACCTGCGGTATTTAGGTTTTTGTCTTTAAAAACTTTAGAACGAGTAGAAATAATATCGTCAAAACCATTATCGGCATTTAATAACATTTGATCAATATCTAACATTGATAAATTTTGTCCATTTAAATTTCTTTCGCTATATTCGACATGAAATTGATCTAACCATTTTTTTGCTTTTCTGCAAGATGAACAACTAGGTGTAGTATAAATAACAACCATAAATCTCCTTTTTGTTATAAAACATAACGCTTTATATTTTATAACATTATTTCCAAAATGTCAATAGCAAATTGATATATTTTGCTATTTAATGATATTTTCCTTTATTTTTAGCTTTAAATTTAGGTTCATGGCACAAAATTTGTAAAAATATCGACAATTAAGACTTTATCTTTTAAAAAAATGTTTCTTATTTGACTTATTTATTTAAAACTCAAAATTTAAAAATATTAAAAATTAGAGTTTATTATTTCCATATTTTAGAGTTATAAATTTAATTTTACCTAAATATCAAGGTATTTTGATATAATTTAAATAGTTTATTTTGTAATTATCGTCAGTATAGAAAAGGAGAGATTAAGATGGCAAAATGGGATTTAAGTGTTTTTTATAAGAGTTTAGAAGATTGGGATAAAGATTACGAAAGGTTTTTAAGTATTAAAGATCTTATTAAAGGATATAACGGGAAATTACACGAGGAAAAAAGTTTTTTAGCTTGCCTTGATTTATCTCATGAAATAGATGAAATACTTTCTAGATTATATGTATATGTTAGTTCACATGCCGATCTAGATTTAGCAAATGATACATACGCAAATAAGAGAAATAGTCTTATGGTTGCACTCACTGAATATAGTAGTGATGCTTCTTTTATTAATCCTGAAATTATTAAAATTGGAAGTAAAACAATTCTAGGATTTATAAAAAATAATCCTAAATACGCATCTTATGAGTTTAGTTATAATGAGCTTTTCAGATTATCTGAAAGAATACTTTCTGACAAAGAAGAAAGAATTATTTCTACATTTGGAAGACTTGATAATACTTTCAAGAATTTCTACCAATCGCTTGCTATATTAGATCCTGTTAATCAAGAAGTTAGTCTATCCGATGGCACAAAAGTAGTAGTTAATCATTCTAATTATCCTGTTCTTATTCAGAATTCAAAGACTCCTGAAGATAGAGCAGCAATTTTTAGCGCTGTTTACAAGAGATATCGTGATAATAAAAACTCATACGCTAATCTTTACGAACAAATACTTACATTTGAATATACTAATGCAAGAATCAGAGGATATAATTCTGCTATAGAAGCAAAACTTGACGGTGAAAACATCCCTTTAAAAGTATTTACATCCTTAATTGATGCGTCATATTCCGCAAGTCCTTCAATTAGACGTTATATTGCTTTAAGAAAGAAATTATTAAAACTAGATACTTATCATACCTATGATAGATTTTTAACTTTAACAGAAGATAAATCAAAGTATACTTATGAAGAAGGAAAAGAAATAGTATTAAAGGCTATGAAAGATACTAATCCTGAATTATATCATAATGTAGAAGTTGCTTTAGAAGATGGTTTTGTTGATAGCGAACCATTTGATACTAAGAGAACTGGTGCTTATTCGAATAGTATTTACGGTTTTCATCCACTTATTCTCTTAAATCATGATAAGTCTCTTGATTCAATTTTTACTATAGCTCATGAAGCAGGACACTCTTCTCACTCCATTTTTTCTAATGAAAATCAAAGTTATGAGACTGCTAATTATACTATATTTGTTGCTGAAATAGCATCTACTTTTAATGAACATATTTTATTAGATTACCTTTTAAAAAATAGTACTGATAAAAATCAAAAAATCAATTTAATTGAAAAAGCTATTGATTCTATTATGTCTACTTTCTTCCGCCAAACTCTTTTTGCTAATTATGAATATGAAGCAAATAAGATTATTGAGAAAAATGAACCATTTAATGTTTCTACTCTCTCTGCCATTATGATCGATTTATATAAACATTATTACGATATTGATATTACTAAAGAAGATGGAAAAGAATTAGTTTGGTGTTATATTCCTCATTTATATTATTCTCCTTATTATGTATATCAATATGCAAGTAGTTTTGCAGCAAGTCTTGCAATTTATAAAAATATTCAAAAAAATAAAGATAAAGGATATGAAGGTCTATTAAAAATGCTTAAAGCTGGTGGATCTACTCATTCTATCGATATCGTTAAATTAGCAGGAGTAGATTTAACAGAAAAAGATTCTTATCTTGCTGTCATTGATAGATTTAATTATTTATTAGATGAACTTGAAAAGGTAGTTAACGAATAAATGGGGAAAATTATTGTATCTGGTATAAAACCAACTGGTGAATTAACACTAGGTAATTATATAGGTGGAATTAAACAATTTTTAGAAATTCAAGATAGTCTTGAAGAGGGAGATTTATTTTTTCTTTTTATTGCTGATCTGCATGCCTTAACTGTTAAAAGTGAAAAGGCTAATCTAAAAAAAAGAATTAGAGATATTGCTCTTAATTACCTAGCTTGTGGATTAGATCCTAATAAAGTCACAATATTTTGTCAATCTGATGTCATTGAACATCCTTATTTAGGATGGATAATGGAATCTACATCTTATATGGGTGAGATGGAAAGAATGACTCAATACAAAGATAAAAAATTAAAACAAGAAGATGGAATTAGAACTTCTCTCTTTACTTATCCAGCCCTAATGGCCTCTGATATTTTGCTTTATAATGCGAATTATGTTCCAATTGGAGATGATCAAACTCAACACCTTGAACTTACTAGAAATTTAGCTGAGAGATTTAATTCTTATTATGGTAAAACATTTAATGTACCTGAAGCTATCTATCCAAAAGTAGGGAAAAGAATTAAAAGCCTTCAAGATCCAAGTAAAAAAATGAGTAAGACAGATGATGATCCAAAGAGTTACATCCTCTTACTTGATGATCTCGCTACTGCTAGAAATAAAATAAAATCAGCGGTTACAGATTCATTAGGTGGTATTAAATATGATGAGGTTAATAAACCAGGAATATCTAATCTTTTAACTATTTATTCTGCTCTTACAAATACTGATATTTCTTTATTAGAAGAAAAATATAGGGACTTACAATATCAAGCATTTAAAAATGATTTAGGTGAGATAGTTTATAAATTTCTAGAAAACCTTCATTCTAAGTTTAATAGTTACACACCTAAGGATATTGAAGATATTTTAGTTAGTGGCGCTAATAAAGCCTCTATTTACGCTTCAAGAATGATTAAAAAAGTGAAAGGAAAAGTAGGACTAGGAATTTTAAATTAAAAATTCGGATCATAATAAAATTAAATATTCTAATTACTAGAATAAAAAAAGATTCCTTGAGTTAAAGGAATCTTTTTATTTATTTAACTTTTTAAAATATTTAATCTTGTAAATAATATGCTATTTTAGAAGTACGAATTATTTAGTAATAAAATCAAATATTAAATCACTATCATGAGCACTTGTCCAAGAATCATGACCAAATCCTTCATATAAAACAAGTTCATTTTTAATTTTATTTTTATTTAGCATTTCTGAAAACTTCAAAGAACAATTATAATTTATAACTGGGTCTTTAGTTCCATGAAACAACAAAAATTCTTTATTCTTGTAATTAGAAGTATAGTATAAGTCACCAGCTCCACAAATACTGATATATTTTTTCGCTAAATTAAATCTTCTGCTTAAAGCAAGTGTTCCTAGTCCCCCCATTGAGAGACCTTCAATAATAGTTGAATTACTATCTATATGATATCTCTCTTGAATTAACTCGATTAACTCTTTTGCTTCTCTTAAAGGTTTTGAAAGTGGTATCTTATCATAATCAAGAGAATAATTCTCATCAATTAATTGATAATTACACCATTTATCCGTATTGTAACAGTGAGGTGCTAAAACAATAAAATTATTACTTGTTAATTCATTTGAAACTAGTTTTTTCAAAAGAGTATTATTAGTAATTATATGAAGAGTATTATCATCTCCTCTTTCTCCAGCTCCATGTAGGAAAACAAAGAGTTTAATGGGATTTTTAGGAATATAGATACGATATGGTAAATCAAGATATTTATCTTTCAAGAAAACTTCATCTATTTGAGACATAATAAACCTACTTATTTTTTAAATGTGGAAATAAAATAACATCTCTAATATTTGGAGTATTTGTTATTAACATGACAAGACGATCGATTCCAATACCAATTCCACCAGTAGGAGGCATTCCATATTCAAGTGCTTCGATGAAATCAGCATCATATTCACTAGCTTCATCATTTCCTAAGTTCTTTTCTTTTAGTTGATTTAAGAATCTTTCTTTTTGATCCAAAGGATCATTTAACTCGCTAAACGCATTGGCGTATTCACTGCTCGCAATGAAAAGCTCAAATCTATCAGTAAATCTTGGATCTTTTTCACTCTTTTTAGCAAGAGGACTTATTTCTAATGGATGACCATAAATAATTGTTGGTTGAACAATAGTTGGTTCCACAAATTTATCAAAAAAGGCTTCAATAATATGACCTATTGAGAAATGTTTTTCAACTTTAATACCGTTATCAATTGCTAGTTTTTTAGCTACTTCAAAATCAAAAATAGTGAAGAAATCAATATTAGTAACATTTTTAATTGCATCAACCATATGAATTCTTTTAAATGGTTTAGCAAGATTTATTTCTTTTCCATCAAAATTAACAGTAGTTGTTTGACATACATTAACGCTAACTTCATGGAATATATTTTCTACTAAATCCATCATCCCATAAATATCTGAGTAAGCAAGATAAGCTTCAATAGTAGTAAATTCTGGATTATGTTTAGCATCCATTCCTTCATTTCTAAATAAGCGACCTATTTCGTATACTGCTTCCATTCCACCTACTATTAAACGTTTAAGATGTAATTCTGTAGCAATACGCAAATTAAAATCCATATCTAAGGTATTATGATGAGTTTTAAAAGGTCTAGCTGAAGCTCCTCCAAGAGTTGCTTGAAGGATAGGAGTTTCTACTTCTACAAAACCTAGATTATCTAAATAATTTTGAATAGTACGAATAATTTTAGGCCTAGCAAAGGCAACTTTTCTGGCATCCACGCTAGTTATTAAATCGAGATATCTTTTTCTTCTTGTTTCTTCAATATCTTGAAGACCATGGAACTTATCCGGAAGAGGTCTAAGAGCTTTAGAAAGTTGAGTGACTTGTCTCGCTTTGATAGTAAGTTCATTCGTCATAGTTCTAAATATAGTACCTTCTATACCTAAAATATCACCTAAATCACTCTGAGAGTAGATAAAAAATGATTCTTCTCCTACTAAATCTAGTTTAACATAAACTTGAATAACTCCAAATTTATCTAAAATATTCATAAATCCAGCTTTTCCTTGACCACGTTTAAGTACAACTCTACCAGCTACTTTAACAAGATATTCTTTATCAAGAAAATAGTCATGATCAAAAGTTTCATAGGTATCCTTAATTAATTTAGAATTTGAAGTCCTATCAAATCTTGAACCATAAGGATTAATCCCACGTTCAATTAATTTATCAGCTTTTTCTCTTCTTATAATTTCTTGTTCAGTTAAATTTTTTTCCATTTTTTGTTTAGTTTTCCCCTTTTCTAAAAGTTTCACTTACTATTAGATACATTTCTTCCAATTTAGAAAGCGATAAAACTTTGAATACTATTATTTTAAAACCAAGGGTCAAGGTAATAATATCGTTTACTTTAACTTGATATGAAGGTTTCAATTCTTTATCACCAATGGTTAGTAATTTTCTAACCGCTGCTTCTTTCGCAAGCGTTCTTCTTTTTATTATTCTAGATACTTTTAAAAATTTATCTATTCTCATTTTGTATGGCTAGTATCGTACCATGCGAGTTTACCAGTTTCAAAGATTTCTTTGATATCTGATGCATTTAGAGTCTCTATTTCTAATAGATATTTGACAATGTTATCTAGTAAATCACGATGAGAAGTAATTACTTCAGTCGCTTTTTTATGACAAGAATCAATTATTTTTCTAACTTCAATATCTATTTCATGAGCAATTTGTTCACTGAAATTCTTTTCATTGAAATAATCTCTACCTAAAAATACATCTCCAGTTGAATTTTCGTACATGATAGGTCCTAATTCTGACATACCATATCTGGTAACCATATTTCTAGAAATAGTAGTTGCATGTTGAATATCATTTACAGCACCTGTTGAAATTGTATTATATACTACTTCTTCCGCAACTCTTCCACCTAAGAAACCTGTGATTTCTGAGAGAAGTCTATCTTTAGAGGCAGTAAATGTTTCAACTAGTGGAGTCATTAAATTGTAACCACCAGCCATTCCACGAGGGATAATTGTAACTTTTTGGACTTTATTAGCATCTTCAACTAATATTCCAATTACAGCATGTCCTGCTTCATGGTATGCAATCATCTTCTTTTCTTTTTCCGTGTACTTAATTGATTTTTTAGCAGGTCCCATCATAACTCTATCGATTGCTTCATCACAATCTGGTTCTAGTATCATAGTTCTATTTTCTCTAGCTGCAAGTAATGCCGCTTCATTAAGTGTATTTTCTATTTCTGCACCACTAAAACCTGGCATTCTACGTGCTAATTCTTCTAAATTAATTTTAGGATCAATTTTTTTATTACGAATATGAACTTCAATAATTTGAGTTCTTGCTTTTAAGTCTGGTAAACTAATAATAATCTTTCTATCAAATCTTCCTGGACGTAATAATGCAGGATCTAGAACATCAGGACGATTGGTTGCTGCCATCATGATAATACCACTTGTAGTTGAGAAACCATCCATTTCAGCAAGCAATTGATTAAGAGTTTGTTCTCTTTCATCATGACCTCCTCCTAAACCAGTACCTCTTTGTCTACCAACAGCATCAATTTCATCTACGAATATAATACATGGAGAGTTTTCTTTCGCAACTTTAAACAAATCACGAACTCTTGCTGCCCCGACACCTACAAACATTTCAACAAAATCAGATCCAGATATTGAGAAGAATGGAACATTTGCTTCTCCAGCAACTGCTTTTGCAAGCAAGGTTTTACCTGTACCAGGAGAACCACATAAAAGAATACCTTTAGGAATTCTTGCTCCCATATCAATATATTTCTTTGGATTTTTCAAGAAATCAATGATTTCCTCTAATTCCACTTTTTCTTCATCACATCCCGCAACATCTTTAAAAGTAACAGCTTTACTTCTTGATAGTTTAGCTCTTGATTTTGCAAAATCGAATGCTTTATTATTAGAAGAATTTGCATTTCTTAAGAGATAAAATAAAACAAAAATTAAGAATCCGATAGGAATTAGATTAAGAATAAAACCTAAAACATCAAAAGAGGATTTGGCTTTAATGTCAACTTTTAAATCGGCTCCTCCTAGTTTAATAAATTCTAGAACTTCATCTTGGTATAAAACTATTTTAAAATTTTCACGAGTATATAAACTTTTATAATCTTCAAGAAATGTTCCTGTAACTTTATATTGTTCATAATTTTCGCCGCCTACTACTATTGCTGTTAATTCACCTACATGGTGTTTTTCTAGCGCTTCTTTTAATTCTTGTCTTGATATATCGTAAGTATTATTATTTATTTGATTAGTAATAAATAAGTAAATACCTAAGCCCACTAATATTATTATAAAAGTAATAAGATAAATAGGTTGTTTTCTAGTTACTGTTTGTCTTGGATCTTTATTGTTCACTTGTTTTCTCCTTGTTTTTTTATATTTTCACAATTGCAACGTATGGAAGATTACGATATTTATCGTTATAGTCTAGTCCATAACCTACTACAAATGCTTTTTCGATTTTACGTCCTACATAATCACATTCACAAGGTATTAATCTACCTTCTACTTTATCTAGTAGTGTAACTATTTTCAGTGATTTAGGGTTTCTATTTATTAGAATTTTCTTTACTACATCAAGAGTTTTTCCTGTATCTACAATATCTTCTACGATGAGTACATCTCTATTTTCAATTGATTTTGAAAGATCAAGTCTTATTTCAACATTCCCACTTGAGAAAGTATTTCCTTTGTATGAACTTGCTACCATATATTCTATCTCAAGAGGTAAATCTATTTTTTTTGCTAGATCAGATATAAAGGGATTACATCCTTTTAAAAGACCTACTAGAACTAGATCACTACCTTGATAGTCACTAGTTATTTTTTCTCCTAATGAGGTACAAATGGAATTTATTTCATTTTCTGTTAATAATATTTTATCAATTATCATTTATTTCCTCACCTATTTTTATTGTTAATTTATTTGCTTCACCAAGTGTTTTATTCACGTAGTAGTTAGGAATATAGAGGATAGTATCGTTAGAATCTACGATTACTAAACTATTTTCTCTTTCCTTTAAGCTAACTTTAATGTCAATGAAATGTTTTTTTAATTTTTTATGTCCATAATGAAAAGAAAGAATATCCCCATCTGTGCGATGTCTTGCCCATAATGGTAAAACAATAGTATTATAACTAATAGTTGTTTCATGAATTCCTGTTAGACTTTTTGTGTCAAATAATGTGAAGATATTGCCCTGTTCTTGGGAAAGTTCCACCTTAATATAAGGGGGTTTATAGTTTTTTAATTCTAGATAAGCAAACTGGTAATCTTTTACAAAAACATATGATTCTTTTAGATCGATAGTACCGTTAGTAGTAGTACTTAAAATTAAGTTTTTAATTGATTCAATTACTCTATTATTCTTTTCAATGAGTTCATTCTCTAAAAGATAACTAATAGCATCTTCTTGAAGAGATAAATCAGCGTTTCTAAATTTTGAAATATCTATTTTTTCATCACTATCTATTAATTCTTTGGAAAGACTTCTTAGATAATTAAAAGAGGTATTTAGGATATGAGAATAAGAAATGGCTGTATTAAGTAGAGATTCATTTTCTTGTTTTAGAATTGGAACAATAGTATGTCTAATTCTATTCCTTAAATATTCATTTTGAATATTAGATTCATCGAATTTAAAGTCAATAGAATTAGCGAAAGCATAAGTCTCTATTTCTTTTTTGGAGTATTCAAGTAATGGTTTTAAATAAATAAATCCATTTTTTTCATAGTATTCAGTCATTCCAGCATAACCAAGTAGGTTAGAACCACGAACTAATTTGATTAGAATAGTTTCTAATAAATCATCTGCGTGATGAGCTGTTACGATGTATTTTGTATTATTTATTCTAGCTACTTCTTCAAGTTTCAATTTACGTAAATCGTGGGCTTCATTATGAAAATTTTCTTTAATGTCAAAATTGAGGTTATATGAAAAGAAAGGAATTTGTCTACTTTTACAAAAAAGTTCGATGAAAGCTAATTCAATTTTTGAGTTATCTCGCTTTTGATGATTGAAGTGACATACGATAGTTGGAAGTCCTAAATCTAAGAAAAGATGTAATAAAGTCATTGAATCTACGCCACCAGAGACTGATAAGATATATTTATTGTTTTTATTTATATTATATTTTTTTAAAAAATCTATTATTTTGAATTGATCATTTTCTGCCATTTAAACTACCTCGTACGCAATATTATACAATTATATCTTAAAAAAAGACTGCTTTTTGGTTTTTGTGATATTATTATAAAAGTGCTTATGTTAAAGTGAAAGGGGTTCAAAGATAAAAATGAAATTAATAACATTATATATTTTAAAAATAAAGGTAAGAGAAATAAATATAAATAGATTTGAATTAGTTAAAATAACTAATTTCTTATCTTTTTAATTATTTAATAAGGATAGATTGATGATTATACTAGCATCTAGTTCACCAAGAAGAAAACAAATAATGGAAGAGTTAGGATATCCATTTACAATTATCCCAAGTAATAATGATGAAATTGTTGATTTTAATCAAGAACCTTCTGAAGTCGTAAAAATAATATCTTATAATAAAGCCATGGATGTATTTAAAAATCATGAAGATTGTATAGTGATAGGATCAGATACTGTTTGTTATAAAGACAGAAGAATACTCGGGAAACCAAAAGATTTTAATGATGCTTGTGAGATGTTAAGATTTATGAATAATGGAACTCACTATGTATATACAGGAGTCTCAATTCTTAAAAAGGGTTTTGTATCTACTTTTTATACAGTTTCCGCAGTAACATTTAAAAATTTAAGTGAATATGATATAATTAATTACGTAAAAACTAACGAACCTTTTGGAAAAGCAGGTAGTTATGCTATCCAAGGATTAGGACGTAATTTTATTTCAAGTTATGAAGGTTCCTTCTATACTATAATGGGACTTCCCAAAGAAGAACTTGAAATTGAATTAAAAAAAGCCTTAGATTTTACTAATTAGGAAGAGTATCGAAGTGGTTATAACGAGCCGCCCTCGAAATGCGGTTGTCTTAACGGACACGTGAGTTCGAATCTCATCTCTTCCGCCATTATATATTTTGTTACTAAAAATAACATTAACATAAATATTAAATAAAAAAAAGTACTTTTATAATCTAAAAGTACTTTTAAAATTCAATTAAATGAAATTTAACAAGATAAGAAAAATTATCAAGAATTAATCTAAATAAGTTTTGCCTATAATGTACTACTAATTTCTGTAATTACAGCGTTAACAGCCTCAATTGTGCTATTTAAAATATCTTCGTATTCTTCGTAATAATCACGATTTAAAACACCAGTTTTAAGTTCAGTGTTTAATTTGGTTGCTACCTCGAATAGTAAGTTTAGTGAAAGATTTCCAGCAATACCTTTTATGGCATGTGATACATCTGACATAAGTGGAATGTTATTTTCACTTATGGCTGCTCTTAGTTTGGCAGGCTCTTCACTTTTTAAAAACATATTAAGTAAGCGAACGAATAAAGCTGGTTTATTTGCAGCGCGTGCTATACCTTGTTTTACATCAACAAATTTTTGTGCAGTTACATAATTCATATTTATTGTTTATCCTCCTTGTTTAAATTTAAATATAATTTTAACTTCTCCATTATCTTTTCAAAATCTAATGGTTTTCCAATGTGATCATTCATTCCTACAGCAAGACATCTTTCAACGTCTTCTTTGAAGACATTAGCTGTCATGGCAACAATAGGAATAGATTTAGCTTTAGGAATATCTAATGCTCTTATTTTCAAGGTAGTTTCATAACCATCTTGTTCAGGCATATGGATATCCATGAATATTATATCATATTTTTCAGGATGATTGGCAAACATTTGATAAGCAATTTTCCCGTTATCGGCACATTCTATTTTAATCTTTGTATCTTCAAGAGCTGATTGAACTATTTCTTGATTAATTAAAATGTCTTCTGCTAATAAAATTGTATATTTTTCTAACTTTCCAATTAGATTTGTAAATAACAAATCATCTCCAGTTACTATTTGATCATTACCTAAACATTGATTAATAATATCAACTATTTGACTAGAAAACAATGGTTTTGGAACATATTTCACAATTCCAGCATTAGATGCTTGATCTTGGATTTCTGCCCATTCAGTAGATGAAATCATCATTACTAAAGCACTATTTGTGATATCTCGTAGTTTATTTGCTAACTCAATACCATTCATTCCTGGCATTCTCCAATCTATAAAAACAATATGATAAGGATCTTTACGATGAGCTTCTGCCATGAGACAAGCTCCAAATCCATCACTTGCAACTTCACAATTGAAACCCAGTGCATCCGCAATGTCTAAGAAGTATTCTCTAATTTCAAATGCATCATCTACAGCAAGTACTCTTAAATTCTTCCAGTTTACATCTTTATCTACTAATTTAGAAGGTTTAGTAGTGAAATCTTTTTCTAAGACAGTTGTAAATATGAATGTTGATCCTTCATTTTGATTAGATTCAACGGTGATCAATCCGCCTAGAAATTCAACTATTGATTTACTAATTGCAAGTCCTAATCCTGTTCCACCAAATTTTCTAGATATCGAACCATCTGCTTGTTCAAAGGATGTGAAAAGTCTTGCTTTTTGTTCATCTGTAATACCAATACCAGTATCTTTAACTGCAATTTTTAATACTAAATCTTGCTCACTTTCAAATATTTTAGTAATAGCTAGTGAGATTTTTCCATATTCAGGAGTAAATTTTACGGCATTAGACAATAGATTAGTAATTACTTGAGCTAGTCTTTGATCATCACTTATTAATTGACGATGAATATCGTGATCAATATTTACTAAAAATTCTTGTTTCTTCTCATCAACTTTGAAATTAATTACATTAGCTGTTTTTATAACCATCTTTTCAAAATCAAAAGATTGTTTGAAGGTTTCAAGTTTATTAGCTTCAATTTTAGACATATCAAGGATATCATTAATAACTCCTAGTAAATGAACAGAAGCTTCTTTGATTTTATCTAGGCAATACTCTTTTCTTTCGGTTGATTTAGAACTCATTGCGATATTTGTCATACCTATAATCGCATTCATTGGGGTTCTTATTTCATGACTCATATTTGCTAAAAAGTCGCCTTTTGCTCTACTTGCTACTTCTGCTTTCTTACGTTGATTAATTATTTCTGTATTATCAGTGATAAGTACTAGATCTCCATCGTAATCACCATCTACTATAACTGGTACGATATTGATTTCACATTCATAATATTTCGTATCATCAAAAGTTATTCTATCAAAATAAGAAATTGATTTTAGACTTCTTTCGGTTTCTTTAATTGTTTGGTCTAATTTAACACTCCAATTTCTATCAACAATTTCAACTGTTAATTCACTTATTGAGTGATTATATATTTCTTTAAAAGATTCTAATCTTAGAGCACCAATTAGGGCATCAGTTGAGAAAACAATATATCCAATCTTATTAACCAAAAAAGTAATAGAAGGAGAGTATTTCAAAAATAATCCGATATTTCTATCTAAGATAGCTTGTTCTTTTTCTTTGAAAAGTTTATAATTATCAAAAGCAACTTGAATTTTCTTATATCTTTCAATTAATAATTGATTAGTTCTTAATTGACTATCTAAACTATTTTTTTCTCTTTTTAATTTTTTTATTTCTTCTTGTAACGATTCAAGCGTTACTTCGTTTTTAAATTCTTCTGCCATTTAGAATATACAAATTATGAACGAGTTATCATGGAAAATATTAACATATTTACCTTTGATTAAAACTGGACATAATTCCCCTCCTGCTAATGATACTGAATAATTATATTCATCCCCTAAAATATCACGAACTGTTTCAAATTCTTGATAAACATCAAACATCAAGGTTGAATTTCTAGTGGCACATGAGAAAGCAAGAATATTTCTTGCATTAGGATTTTCTTTGATTGCCTCAGTTAATATTTCAGTTGTAGATGGAATAACTATTTCTTTGGTTAAATAAGAAATATAGAATTTAGCACCTTTTATTAATTCACCACCGAATAAACCATAACCTGTGCCTTTGAAATTATTTGATAACATTACTCTAGAATAAATTCTATCGGTACCTTCTAATTTAACTAGAACTAGAATAAATTCGATTCCTGAACTACTATTTAAAAGATGTTTAGAATAAAAAGAACTGAAAGGTTCATTATCAATTGATTTTACTAATGGTCCTTCACAATCTGTAATTACATGAACTTGAGAAAATTTAAAACTATTACCTACAGTTCCTACGTAAAACTTAGGATTAAAATCAACATCATCGATAAGAATATAACAAATACTTAAACGAGATACTTCATTATTGTAAAAAGTAAACAAAGGAGAATCATTGCTAAAACCAAAACCATCATAAGATAGAAGACCAAAAACAGGAACATCTCCAGAGGCCTTATTAAATGCTCTTACATAACTATCACCGTTATTATTTTCGGTTAAAGGACAAAGTGCTAAAATAAGTTTTGGAGTTCCCTTAAATTGTTTTAAAGCTTCAGTATAGGAGTCTCCTACTTCATCATAACATTCTCCAGGACTTAAAGGTCTTGTTTTATAAGCTCCAAAATTAGCGGTATCTGATGTCAAAACTGAAAGGGAAAGGGAAGTTAGGGAGTCTGTATTCTTAGTTGATTCACCAGGAGTAACTAATCCTATGACAAAAAAAGGTAATTCTTTAACTAAATCAGATAAATACTCATTATCTGCTAAAAAAGTCGAATGACAAGTAATATAACCAATCGAGTTTTTAAGTAGTTTTTCTGTCCCTCCTATTTCTTGTAAAAGTTCTAATGCTGCGTTTTTTGGATCAATTAGGTCAGAAGTAATTCCATGCAAAGTTTTAATCATTTTTTCACCACCCTCTTTTAAATTATACAATTTTTTTAAATACGTTTTGTTAAATTTACAAATTAATCTAAAAAAAGTAATTTATTTTTCATGTGAATTTAATAATTCAGGATATTAAGAATATAAATAGATGATTTTTTTACTATTTAACTAAAAAAAATAAATAATTAAGTTATATTACTATTTTTTTATTTAATATGCAAAACATACGAAATTTACCGAAATTAAGTTAAAATAGCAAATTGTGGGGTTTCTTATTATAATATAAGGTGAGGTATTTTAAATGAGCGTTCTTTATAGAAAAGCACGACCTAGCGACATCCAAGGTATCTGGAAAGTAATCGGTAAAAGTTTGGATGATAGTTACAAAAAATTTGATAAGAATCCTCTTAAACTCGGTGCTGCTTTAAAATCTGGGATTAACGTAGACTGTTTTTATGTTGCTATTATGGATAACATGTTTCTAATTGGAGTTCTTGGTATTTCATCTATAAACAAAAATGCAGTTGAACCTAAATTAAAGTCTTTTATTGGTTCTTTTGGGGTTATTAAAGGAATAAGAAACTATAATATTTTTAAAAAAAGTAATTTAGTTCCCATAAAATTAAATGATTTATCTGCTTATGTCCATTATGCTTGTGTTTTAAAAGAACATCAGAAACATGGGGTTTTTAAACAGATGTTAGCTAAAGCATTATCCGATTTGAAATACTATGATTATTACGCAAGTGCGCCTAAATATGATTTGACTTATAAAGAAATAATGACACATTTGTCATTTAATAATTTCGAAGAAAGGAAAGATAAATTTATTTTAATAAGGAGAAAATAATGGAAAATTTTGATTTTTGTTCACCTACTAGGATTATTTTTGGTGAGAATTCACTTAGTGAAGTTGGTAAAATAATTAATGAATATGGATATTCTAATATCCTCATTCATTATGGAAGTGAAAGAATTAAGAAGAATGGTATTTTAGATGAAGTAATTAGTTTAATTGAGAAAGAACATATTAATTATTTCTTACTAGGGGGAGTAGTTCCAAATCCCAGAGTAGACTTAATTAGAAAAGGAATAGATATAGTTAGAAGTAATAAAATTGATTTTATTCTTGCTATTGGAGGAGGATCAGTTATTGATTATGATAAAGATGTTTATGATTTATATTTAGATAATTCTCTAGCCCCTAAAAAAGCTCTTCCATTAGGTTCTATTTTGACTATTCCAGCAGCTGGATCTGAAAGTAGTACAGGAAGTGTAGTATCAAATGATGAAGGTAATTTTAAACTCGCTTTAAATTTAGAAATTTTAAGACCAATATTCACCATTATGAATCCAGTTTATTTTACTACTTTACCTAAAATTGAGATGGCAAATGGTGTTTGTGATATGCTTTGTCATATTATGGAAAGATACTTTTCTAAAACTCATGATGTAGATTTTACGAAAGAGTTAAGTGAAGCTTTAATGAGAGTAATTATTAAAAATGGTCTTCTTCTTGCTAGAGACATGAAAAATATCTCTGCTTGGAGTGAAATAGGAATATCTGGTACTTTTGCTCATAATAATTTACTTGGAATTGGAAAATCTCAAGATTGGACAAGTCATAAACTTGAACATGAAGTTAGTGCATTATATAATATTGCCCATGGTACAGGACTTGCAATAATATTCCCTAGATGGATGAATTATATAATATCTGAAGATCAAGATTTATTATTTGAATTTGCGGTTAAAGTTTTTGGTGTTGAATATCCAAAAAATCATATTCTTAATGAAAGAGAAAAAAAGGAAATTAAATTAAAAGGAATTGAAAAACTATTAGTATTCTTTAAAGATCTAGGATTACCTAGTTCATTAAGTGATTTAGGAATTCATCCTGATGAAGAAACTATTACTACTATGGCCTCTAAAGCAACTGGAAAAGCTTATAATAGCGAATTTAGATTAGGAAGTTTAAAGCAACTAGATTATCTAGATTGCATTAATATATATAAAAAGTGTCTCTAATTTAATTATTTATTTTTTTCTTTATCTAGTTTATATAATTCTTCGGTTGCGATTGCTAATTTTTGAATTCTAATTTTATCTTTTTCTTCAACAATAAAAAAGAAGGTGTCATCTCTAGTAGATAAAGAGAAAATATCATTATTTTTTAAATAAGGAAATTTATATTCGGCGTGAAGACCATAGTTTTCACTTGGTTTTTTAACAACTCTAAAATTCTCCCCATTATAATTACCAGTAACCACAAATCCATTACAGTCATGAACTATATGACATACTCCTATATCATAGAATTTAGAAGGGTGGGGAAGAGTAAAGGTTTTCGCGTCAATTTCAAAATGATATAATCCACTTTCTAATTCTTTTTTTACTTCAGCTCTTTCATATGAATACCAAAGAGGTATATTATTAAATAAAGTATCGCCATCTTTTCTTTCAAGAAGACCGTTTGGAAGTAAATCTGAGGTTACATTACATTTTGAACAAGATATTAAATGATTCTTGGTGTAAGTTGTAAAATCAGATCCACAGTAAGGACATTTATAAAGTATTTTTTGAAGTCCTTCTGCCCTATTCTTTTCCGTAATTAAAATATTATTATCTAATTGATATTGGTATTCGTTATAAACAAATTTTTTATTTAAAATATCTTCTATTTCTTGGATACTTAAAAGAGATATCTCTTCTTTAGTAATTATTTGTTCTATTACTGATTGAATGGGAAGTTTTCTTTTTCCTCCAGTCGCCCAATTTGGATTTGCAAGATGGTGACCTTTAAATAGATGAAGAACTACAGGAACTCCTAAATGTTTGATAACTTTAGCTAGTCTTTTTGAATCTATATCACTTTGACTTCCCTGAACACAATAACGTGCTTCTGGATATATGCAACAAACATTCTTGTATTTATTTACAACAACATCAAATTGTTTTAACAAGGAGATTGAAGACGTAAATTTTCTTTTTGGAAAAGAACCTACTGTTTCAAGTAACCAAGTATTAATTCTAAAACCATCAATACTTACAACATTATTTATTCTTCTTGGAAAATTAACAAGAGAATTAACCATAAAATCAAGAAATTGCATGTGGTTACAAAGAAGTAAATATGGGCGTTTTAAACCTTTCATATTTATTCTATAAGTTTTCCTCTTGTAGCCTAAAAGGATAAAAAAACTCACTATCCATACCACAAAAAGAGTCCAAATAGCTTGTCTTTTTGGTTTTTTTGAGAAGTTATAGTGTTTGACGTTACTTTTATAATTTAAATTATCATTTATTTCCATAATTTAATACCTCACCGTAAATATATTATCACAAAAAACTAATTTCTTGGACAAAATTAACCTTTTTTTTGATTGTTTGGAGTGCAAGAGGTAAAAATATGCAAAAAACAATAAATTCTGAAATAGGATAAGCAAGCCAAAAATAATTTTTATCCGCAAGTAATGTAAATAAATAAGCTATAGGTAATAGAAGAACTAATTGTCTAAGTAAAGACATGGCAAGGGATTTAATTCCTGAACCTAGACTTTGAAAAACATTAGTAAGAGGAATAGATAAAGATGCGAAAATAAAATTAATTGAAATTAGTCTTAAAGCAAATGCACCATACTCTTTTAAATCACTATTACTATTAAAGAAATCCATAAGGAATTTTGGAAAAATCATAAAAATGAGGAAACCTAATAATCCAATTCCAAATGAATAAACAAGAGTTAGATTAAAAGTTTTTTTGAATCTAATAGGATTATTGTTTCCATAGTTATAAGCAAGGATCGGCAAACTTCCCTGCATCAGTCCAAAAATAGGCATAAATACAAAAGATTGAAGTTTAAAGTAAATTCCAAGTACTTTGATAGCATAATTGATATCTTTCACAAAAATATTTAGAATAATAATTGTAAATGAACTAATAGAATTCATGATCATAGCCGGTAAACCAATAATACATATTTCTTTAATAATTTCATAATCTGGTCTTAAAAAATATTTAGGAATGATCATTAAATCTTGTTTTAAACGGGTATATGAAAAAATGGATACTAATAGCGCCGCAAATTGTCCTATTACGGTTGCGATAGCGGCCCCACTAATTCCTAAATTAAAGAGGAAAATAAATATAGGATCAAGAATGATATTAGTTATTGCACCTACTAATTGTCCAATCATAGGCATTTTCATATTTCCTGTTGCTTGAAGACATCTAGATAAACTTATTTCTAAGAGAACAAAGGTGCTTCCAATTAAACAAATAGATAAATATGAAACACCATAATCAATAATATTTTCATTTGACGTAAATAATTGCATGAATACTCTAGGAATAAAAATACCTATTAAAATAAAAATTATTCCGGAAACTAAAGACAAAAAAATTGAATTATTTAAAGTTTTATTTGCTTTATCAACCTTAGATTCTCCAAGTGATCTAGCAACCAGTGAATTAGCACCCACTCCTATTCCCACTGCGAAAGCAATTACTAACATTTGAAGTGGAAAAGCAATGCTTACAGCATCAAGATAGGAATCATTTTTCCAAGAAACAAAGATAGTATCTACGATATTGTAAAGGGCTTGAACAAACATCGAAAAAATAGCTGGTAGGCTCATAGCTATAAGAAGTTTGTTAACAGGTGTATTTTTTAATTTTTCGCTTTTTAGAATATCCATTATTTAATTTTATTTTTAGGTTTATTAATTTGGAAGTAGTACCATAGAATATTTAAAACACAAAGGGGACCAGATACTATGAAAATCAAATATTGATTTTGAATTGTCGAGGCAAAGAAATAAAAGGTAAGAAATATGCACGCAACCGTTGTAATAATAATTACTAAAATAGCAATCATCGTATGAAAATATTTATGATCTAAGACATAAAAAACAAGAAGTACGACGGAAGAGATAGGAACCCCATAAATAAAAGATAGCCAGTATTTATCAATTCCTAAATATCCTAAAACAATTCCAATGATTATTATTCCTAACCAAGAGATAGCATAAGCAAGATAGGGAATTATTTTTTTATGAGAAATTTCTTTTTTAGAAGATTTAGAATCTTTTTCACTATTAGTTTCTAATTCTATATTTTTTTTCTCGTTACCGATAAGTTCATCTAATTCGATTCCAAAAACCTCTGATAATTTTTGAAGCATAAAAATGTCAGGCAGAGATTCTGCTCGCTCCCATTTACTTATTGCTTTATCAGAAACGTATAGTTTTTCTGATAAAGTTGCTTGAGTATAATTATTTTTCTTTCGGTATTTTAAGATATTTTCCGCAACTTTATTCTTAAGTTCTATTTCATTCATTACTTGTTTCTTCTTGAGTACTAACTTTCTCTTTTTTTGATTTTCTTACTTTTTTCTCTTTTGGTTCAGTTTCTAATTGATCTATCTCTAGATCTTCTTTATTCTTCTTTATTCTATTTTGAATACTAAGAATTAAACTATCTTCATCATCATACCAATTTTTTATGTATTTTGCGATTACCATAATGATTCCACAAAGAGGAATTGAGGCTAGTATTCCCCAAACACCTAAAAGATTTCCAAAGAAAACCATAGAAACTAAGATTAGTAAAGTATTAATCTTCATCTCTTTGCCAGCAAGTTTAGGAATTATTACATTATTTTGAATAAATTGAATAATAAAGTTAGCTCCTAACATTATAAGTGGAGTAACAAACCAATCTAGACCATAGGCAGGGAATAAGGCTCCATAAATCATAGGAACTAGGATACCTACAAGAGGACCAACATAAGGTATTAAATCAAGGAGTGCTATTAAGAATGCAAATACTAATGATATACCTAGACTAGATGGTCCTAGGACTCCAAAAAAGACTAGAAAGAATAAGATAAATAGAATAAGCATAGATAAGAATTTAGATCTAAAATAGGCTCTAATTACTAGATTAGATTCTCTACCTATTTCCCTTACATGAACTTTTATTTTTTCTGGGAAGATTTGAGTCCAAGAATTAAATACAAAATCTCTGTCAATTAAATAAAATAGTAAGAAAACAACTACTAAAACAAATGAAATAACAAAGGAAGAAATGCTTGAGAAAAAGATCTTAAAAGCAGCTAAACCTTCGACTAAAATAGGTCTTAATTCAATATTTTCAAATGAGAACATTGAATTAAAATCAATGTTAATAGATAAGAAGAATTTATTTATTTCCGATAGTATATAATCAAAATCTGTATTTTTAACAAATATTATTGATTGTTCTATGACAACTTTAAATAAAAAGTATAAACCAGTTAAACAAACAAAAGAAATAAATATAATAATAAATCCAACTGCGATACCTCTTTTTATATGAATTTTTTTATTTAAAAAAAGAACAATAGGTTCTAGTAGATAAGATAGAAATAGTGCAATAAGAGCTGGATTAATAATTAACATGAAAGAAACAAATAAGGTGTTAAGCGCCCTTGGAAATAGAAGTGTTACAAGATAAATGATAATCAAAATAAGTGTTATAATTGAAAGGTATAATAGTAATTTCTTTCCTGTTTTTTCATCTAATTTTTTTGCCATTATGTCTCCTTTATTTAATACTTATTCAATTATACAAGAAAAGATTAAAAAAAATTTTAATTAAGCATATTGTTAATTATTATAAAATTTCAAAAATAATCATTATTTTTTTTTATAAAATTACTAATATTTCTAAATGTAAATATGGCTTAATAATGCATTTTTCAAAAAATAAAAAATAGCACTTTTAAGTTTTAAACTAAAGTGCTATTTTTTATTAATAAATTATTAATTATACAGAAGGTATTACAGAACCATTATAAGTTGTTCTGATAAATTCTTTTACAGCTTCACTAGTAAGTACTTCGATAAGTGCTTTGATTTTAGGTGTATTAAGACTAGCTTCCGTACAAGCAAGTACGTTTGTATAAGGATTGTTAGTTGTACTTTCAAGGTATAGTGCATCATTAATAGGATTTAATCCTCCAGCTAAAGCATAATTACCATTAATTAGAATTAGATTTGCTTCTCCTGCAGCGTATGCAACTAATAGAGAATCTGGATCAACATTTCTAGAAATTGTTAAATTCTTAGGATTAGTTAGAATATCACTTTCTGTAGTTGAAAGACTTCCAGGATTTTTAACAGTAATAAGACCTGCTGCATGTAATAAGTTTAATAATCTTGCTACATCGGCATCGCTGTTACTCATTAGAATAGTATCACCTGTTTGAATATCAGATAGGCTATTTCTATGTTTAGCACCTTGAGGTGAATATAGACCAATTGGTTCAATATGAATTCCTGCAGCGTTAACTAATTTAATAGTCGTAGAAGGATTATCATTGAAAGCATTTAAATATGGAATATGTTGGAAAAAGTTTGCATCTGCACTTCCATTAGCTACTGCTGGATTAGGAGTAGTATAACTATCTACTATATCTACTTCTAAAGTGTATCCTTTTTCTTTTAATAAAGGTTTAGCAAACTCTAAAATTTCTCCATGTGGTATTGCGGTTGCTACAACTCTTATGGTAGTATCCTCGTCTTTACTGCATGAACTTGCTACTAAAATTAATACTGCTACTAAAATAAAATTTATTACTTTTTTCATGTTTTCCTCCAATGTGTAAATTTTATGATTTATATTATCTAGATTTTATCTAGTTATTTTCTATCTATTTTCTTTGCTATAAAATCTCCAGCAAATTGAATTATAAAGACTAAAATTAAAATTAAAATTACCGCAACTGTAGTCGAATTATAATCTAATACTGAAGCTCTTTGTTTAGCATAAAATCCTAATCCTCCTGCTCCTACTGCACCCGCAGCAGCAACAAATCCTACTAATGTTATAACTGTTATAGTAAGCCCTCTAATTAAACCAGGTAATATTTCAATAAATAATACCTTGATTATTTTAGGAATAGAAGCGCCTAGCGCTTGTAATGCTTCTATTGCTCCTTTATTTGTTTCTTTTAATGCATTGTAGACTATTCTAGCAAAGAAAGGAGAGGCACTTATTACAAGAGGAGGAATTGCTCCTCTAACTCCTAGTATCGTTTTTACAATTGATAAAGTAAATGGAATCACGGCGTAAATAAGAATAACAAAAGGAATACTTCTCGCTACATCAGTTATGATATAAATTGTAAGATGAATTACTTTCACTAACTTTGATTTTTTTAATAAACCAGTGTCTCCTGTGATGAATAAAATAAATCCAAGTAATAAACCAATTACAATTACAAAGATAAGTGGAATAAATACTAGTTCTAAAGTTTCAAGAAATGAGGAACTTAGTTTTTTTATATCAATTAATATATTCATTTTTTCTAACCCTTATCCCTTTTTCTTCTAAATATTTAACTACACTTTCCTGATTTTTACCATTTAAAACTAAATCTAAATATCCAATCTCATGATTAGATATATAAATAGTTCTTGCGAATAATATATTTATTTGAATATCTTCGAATTTTTTAGAAATATCTGATATTATTGGTTCATTGGTTGTGGAATCAATAAAGGTAAGTCTATAACTATTTTTAACACTTATATTACTATCTATCACGCTATCTACTAATTTTATTGCTTGCTTGCTTTTTGGATTAGTGAAAAGTTCTAGTGTACTTATATCTTCAACTATTTCTTTATTTTCTATTAATATAAAACGGTTACATAACTCTTTTACTACATCTATTTGATGGGAGATAAAAATGATTGATGAGTTATATTCACTTTGAAGTTTTTTTAAGAGTGTAATTATTTCTTTAGCACTTTGAAAGTCAAGACTACTAGTTATTTCATCTAATAGAAGATATTTTGGTTTGTTAACTATCGCTCTTGCGATTCCAACTCTTTGCTTCTCGCCCCCTGATAAAGTAGATGGATAAGCTTTTATTTTTGCTGATAATCCTACATCTTCTAGTACTTTTAAGATAGTAGGTTTAACTTTATCTTTGGGATACTTAGTTATTTCTAAGGCTAATTTGATGTTATCATAGACTGTTAACTGGTTTATTAAATTAAAGTTTTGGAATACCATACCTATATCATGTCTAAGTAGATTAATCTCTTTTTGTTTTAAGGTATCTATATCTTTGCCATCTATGATAACTTTACCACTAGTTTTTGTGATAAGACCATTTATAATTCTTATTAAAGTCGACTTTCCTGCTCCACTTTGACCAACAATACCTATGCTTTCACGCTCATTTATTTCTAAGTTTATATTTTTTAAAGCAACAAAAACACTTTTATTAGTTTCTAAATATTCTTTGCAAACATCAATAATTTGTATCATAAAATCTCCTTTTTTTAATAAAAAAATAAGACCTTATGACAAGATCTTTGATTAACTTTACCGAAAATTTATCTCGTATCTCATCGATTATAGCTTTACCACCATGGCTACTGGTTGGTAGGCATTCATAGAGCTATATCTCTCCTGCCTTCTTGATGTCTTATTTAATTTCTTATATTATATTTATTTTTTAAAAGAAAAGTTGATATTTGCATTTTTTTAATAAAAATTTAATAAATATCTTGTTTTTTGGATAAAAATATAGATATTTTAGAAAAAATAGGAAAAAAGTAATATAAATTCAAAAGAGAGTATAATAATTATTAGATTAAGGGAGAATAAAAATGATAATAGGAACAGTTAAAGAGATTAAAAACAGAGAATATAGAGTTGGCCTAACACCTGGAGCTGTATATGAGTATGTTAAAAATGGACATGAAGTATTAGTTGAAACAAATGCTGGAGTAGGTTCAGGTTTTACGGACGAAGATTACATCAACGCAGGAGCAAGAATTATATCTACTAGAGACTTAGTTTGGGAAGCTTCTAATATGATTGTAAAAGTTAAAGAACCTCTAGCTGAAGAATATAAATATTTAAGAAAAGATTTGATTTTATATACTTATTTGCATCTTGCTGCTAATAAAGAATTAACTCTAGCATTAACTAAATCAGGTTGTACAGGAGTGGCATATGAGACTATCGAAACTGCTGATCATCTTCTTCCTTGTTTAAAACCGATGAGTGAAGTTGCAGGAAGATTATCTGCAATTTATGGATCTCTACTTTTAACAAAAGAGCGCGGTGGGAACGGATTACTAATTTCTGGAGTGCCTGGAACTGATAGAGCTAAAGTAACAATTATAGGGGCAGGAGTAGTTGGCGAAAATGCATTAAAATTATTTGTTGGGCTAGAAGCTGATGTAACTATTCTTGATATCGATTTAAATAGACTTGCAAGTATCGATAAAGTTTATCAAAATAAAGTAAAAACTCTTTATTCGACTGATGAAAATATAAAAAATTCTTTAAGGAATGCTGATCTAGTTGTAGGGGCTGTCTTAATTCCTGGAGCAACCGCTCCAAAGTTAATTAAAAGAAGTTATTATTCATTTATGAAAAAAGGAAGTGTAATCGTAGATGTAGCAATTGATCAAGGCGGATCAACTGAAGTATCATATGCTACTACTCATGATAATCCTACTTTTGTAGTGGATGGAATAATTCATTATTGCGTTGCTAACATGCCTGGAATAGTTCCTAATACTAGTAGTGTTGCTTTAAATAACTCTACTTTAAAGTATGGCTTATTACTTGCAAATAATAGTCTAGAAGTTGCATTTTCTAAATCAAGTGCCCTTAAAAAAGGATTAAATACTTATAATCATAAAGTATACCATGAAGGGGTTTCTAGTGCTTTTCAATTAGAACTTTCTGAATTCTAATCGTTAATAATATTTTAAATTTAAGATAAAAGATATTTATAATCTTCAAGAGATAATTTTGAAACACCTTCATCATTCTCAAAAATGACTTTTTCGACAAGTTGTCTTTTTGATTCTTGAAGAAGTAATACTTTTTCTTCAATGGAATCAGAAATAATAATTTTATAAATATGGACATTTTTAGTTTGTCCTATTCTATGAGTTCTGTCATTTGCTTGATTATATGCCGCAATATTCCACCATGGATCTAAATGAATTACAATATCTGCACCAGTTAAATTTAATCCTACTCCTCCTGCTTTAAGAGATACTAAAAATACTTTTTCAGGGGAAGTCTCACTATTAAACAAAGATACGATTTCAAATCTTTTCTCTACTGCTGTATCTCCTGTTAAAATAAAGTATTTGATTTTATTTAGATTTAGAAAATCTTCAATTAAATTTAGTCCTTTTACAAAAGAGGAAAATAAGATAACTTTATGAGAACCACTGATTGCTTCTTTGATTAGGTTCCCTGCTAATTCAACCTTAGTTGATATTTCAGTGAAATTTTCGTAAATAAGAGATGGAGATATACAAATCTCTCTCAGAATTGTTATATATTTTAAAACTCCAAATCTATTTTTATTGGTTTCAAATTCTTCTTTCGCAAGAAGTAAATTTGCTTTATATAAATCTCTTGATTTTTTTTCAAAAGTTCCGTATATTATTTCCTCTGTTTTCTCAGGTAAAAACTTGGCTACTTCACTTTTAGTTCTTCTTAAAATGAAAGGTTTAGTTTTGGCGATTAATCTTTTTAATTCATAAGTATCATTTTCTAGAATCATTTTTTTCTCTGATACTCTAAAATCACTTATATTACCTAAATATCCTGGCATCAAAAAGTCAAAGATTGACCATAAATCGGTAAGTGCATTTTCAATAGGGGTTCCAGTTAAGACAAACTTATGATTTGCCTTAATCTCTTTAACTGTTTTAGCTCTTAAAGATTCCATGTTTTTTATGTTTTGTGCTTCATCTAGGATTGCATAACTAAAATTAATATTTTGAATCGTAGATGAATCTTTTTTCAAGGTATCAAATGAGATGATATAAGCGCATTTAGTACCATTATCCATTCTTTTTAGAATAGATTCTCTTTCTAGTTTTGTTCCAGTAACTATTTCATATTTAACACTAGAATTAAATTTCTTAAATTCATTGGACCAATTATAGACAAGTGATTTAGGACAAACTATGAGAATTGGAAGAGAGTCTTTCACATCTTCTAAAAGAGCAATCATTTGGATTGTTTTACCTAATCCCATGTCATCTGCTAGAATGCCTCCTAATTTATATTTTTCAAGTACTTTTAACCATTTATATCCATCTAGTTGATATTCTTTTATAATACCTTTAAACACGCTACTAATTTCACAAGGGAAATTCTTATAATTTTTTATTTCATCAATAATATTTTTTATTTCCTCGTCTCTATCAATTATAATTTTTTTATTATCTTCTTGAAGAGAAAAAATATTATAGATTGATACTTTTTGATCATCTAGTAAAAAATTCTCATTTAAAGATAAATCGTTCACTAAATTATCTAAATTTCTGAAAAGTGTTTCATCTATCGCGATAATATCATCTTTTACAAGCACATATTTCTTTTTCTTTCTATAGGCCGATAAAATTATCTTTAAAGAGTCATTATCTAAGTCCTCTCCATAAATATGAGCATTTACCCATCCCTCAACTAAAGTTAATTTTGCATTTACTTGGTTAATATATCTTATTTTTTTACTCGATATCGAATTAGATACATAAATGGATGCCATTTTTTTAAGATTAGATAAATCACATTTCGTAAAATTAGCAACAAGAGTTTCATCTTTTAACCTTGAATCTTCAAATCCAAGTTTTGATAACTCTTCAATAATTCTTTTCATCTTGTAAAAATAAATTGGAATTTCTTCATTCTTATCAATTAAATCTCTCACAAAAGTATCAATTTTAGAGGCATCATTTGGAAATGAGTTTTCTAAAAGAAGATTATCAAAATAATATTCATTTTTAAAAGTAATTTGATAATTTTTTTCATCTAAATCAAAAAATACTTTAGCATGAAATTTTTTTATTTCATAAGTATCAAGAAGCTTTTCGCTAATCTTAAAATTATCTTCAAAAGCCTCCATATGTTTGATAAGTAATTCTTTGATGTAAGGTTTAAAATTAAAGTTAGGATTTAAAACAATAAATTTAACTATATAGGCTAAATATTTATTTTCTAAATTTAATCTATAAAATTGATAATTTTCTTCATCAAGGTAAAAGATATAGTTTGTCGTAAAAATTATATTTTTTAAAATAACTTCGGGGTCTAAGATAAAATCACCATCATCACTAACAATAATTTTTAGATTTTTTTCTTCTTTTAGTAGATAATTAGGATTATTTTTATTTTTATTTGTTTTATGGAAGGAAATATATAAATCTATGTTATGCTCTAAGAAATAGTCAAATATTTTTAGATAAAATTTATCTTGATTTTGGATAGAATCCTCCCCTAAAATGCATAATTCATTATAGATAAAAGAATTAACAGGGTCACTAAAAAGTTCACGTTCTAAAAAAGTATCTCCCGCCCAACTTCTTTGATGTTTTAGAGTAAAATAATCTAAATTATCAAATGAATATTTACTATTTCCGCAGGTTATTTTGAGAGAGCAATTAAGTGTTTTATTATTATCAATTGAAAATAAGAGATCAATTGATCCTTTTAAGGGTTTCCTAATATCTCTCATAATTTCTAAATATTCTTCAAACTCTTCTATCTTTTCTCTTTCGATTTTTTTTATATTGTTATCAATATTTTGTCTAATTTCATTAATTTTAAGATCATGCATTTTTTGTACTAGAAGACTAGGCTCTATACTTAAAAGATGTTTTACATAAGATGCGTATTCCATTTCTAGTGTTTTAGATCCGTTTAGAAATTTACAATCCACAAGAATGTTATTTAAAATTTTCATCTCAACAAAAGCTTCATCAAAAATTAAATAGAGAGTCAATTCTTGATGAGTATTAGGATTATAAATGATAGTTAAGTAATAAGAAGATTTAAAAGGAATATCAGGATAGGAGAGAAGGATACTACTATTATTATCAAAAGGCCATCCAGAATTTTTAAAACTTAAGAAATTTGCACTTGTTAGTTCACCAAAACAAGAAAGATTATCAATGTTTAATGAGGTATTATTAGATATAAAATTATTTTCTAAATTATTAAGTTTCTCTTCACTATAATCTATTTCTAATTTAGAATCTAAAGAGTATGTAGTATATAGGTATATTATATAGTCAGTAATCTCTAATTCATCTAAGACCTTTTTAAACTTTTCTAAGCTAGAATTATTTTGGTAATTAATGTATAAATTTGAGAATATTTCTCTTTTTAAAAGAATATCTTTTGAGTTAAAAGTTGACTCAAGTAATACTTTAGTTAAGAGAGCACTATCTTTATCAAAATAAAAAGAAAAATCTTTTAGAATTATCTCTATAGGTATTAATTTAAGTGGTAGTTTATAATATAAATTATATTTTTCTAAAAGGTAAGTTATTAATTTTTTAGATTTAATTCTACTTGCTAATCGAATAGTTAAATTTAGATTATTAGATAAATCAAGTAGATTTTCAATTGTTTTAAAATATTCAAAATCAAATTTTTGAAATACTTGAATAATTTTTAAAAAATATGTTGGGACTAGAAAATCTAGATTTTCAAGAGCATAGGGGATGAAATCGCTATTACAAGTAGATTCAACTTCCTTGATGATATCATAACTTCCTGACCTAACTATTTGGGATAATAGAATTTTATAAAATGTATTTTTATCAGTTAGGCTTTTTTCAATAAAAAAGTACGATAAATAGTTAATTTTATCACTAAAAATAATATAGTTTATCATATAATGAAGATATATTATATCGTTATTTACTAAATAAGAATCTCTGAAAAGTTCAATTTCTTTTAGTATATTTGAATCATATGAGAACCTGCATTGATTTTTTAGAAAAATGATTGCTACCTCGGGATTATTGGTTCTCACAAAATAGTTAATTAATATATTTCTAATAGTTAAATATCCTTGTTTTTCTTTTAGCCTTTTTAAATAAATATCAAAAACATGACATAATGAATAATTATTTTGAGTAGAAAACTCATTAAGTAAATTCATGATTTTTGGCATGTTTTTTTCCGTAAATTTAAAAGAATAAATTAGATTAGAGAAAAAAGAAGAAAAAACAGAATTAATATTTATATCATCAGGGTTCGTAATTTTTATTTTTCCTTGATATTTAATTAGAGTTCCCACCACGTGAGGACAATAATCATCTTTATTTTCAAGACAGGTACAAGATACTTCTTCAATAGCGTTAAGTTTCCCTAACTTGATTGTAACATTAAAATCTTCATCTGTTAAATAGCTTTTTACTTTCGAGGTGATAAGGCTAGTAGTATTTTTTACAATATTTACGTTTGCCGAATAATCTATTCCTCTTTTTAGTAACTCAGGAGTTATTAATTTATAAAAATTATCAAGAAAAATCATAATCCATCCTTTATATCAAAAAATATTATATCTTTTTTTACTAAATATTGCAATTATTAATTGTAATTTTTTTAGAAACGTTTAATTTTCATTTTTTTTTTGTTTTGTGGTAGAATTGATAAAACGTTCTTAAGGAGGTTATAGGAATGAAAAAAGTTTTATTTTTATTGGTTTTAGTATTTAGTTTAATAATTACTTCTTGTGTCAATGGCACAAAAGAGGTTGAAAGTCTAGATATTACAAATGGAGATAGTGTTTCTTTGAAAGTTGGAGAAACTCTCACTTTAGAGGTAAGTGTTTCACCTACTGGAGTAAGCAAAGATAAATATCAATTCAAAATCGTTAGTGGTTCAGAAAAGGTTAGTTTATCTGGTGATGTTCTCACTGCAGTTAGTGTAGGAGAGGCAGTAGTAACAGTATCTAGTGTAAAAGATGAAGAAATAAATGACTCGATCACAATTGTTGTGACTCCTGCTCCTTCAAATGTAGATGAGGGTGTTGTTACAGTAATTACTAATTATTTCAAAGGTATTACTACTAATTATACAGCTACTTTTGATAACTACAGTGAAAGTGGTACAGTTACTTCTAGCAAGTCAACAGTTAGAATAGTTCCAGATGGAATTCAACATATTGAATCAAGTAATGGATTTGCTAAAGGTTTAAATACTTATTATTTTGGCGAATTTATTTCTCCTTTCATCGTTGATATGGAGTATTTTACTCAAGGTCTAACACCTCAAGAATTTGATTCTGTAGTGAATCTAAGTGCAGCTGAATTTGATATCTCTACTGCAGATAGTAAATTCTATATTAGTGGAGATCTTGCAAATGTATTGAATAGACTTCAATATTTTGGTGATTCTTCTTCTCAAATTGATCCTACTCAATTATATTTAAATGGTTTAACATCTGTTGAAATTAAATTAAGTCCAGTACAAGATGCTGTTAATTCAATAGTTCTTAATTATAGTGCTTCTTTAAGCAGACAATTAAAGATTACTAGTATTAACAAAACTTCAAGTATTATGGCTACTACATTTAGTTCTTCTGTCAAAGTTCCATCATCTTCTATTACTGTAGATGGGGTTGCTAAAGCAGAAGTAGATTTACCAGTTCAATTAACTTATCAAGTTTTACCTGCTGGAAGTCTTCAAAGCGTTAAATTCACTTCTTCAAATGAAGAAGTTGCTACTGTATCTAAAACTGGTGTAATTACTGCTCATTCTGTTGGAACAACAGTTATTACTCTTGAACAAGGTAGTTTAAATGCGACATATTCTCTAACTACAGTTGCTGCGGTAAAACATGATCAAAAGAAAAATATTACTAAATTTATCAATTCACTAAATTTAAATTATAAGATGACTTATACTAATAGTATTGATAATTTAGAAGATTATCTAATTATTACTGAACATGGTGTTTATGATAGTAGATATAATGAATATCAAGCTGCTGGAATTTTTGGTTTAAGTATTGCTACTGGTTATGTATTTGATGAATTAAAAGTTTATTACGGAACATATGAAGATTTCTTTGGTGCTAATCCTGTATTCAAGGAATCAAGTACTGCAGATACTTATGATGCCGTTTATGAAAATTGGTTTTCTGCTGGAAAACATTATAGAGAAAGTTATATTAAGACTGAATTAGATTCAAGCGGAAATGAAGTATATTATATTGATAATAAGTCTTATTTAGGTGCTGATTTCTGGGTTAATGCTTACATCTTTGATGTTCACTCAATAACTAAGATAATATTTAATTTAAATGAAGATCAAGAAGTTGTTTCTGTTGATTACATTTATTCTGGAAATGCTAACGAAAGTGCTGGAACAGGACATGCTGAATTTACTGATATCGGTACTTCTATTAACACAGCTGCTGAAGTTTTCTTCCAAGAACATCCAATTAATTTAAATACTAAGATAGGAGATCCATTCGTTCCTGATAGATCAACATTTGGTACAGCAGGAGAACTTGCTACAGTATTTACAGCTACTGAATCAAGATTAGAAGCTGCTCCAATCAATACTTTACCTCCTAGTGGTACAACAAAGAGTCTTGTAATTCCTATTCAATTCCCTAATATTCCATTTACTTCTCAAGAATTGCACAATATTGATGTAATATATCGTGGAACTGCTCAAGATACTAATGGTTGGGAAAGTCTTCAAAGTTATTATTATAAGTCAAGTTATGGTAAGTTAAATTTAGATATTACTATTCTACCTGTATTTACTGCTCCAAATCCTTCTACTTATTATGTTTATACTAATGATGTTGGACCTGGAAAACCTAGAACTGAATATCCGTTAATGGAAGCTGCTCTTGCTGCTTACGACTCAACTGTTGATTACAGCCAGTACGATAATAACGGAGATGGTTTCATTGATGCTGTTTATTTTGTTTATTCAACTCCTTATAATCATGATTCTCACATTTGGTGGGCTTATGTTTCTATTTACCACGTTGAATTAGGTGGAAATGCAGACTTTGTATTAGATGGTGTTAGACCTTCTTATTATAACTGGAGTTCAATTAAGTTCTCTCTTGATTCAATTGGTGGTTCTGGTTTTGGATCTAGTTTCATTAATTGTGAAACTTATATTCATGAAACTGGACATTTACTAGGATTCCCTGATTTATATGATTATGATGATTCAGTAGGACCTAAAGGTGGACTTGGTGGATTTGATATGATGGATTATAATGCTGGAGATCATGGACCATTTAACAAGATAGTCTTTGGTTGGGTTGATCCACTAGTTACTGGAACTGAAACTAAACATTCTGGCGAATATAGAATTGCTAATTTCCAATCAGACGGAGTAACTGAAGATCCTCTTGCACTTGTTATTGCACCTAAATGGGTTAATACTTACTTTACTGAGTATCTAGTAATTAATTTCTATACTCCAACTCGTTTGAATTTAGCTCATAAGAATTTAAGTATTCTTCCTTCTAATCCTGCTCTTGTCGTTTATCACGTAGATGCTAACTTGAATACATTCCATCAATATTTAGGATTATTCAAGAATGATAATTCTGATAGTGATAATAAGCTAATTAAGATTGTTGAAGCTGATAAGAATAATTCAATTGAAAATAGTTCTAGTCATATTATTTCTGCAAGTGATTTCTTATATCCAGGCGGAAGTTATCAAAATACTGGCTCTAATGCTGAAAGATGGTATTATAATGGAGCTGTTATTAGTTATAGTATTACTAATATTCGTATTGAAGGTGATTCAATTGTCTTCACATTAACATTTAGTTAATTTAAGAAAAAAATATTTTATAAAGATAGTGGAATTTGTACTTTCCACTATCTTTATTGTAGAAATGAGGTTTTTATGAAAAAATGTTTTGTATTGTTTGTTTTATTACTTCTAGTTGCTTTTTCATGTACTAGTGGTGTTTCTAAAGTGTCTTTTTATGTTGATGATAGTCTATATTTTAGTATATCTAGTAGATCAATAAATAAAGATTTTTCAAAAGTTCCTACTGAACCTACTAAAGAGGGTTATAATTTTGTTGGTTGGTTTGTAGATGAAAATTTTTTAATTCCTTTTGATACTAGTTATTATGAGAAATTAGAAGGTGATTTGGATTTAAAAGTTTATGCGAAATTTGAGAGAGAGATATTTTTTTCCTTAGATGGGTTTATTTTAAATAACGGTTTCTATGAAAAAAATGTTTCTAATGCAACTAAATCATTAGATTTTAAGACACTTTCTTCATATGAAAGTGATATTAACTGGTGTATTTCTAGAGATCAAACATTTGTTAATTCTTTTATTGATAATGTAGTTTCTCTATCCCTTGGTGAAAATTACTTTTTCTTAGTAGTAAATGATAGTGATTTAATCACTTCTTATAGCATTAAAGTTTATCGAAATAAGTTATTTAGTGTTTCTTTTTTAGATGCAACTGAAGGTCTTTATGGTATTTATTTAGTCGAAGAAGGAACTTTGTTTAATTATGATATTCCAACTTATACTCCAAAATTAGGTTACTATTTTGTTAACTGGGATTATGATTTTTCTGAAACTATTTCCTCAGATTTAACAGTTAGACCAATATTAGCTTATAAGTTTTATGAAATCACTTATGTTTTAAATGGTGGAGTTAATGATATATTAAATCCTACACACTATACTTTTGAGAATCATGTTCTATTGAAGGATGCTTATAAAGAAGGATATCTTTTTGCAGGTTGGTATTTAGATGTCTATCTTGAAAATGCTTCTATTGAAACAATTGAATGTATTGGAGATGTTACTCTTTATGCGAAATTTATTCCTCTTAATTTAGAAGAGATTGCTCTTGACATTATTTCAACTATTGAGGAAATTGGAGTTAATTACACATTAGAATTTTCTGATGGAAATAAAGTTATAGTTACTGATAAAGGTATATATAATCAAAATAATAACGCCAATAATGGTAGTTTAATTGTTGGAACTAATTACGATGATATTGTATTTTGGTCTGGTATTTATACTAATATAGGAATTACTGGTGAGAATTTTAGTTTATTTTCACTTATTAGTGTTTATGAAGATTATTTGAAATATGCTAGTCTTGGAGTAGATGTATTAAATCCTCTAACATTTAATTATTCTGCTTTTAATTCATCTTTCTATGTGAGTGATTACTTTTATATTAAAAATTTAAAATTTAATTTATTATCTCTTTATAATTTTGAAGGTGTTTATCTCTCTATTTTTGATGGAAATTTAAAATTAAGTTTTATTGATGATGAAAAAGGTTTAATTACGATTGATATTACTGATATTGGAACTTCAGTTATTTCATATGCGATCGTATTTTATGATGAAACTAGTGAAGAACCTCTTGAATATATTGGTCAAAGAGCTAGAGATTTAAAGACTTTAAATGAAGTTAATATTGAATTGACTGGAAGAAGTGGCATTCCTGCTATTGGTAATGTTAGAATTTTAATTGTTCCTATTGAATTCCCAAATGATCGTTTTACAGCTACAGAATTAAATAACTTAAACTTGGTTTTCAACGGTACTTCAGTTGATACTGGATTTGAATCGGTAACTAGTTACTATTATAAATCTAGTTATGGAAAGTTAAATTATACTTTTGATATCGCTCCTGCATTCCTTGCTCCTAAAAATTCTTCTCAATATCATGATAACGAAGATCAAGCTCTTGGAAGACTTGCTTTAAATGCTATTGATGATGATTACGACTTTAGTTTATATGATAATAATGATGATGGATATATTGATTCAGTTATTTATGTTTATTCTAGAAGTTATTCATCTGGTTTATGGTGGGCATATTGCTATTACTATTACTCAGGAAGTTATTATTATGATTCAAAAAGATTGTTCTACTATCAATGGGTATCTATTGATTTTATGAAAGACTCAATATCTGGCTATCCAGGTCTAAAATTAGATGCCGAGACTTATATTCATGAAACAGGACATTTAATGGGACTACCTGATTATTATGATTATAATGATTACCAAGGACCACGTGGTGGAGTTGGTGGATTTGATATGATGGACTATAATGCTGGAGATCATGGACCTTTCAATAAGAGTATCTTTGGATGGATTGAACCAGTTGTTATTACTAGCATTAATTCAACATATGTATTAAATAATTATGAAGAAACTGGAGATGCTATTATTTTAACTAAAGAATGGAAAAATACATTCTTTGATGAATATTTGATTATTATGTATTATACTCCAGATGGACTATACCGAGCTCATAAGAATTTAAGTTATGTTCCTGATTATGCTGGTATTGTAATTTATCACATTGATGGAAGATTATTATCAAGTGCAAATGATTGGGATGTATTCCAATATGATAATTCTTATACTTCTCATAAACTAGTAAAAATAGTCGAAGTTGATAAGAATAATTCGATTGAAAATGGTGCTTTCATGTCAAATAGTGATTATTTGAGAACTGGTACTTTCAATAATACTATAGAAAAATGGTATGTTAGTAATCAAATTATTAATTTACAGATTACTATTAACGTTATTAGCAGTAGTTCTGTCGTACTTGAAATTAATTTTTATTAAAATTTAGTATTTTATTTAAAAGGTACAAATTCTAAGGAAGTTGTACCTTTTTTTTAGATTAATATTTTTATAAATTTAAATAAGTAAAAAATAAAAAACATGAAAACACCTTTTTTAGTAATTCATAAAAAAAGACAAAATAAAGTAAAAAAAGATATAATATATATGAGGTACTAAAATGTTATTATTAAGTGTGAAAGATTTATGTGTTAAAATTGATGACAAAGATATCTTAGATAAAATCAATTTGGAAATAAATGAGAAAGAAGTTCACGTTATAATGGGTAAAAATGGAACTGGAAAAACAACTCTAGGCTTAAGTTTAATGGGACACCCATCCTATAATGTTTCTGGATCAATTTCTTTTCAAGGAGAAGAGTTGATAAATAAAACGCCAGACTATAGATCTCGTAAAGGGATTTTTTTGTCTATGCAAAACCCTATTGAGATAAAAGGCGTTAATAATAGCGATTTTTATCGGGCAATTTTAAAAGCTCATCAAAAAAGCATGAAAGTTTTTGATTTTGCTTTAAAATATGAAAGTGAATTAGAAGCTCTAAATATGAAACCTGATTTAGCATCTAGATTTTTAAATGATGGATTCTCTGGTGGAGAAAAGAAGAAAAATGAAGTTTTACAAATGAAATTTTTAGAACCTAAATTAATTATTCTAGATGAAATAGATTCAGGCTTAGATGTTGATGCTCTTAAAATTGTGGGTTCTAATATTAGTAAGTTAGTTGAAAATGGAGCAAGTCTCATTGTAATAACTCACTATAAAAGAATTTTAGATTATGTTAAGGTCGATAAAGTTCATGTCATAGATAATAAGAAAATAGTTTTGTCTGGAGATAGAAGTTTAGTAGAAAAAATAGATGTAGAGGGTTTTGATGGAATTTAAGTCTTATCAAAATGAATTTTTTTGTAATAGTTTTTTAAGTAACGAAAAAGAGGTTACAAGGATTACAGTGAGTGGGACAAAAAAATATCTTCTTTTACTAGATGACAGGAAAACTCATGATTTAACACTTTTATTTGATATCAAAGAAAATAGTAGTTTACTCTTAAAATTATTTATTAGTTCAAGTTCTAAAATAAATATTTTTATAAATCATGAAGGTATGAAATCAATAAGTAACATTCATGCTAATATGATTGCTAAAAATGAAACTATTGATGTTAAAGTCACATCTAGAATTAATGAGGGAATTAAATTTTGTGAAACTCATGAATACTTAAAAGGAATAATTACCGGTAAAGGAAAAATCAACCACTTTCCAATCTTAGATATTTTTGATAATGATAACATTGGAAGTCATTCCTCAGCCATCGGGCATTTTGATATTGAAACTTTGTTTTATTTAAATTCACGTGGTTTATCTAATAGAAAAGCTATAAAATTATTATATAATTCTTATAAAAATGAAATCCTGGATGGATTTAATTACCGTAGTCTTAAAAAGGAGGGTGCCTGAAAATGAATTATAGAAAATATTTTCCAATTTATAAAAAGAATGAGGACTTAGTATATTTAGATTCTTCAGCAACCGCATTAAAGCTAAAATCTGTTATTGATAAAGAAACTACGTTCTTGCGAGAAAATGGAACTAGTTCTCATTCCGCAGGTTATGAACTTTCTACTGGTGCCCTTCAAGATATGGAAAAATCAAGAAATTTGGTTGCTAAATATCTAAATACTAATCCTAAAAATATTATCTTTACAAAAGGAACGACTGAATCTATTAATATTATTATGAATGGACTTGAAGATTATATAAATGAAAATGATGAAATAATATCTAGTCCTCTAGACCATCATTCACTCTTAATGCCTGTTGGAAAACTTTGTAAGAAAAAGAAAGCTATTAATAAATTTATTAATTTAACAGATAATGAAATTACTATCACTGAAGCTGCACTTCAAATTACAAAGAAAACTAAAATTATTGCTATTACGCATGTCTCTAATGCTCTTGGAGTTACAACTCCAATTAAAGAAATCACTAAAATTGCTCATAAAAATAATATATTGGTTGTCCTAGATTGTGCTCAAAGTGTTCCTCATATGCGTCTTGATACAAAAGATTTAGATGTTGATTTTCTAGCTTTTTCTTTTCACAAAATATTTGGTCCTTTCGGAGTGGGTGTACTATACGGAAAAGACACGGCTCTTGAATTAATAAAACCTCTTAACCTAGGGGGAGGGATGGTCTATGAGTTCTTGAAAGATGGGGAGTCACTTTACAAAGAAATTCCTTATTCTTTTGAGGGAGGAACTCCTAATGTATCTGGAATAATAGCAGCAAGCGAATCTATTCTTTTTTTGGATAGTCTTGATTTTGAGACTAAGAACAAAGAAATTGAGGCTTTAAGTATTTATGCAGTCGAAGAATTGAAAAAAATTAAAGAAGTAACTATCTATAACAAAGGAGAACTAGGAATCATTAATTTTAATGTGAGAGGGATTCATTGTCATGATATTCAAACTTTTTTAAGTAGTTATAATATTTCCGTAAGAGCAGGGCATCACTGTGCTAGTCTTGTCATGAAACATTTAAATATTCTTACAAGTTTAAGAGTTTCTATTCAAATATATAACACTAAATTAGATATAGATATCTTTATTTCCAAAATAAAAGAAGCTATTATATATTTTAATAGATATGAGGAGAAATAATTATGGATTTAGATAGTTTATTTAAACAAGTAATATTAGAACACTATAAAAATCCTTTAAATAAGGGATTAATTAACGATAACTCTTATATTTCGTCATCTTTTAAAAATCCATCTTGTGGCGATCAACTTACTTTACAGATAAAAGTTCAAGATGATACAATTATAGATTGTCGTCATGATGGATCAGGATGTTCAATTTGTTGTGCAAGTGCCTCAATATTATCTGATGTTATTAAAAATAAGAATGTGACACAAGCTAAAAAAATGATCGATGAATTTTCAAGACTTGTTTTAGGTGAAAAAGTTGATCCAAATATCTTAAATGGTGAAGTTCTTGCTTTTAGTTCCATTTCAACTTTTCCAGCAAGAATAAAATGTGCGACCTTATCTTGGAAGAGTTTAGAAAAAGGTCTTGGAGAAATTTAATATGAACATTGATTCAATTAAAACAAAACCTTTATTAGAATTTGACAAAGGTATAAGTTTAGAAAAAGTTAAATTAATAAGCGTTTTAAAGAACGAGCCACTTTGGATGTATGAATTAAGAGTTAAAAGTTATTCAAATTTTAAGAAATTAAAAAATCCTAAATGGGGAGTTAATTTACAAGACTTAGATTTTAGTAAATATACCTATTTTAAAAGAGAAGTTGATAAAGTGAAATCATCCTGGGAAGATGTACCATCTAATATTAAAGATACTTTTGAAAGATTAGGAATTCCTGAAGCAGAACGTGAATTTTTAGCTGGTGTTTCTACTCAATTTGAAAGTGAAGTAGTATATCATTCAGAGACTATTGAATTAGAAAAAAAAGGTGTCATATTTTTAGACGCTGATACAGCCTTACAAAAACACGAAGAATTATTTAAAAAATATTTCTCTAAATTAGTAGCAATTGATGATAATAAGTATGCAGCCCTTAATTCTAGTTGTTGGAGTGGGGGAAGTTTTATTTATGTTCCTAAAGGTGTTAAGTTAGAAAAACCTTTACAATCATATTTTAGAATTAATGCTAATCGAATGGGACAGTTTGAAAGAACTTTAATAATTGTAGATGATGATGCTAGCCTATCTTACATAGAAGGTTGTACAGCTCCTATTTATAGTGATTCTAGTCTTCATGCAGCAGTTGTTGAAATATATGTCGGAAAAAATGCTAAATGCAGATATACTACTATTCAAAATTGGTCTAATGATGTCATTAATTTAGTTACTAAGAGAGCAATTGTAGATGATTTCGGAACCATGGAATGGATAGATGGGAATATTGGCAGTGGAATTAATATGAAGTACCCTGCTTGTATTTTAAAAGGTGATTATGCGAAAGGACTTACAATTTCTATTGCTTTTGCAGGAAAAGGTCAAATTCAAGATGCAGGATGCAAAATGATTCATCTTGGAAAAAATACTAGTAGCAATATCATTGCCAAATCAGTCGCAAAAGATTCTGGTATAGTAAATTACCGTGGTCTAGTTAAAATTGATGAGAAGGCAACTAATTCTAAGAGTCATATTGAGTGTGATACTTTATTATTAGATGATATTAGTAAGAGTTCTACTATTCCTTCTAATATTGTATTAAATAATAATTCTGAAGTTGAGCATGAAGCAACTGTTTCAAAAATATCCATTGAACAATTATTTTATTTAGAGAGTAGAGGTCTTAGTGAGATAGAAGCAAATGAGGTTATCGTCATGGGATTTCTTGAACCATTTAGTCGTGAACTTCCTATGGAATATGCAGTAGAACTAAATAGACTTATTAAATTAGATATGTCTAAAAGTACTTTCTAATGTATTCATATCTTTTAATTTGTTTTGATAAAAATTTAAATGAATTAATAATAAATGATTCAATTAATATGATTGAAGGTTTTCTTGATGTAAGATTATCTAAAAAAATAGATAATCTTTACTTTCTTTCTTTTTTTATCACAGAAAATTATTCTGAAATAGTTGAATTTATTAATTCTTTAACTCAGGACTTATTAATTAGATCTTCATTCTTTATTTCTAAAAAGAAAAAAGATAGTTTATTTTCAGAAAGTAATGCCTCTTTTGTAATTGATAACTTTCCTAGTATTCTAAATTTTCAAAAAATTATTTATGATGAAAATGATTTAATCGAAAATTATTCTAAATTTGATAGTTTTAATTTAAAGAATTATATTTTTGGAAAATTTGTTACAGACCGCGATATGAAACATAGTATTTATGCATTCCTTAAAAATTCTCTTAATTCATCAAAAACAGCAAGTTTAATTTATATGCATAGAAATACCCTAGATATGAGAATTTCTAAATTTGAAAGAGAAACTGGTTACAATTTAAGGGACTTTGTTGATTGTTTTTATATTTTTTCTCTTATTAAGGATGAATTTAAATGAAAATATATGCATTATGCACATTGCAATTATCGTTAAATAATTGTATAATTTTTAAAAAGGATGGAAAAATATGGCTACTTTACAATTAAAAAATATTAATAAAATATATCCAAATGGAGTTCAAGCAGTGTTTGATTTTAATTTAGAAATCAAAGATAAGGAATTTATAGTATTTGTTGGACCTTCTGGTTGTGGAAAAACTACTACTCTTAGAATGATTGCAGGTTTAGAGGAAATATCTTCAGGAGATTTATATATTGATGAATTACTAGTTAATGATGTAGCTCCTAAAGATAGAAATATCGCAATGGTTTTCCAAAGTTATGCTCTTTATCCTCATATGACTGTTTTTGATAATATGGCATTTGGATTAAAGATTAGAAAAGTTCCAAAAACAGAAATTCAAACAAAAGTAATGGCTGCAGCTGAGATACTAGGTCTTGTACCTTATTTAAAAAGAAAACCAAGTGCTTTATCTGGTGGTCAAAAACAGCGAGTTGCCTTAGGTAGAGCAATCGTTAGACAAGCAAAAGTATTCTTAATGGATGAACCTTTAAGTAATTTGGATGCTAAACTAAGAGTTCAAATGAGAGCAGAATTAATTAAATTACATAATAGAATTGAAACTACAACAATTTATGTAACTCATGACCAAATTGAAGCTATGACTATGGCTAGTAGAATTGTGGTTATGAAAGATGGATATATTCAACAAATTGGTGCTCCAAAAGAGATATACGATTACCCTACTAATATGTTTGTTGCAGGATTTATAGGAACTCCACCAATGAATTTCATAAGAGGTACAGTTGATAAAAAAGGAAATTTTAATATTGTAAATATAGTTGTAAATACTAGAGATAATGTTTTAAAGTTAAATAAAGTTGTTGATATAGCAAAAGAAAATATTCTAAAACTAAATAAAGATCTTGTTTCCTTAGAATCTAGAAAATCTATCCTTGAGGGAGAAGAATTAAAAAAACTCAAACTTGAAATTGAAAATTTAAAACAAACAATTAAAAAAGAAGATGCATCTTTACTTCAAGCAGAAATTTCTCTTAAAGATGCAACTACTGAATTTGAAAAAGTTGTAACAAGAGAAACTGAAAGTGATAAATTTATTACTATTCCTCTTGATAAATTTGAATTACTTAAAGCAAATGGTTACATTGGAAAAGAAGTAGTTTTAGGAATTCGTCCAGAAGATATTAAAGATAGATCAGGAGAGGAAAGATCATCATCTTCTCTAGATATTAACGTGGATGTTGCTGAATTATTAGGAGCTGAAACAAATATTTATACTACAATTGGAGGTTCTAGTATTTGTGCTAGTGTTGCTGCTAGATCTAATGTAAGAATTGGAGATAAATTAACATTTGAATTAGATTTATCAAAGAGTCATTTCTTTGATAGTGAAACTGAACAAAGAATTAAATAAATTTTTATAGAAAAAGACTTTTTTAAGTCTTTTTTTAATGAAAAGTTATTAATTATAAAAAAAGTATTAAAGTATTAGAAAAACTGGATAATTGATTAATTTTTTTTGAAAAAACACCTAATTTATGGTAATTTTAAGATATTTTTCTTTAATTTACGTAAAAAAAGTGCATATTTAACAAATAAAAAAATATTTACTATATAATTAAATAATATTTTTTAATATGGAGGGAGAAAAATATGAAAAAAAAGTTAATGTTTTTATTATTAGTCCTTGTTTCAGTCATTTCTATCGTTGGTTGCCAAACCACAAAAATTGAAATTGATAAGGACGCCCTACTTGCAAGTGCAAAATCAGAAATAACTGTCCCTACAGAGGCAATTAGTGATTTTACCGTACCTACAAGTGTAAGTGTTGTTCAAAATGATATAATCTACGAGGTCGCAGTTGCTTGGGTTAGCCATAATGCTGCAATTACTATAAATGGTGGTTCTGCTACAGTAACGAGACCAGGAGAAAATCGTCCAAATGCAACTGGAAATTTGGATGCTACTATTAGTTTTGAAGGTACTACTGTTACAGCTAGTTTTCCTGTGGTTGTTAGTGCAGTTCCTGAAAATGCTGAATCAGTAGTAGAACTTGCTAGAGAACAAGTAGTAGATATTTTAGCGACTGTTAGTGCTACTGAAGTTACTGATTTATCAGCTTATCAAGAATTGGAAATTGAATATCATGATGCTATTAGATTAGTATCAGTTTCTTTTTCAACTAATGATCTTGTTTATCTAACAGTAGAAGATGGAGTTGTTACTCCTCTTCCTTATGTTGCTGCTCCAAACGTTGGAAATCCTACAATATTTGCATCTATTTTCTATCAAGGAAAATCTGCAAATGTAAGTAGAGTTATTCCTGTACCTAAACGTCCTGATTCTCCACTTAACATAGAAGTTAATGGAATAATTGAAGAATATTTACCTACTTTTAATGGTAATGTATTTGAAGATTTATTCCCTTATTTATATGTTGCTGAAGAAGATTATATTATTTCAGTTGGTCTTCAAAGTATTGAACCTTCTGATTTATTATATTTAGAGATTGAATTACTTGGATTAACAAGAGATGAATTAGTTACTTATTTAGCACAAGTAACTGGTACTAAGACTGCTGCATTCTTAGGTGAACATGGATATTCTGAAAAGAATGGTTGGGTATTTAAAGCTGCAGAAGGTGATGATGCTGTTCTTATTTTAGTTAGAGTTGTTGTAACTTATTGGAGTAATTTACTTACTGTTAACTCTGAATCTACAAGCTTCCCTTATACTACATTAGGAAATATCTTAGGATTTAAAATTACTTCTGCTGAATTACCTGCTTATGCATCTGCTACTTACCAAATTCAAGATTTAACTTGGGCTTTTTCAGATGGTCCAATTGGAATTGCTGAACTTGTTGTTAAAAATGGTGGTCAAGATAGTTTAGATGCTTACGGAGAGGCTTTAGTTGAAGCTGGATTTGTATTTGACCAAGCATCATTTAATAGTAATGGTACAGTTAGATATTATACACCTGATAATTCTATTTATGTATTATATATTGATGATGATGAAGTTCAAAATGCCGCTGGTAACTTTGTATTTTATATTTTCACATGGATAAATAGAGTTTATACTGGATTCCCAACTGAACAAATAGAAAATTTCTTCTATGGTTATGGTGAAGATAATACAATTCCTGAATTCCCTGTTGTAGAAACAGGAAGTACTTCTTTTGTTGATTATTCTAGTAGTACATATATATTTGATGTTATTTTAAATGACTGGGATCAAGATGATATTGATGCTTATACAGCATTACTTGATGCTAGTGAAACTTGGCTACCTGTAAGTATTGGTGGAAGAGTACAATATTATAGCGAAGGTTGGTTACTTTATGTTGGTTATGATTATATAGCTCCTTATACTGATGTTATTATTGAATTCATATATTATGGAGATTATTATGGACCAGTTGACGAATTTTTTGAATTATTAGGATTATATGCTGATCTTGTTGAAGTTCCAGCTCCTGTTCTTCCTGAAGTTACAATTGACTCATGGGTTGATGCCGCTGTTCAAGATGATACTTTCTTTAGTATTGATGTTATATTATTCGTTTATTCTTGGACTGAAGCTGATGTTGAAGCTTATATTGAAGAATTACTTGGTCTAGGTTGGGTTAGAATCTACTTTGGTGGTGGAGAATTCTTCCATGATGGTGAATGGTTAGTTCAAGTTGGAGTTGATCAATATGGTATTTATGATGGTTATTTAATTGAAGTTCTATGGTCTGGATTAATTGAAACTCCAGTTGGTGATTATACTTCATTCCCTGATGGCGAAATTGAGACTTTCTTTGATGAAGAAGGTTTAGTTGTTCCTAGTTATGCAGTTCCAACTACTACAAATGCTGATTTAGATACTTTTGCTGATGGAGTTGTTCAATATGCTGTTGTTTCATTATACGATTGGTTTGGTGCTAATTTAAAAGATTATAATACAGTATTAGAAGCTACTTATCCTACTTATACTTATAATTCTTTCTTTGGTGCTTATTTCGATGAAACTGGAGAATGGGGTTATGGAGTTAGAGCTGGCTCTAACGGTATTGAATTTATTATAATTCATTTAACTGCTGGTGGTACTTACTTTGATAGCGAAGCTGTTGAAGCTTTCTTAGGATTAGAAACAGGCACTTTAGAAACTTTAGTTCCTGCTGTTCTTACTCATGACGGTTTAATCGGCGGAAATAGAGTTAGTGTTGGAGATTGGTCTGATGCTGATGCTACTGCATGGACTACAAGTCTTGTAAATGATTACAATTGGGTTTATAATGATGCTACTGGTCTTTATGAAAATGTATCTACTGATTTCAATATTAATGTTTATGTTGATTCATTTAATGAATATATTATTCAATTTATAACTACTAATGTTGCATTCTTATTCCCTTATACACAAGTATCTGTAAGTTTAGGTGTTACTGTTGAATGGTTAGTTGCAAATCTTCCATTCCCTGGTAATGAAAATGTTGCTACATGGGCAGCATATTATAGCGAAGCTTATATTACTGGATTTGGTGTTGCTGAAAGAAATGCTTATATTGCTGTTCTAGTTGAAAGAGGATTTGTTGCTGTTAATTATGGAAAATATGCTTCAGCTTATTCTGATGGCACTTTAATTGTTTCACTTGATGCATATGCTACTAGTATTTATATCGCTATTGAATTTGATGGTATTGGTTATGTTGCAATTGCTAGACATCTTGGAATTACTGTAGAAGAAGCAGAAGAGATTCTTCCTGCAATTACTTCTCATAGAGGTACTTATGATGCTAGTTACAATGAAGCAATTATCTATAGATTCTCTGCTAACAAACTTGCTACTTATGTTACTTTATTAGAAGAAGCTTCATATACTGCTTATGCATATGGAAAATATACAAATGCATATACAGATGGAACATGGGTTATTAGTTTTGATACTTCACTTCTAGGTACTGGTAATACTAATGGAACATTATATTTAAGTGTTGAAAGATATTTTGAACCAGCTACTACTTTTGAAGAAGTTCTAGTTACAGCTGCAGGAATCGTTGGTGTAGATCCAACTTCATTAGTTCCTACAGATTTAGTTGACGATGAATTAGTTTCTGCTTACCACGTTAGTGATACTTCTGTTGGTGAAGTTCTAATTGCTAGAATTAAAGCTCTTGTTATTGATGATGTTGAAGTTGTTACTGCTGGTATTGAATCTGCATTAGCTGGTGCTTCATTTAGTTATACTTTAATCCCTGGTTATGGATTCTCTGCTTGGGTTGATGCTACACATACTGTTGCTGTTGATTATGCTGTATCTGGTCAAGTAGTTAGTATTAGAATTGCCTTAATTGTTCCTGATTTAGCTGGAACTATTGGAGCTACTACTACTTTCCCTGTTGAACAAGTTAGTGCTTTCTTAGGAGTTGATAATCTATTTGATTTAATTCCTGAAATTTCAACTTTTAATTGGACACCTTGGCCTACATATAAACCACCTTATTTCAATGTTGAACTTCATGATTGGGTTAATGCTGATGTTACTGCTTACATTGCTTTACTAGTTGAAGCTGGTGCTGAGGTTGTTACTGCTAATGCAAATCCATTATTAGTTGAATATGGATTAAATGGTATTAAATTATATTTTGTTGTTTCTTGGGGAGTTGAAGTTTATATTGCTACTTTTACTCCTGGACCTACTCCTAATCTATTCCCTACTGATGATGTTAATGATTTCTTAGGATTTGATTTATTTACAGTTATTCCTGAAATAGTATCTACTGCTTTTGGATATACTACTATTGAAGAGGATTACTTAGATATTCAATTAGTTGGTTGGACTGCAACTACTTTAACTAATTATGTTGCCAGTTTAGTTGATACTGATTTTGTGTTACTAAATTCTAATAATCATTTCTACACATATGAAGGATATGTATTCTGGTTTTATAAATATGGTTCTTCAAGTTATTATCTTACTATTAGTGCAATAGAAACTGCAACTTTTGATGATCTTTTAGATTTATTTGAATTTAGTTCTCCTACTTTTGAAGGGACAGTTATAGTTTTAAGTGCTGATTGGTGGGATCTTGAATTTTTTGATGTAGTAGTTGAATGGGAAGAGGTTGAAGTATTAGATTATATTAGCTCACTTCTTGCAAATGGTTACGAATTATATGATGATATTTACGTTGCTGGAGATTTCTCTCATTATGTATATATTGACTATGATGCTGTAGCTGGTTACGCTCTTATTGAGATATCTGTTCTATAATTAACTGATTTAAACTCACTTTACTAGTACTTACTGGTAAAGTGAGTTTTTTATTTCTAAAAATTTCATTTATTTAATATTAAAATAAAAAAAAATACAAAATGATATATAATATTTACATTAAAGGAGAATTTTTTTATGGCAAAAAAGACGATTAGAGATATCGATGTGAAAGGGAAAAAAGTTTTAGTAAGGGTAGATTTTAATGTACCAATTAAAAAAGGAGTAATTACTGATGACAATAGAATTGTCGGAGCTATTCCTACTATAAAATATATAGTAGAAAATGGTGGAAGAGCAATTTTGTTTTCTCATCTTGGCAGAGTAGAGACTTTAGAAGATAAAAAGAATGCATCTTTAGAAATAGTTGCTGCTAAACTAAGTGAACTTATTAATTTGCCAGTAAGATTTGTACCTTTTACAAGAGGCACTGAACTTGAAGAAGCAATTAATGAATTAAAAGATGGCGAAATCTTAATGTTTGAAAATACAAGATTCGAAGATCTAAATGAAAAAGGTAAATTAGAAAGTAAAAATAATAGCGAACTTGGAAAATACTGGGCATCTTTAGGTGATTGTTTTGTTAATGATGCTTTTGGAACTGCACATAGAGCACATGCTTCTAATGTTGGGGTTGCTTCAAATATTAAAGAAAAAGCAGTTGGATTTCTTCTTGAAAAAGAAATTAAATTTATTGGTGATACTTTAGAAAATCCTAAACACCCATTAGTAGCTGTATTAGGTGGTGCAAAAGTATCAGATAAGATTAGTGTAATTGAAAACTTATTAAAAGTTGCTGATAAAGTTCTAATTGGGGGAGGAATGGTATTTACTTTCTTAAAGGCTCAAGGATTAGAAATAGGTACTTCACTTTGTGAACTTGATAAAGTTGCTTTAGCTCAAGAATTAATTGCTAAAGGTGGAGATAAATTAGAACTTGGTTTAGATTGTGTAACTGGAACAAGTTTTTCTAATGATACAGTAGCAACTGTTAGAAGTTTCAATGAGATTCCTAAAGATGAAATGGGACTAGATATCGGACCAAAAACGATTGCAAAGTTCAGCAAGATTATTGATGGTGCACATTCAGTTATTTGGAATGGTCCTCTTGGAGTGTTTGAATTTGATAAATTTGAAAATGGAACTAAACAAATTGCCTTAGCTATTGCTGCTTTAAATGGTAGAGCTGTTACAATAGTGGGTGGTGGAGATTCTGGCGCTGCAGTTGCTAAGTTTAATTTAGAAGATAAATTTAGTCATGTTTCTACAGGTGGCGGAGCCAGCTTAGAGTATTTAGAAGGAAAAGTCTTGCCAGGAATTAGTTGCATAGACGATAAGTAATGGATATAGGGCGTAAATTACGAGAATTAAGACAATTTAATAACCTTACTCAAGATGAACTAGCTGATAGATTACATCTCACTAAAGGATGTATATCTCAGTTTGAAAATAATGTTACTTATCCATCTCTAGATACTTTATTTAAATATCTAGAAGTTTTAGGTACGGATGTTAAAGAATTTTTTGGAAATACTGATGATGAAAAGGTGGTTTTCCATGAAGATGAGTTTATCGTTAAAGAAGATAAAGATTTACTGATTAAAACAACCTATATTGCACCTAGCGCAATGAGATTTGAAATGGAACCAATCTTGTTATCTATTGATACTGGAGGAAGAACTCATTCAATAAATCCTCATCCAGGGGAACAATTTGGTTATGTTTTAATGGGTCAAATTACATTAGTATTAGGAAAAAGAAGGTTAACTGTTAAGAAGGGAGAAACATTTTATTTCCTTTCTAATAAGGAACATTTTATAGAAAATTCAGGAAGTGGAGCCGCAAAAATATTGTGGATTTCTACTCCTCCCACTTTTTAATGAAGGAGATATTATGAAAAAGTTTTTAATTGCTGGAAATTGGAAAATGTACAAAACAAAAGATGATTCAATTGATTTTATTTATCAACTAGAACCAAAAGTAAAAGATGATGATGTAGATGTACTTATTTGTGCACCTTTTATTTCTCTTCGTTCTCTTGTACATAGACAAGGGAAATTCATTTCTATTGGTGCTCAAAACATGCATTATGCAGATGTTGGGGCTTTTACTGGTGAAATTTCTGCTTTGATGTTGAAATCATTAGGGATTACTCATGTAATTATTGGACATTCTGAAAGAAGAGCTATGTTTAATGATGCCGATACTGATATTAATTTAAAATTAATTCAAGCTTTGAAGAAAGAAATCACTCCTATTCTTTGTGTTGGAGAAACTTTAGAGACTAGAAAATCTCTTAAGACGGAAGAACATCTTTTGAATCAATTAAATCTTGATCTAAAAGATATAAAGAGTGAGGATATTTCTAAAATTGTTATTGCCTATGAACCTATTTGGGCGATTGGTACAGGAGTTACTGCGACTTCTACTGAAGCAAATGAAACTATTTTATTTATTAGAAATTACTTAAAGGAAAATTATAGTGAGACCATTGCTAAAAGTGTAAGAATTTTATATGGTGGATCAGTAAATCCTAAAAATGCTTTGTCTCTTTTAAGTGAACCTGAAATTGATGGTGCTCTTGTTGGAGGAGCTAGTCTAGAAGTTGAATCTTTCGTAGGTATTATTGAGAGTGCTAGAAAAGTTGTAAAATGATAAATAATTAAATTTAAGATAGAAGAAACAAATAATTTAGATAGTTATTTGTTTCTTCTTTATTTATAAGGAGATAAATGGATAATAAAACTAGAGTTATTATACTTGGAAGTGGATTTAGAGCAGAATTTTATATTAGAATTTTACTTGCCTATAGTAATATTTTTTCACTTGAATATGTTTTATGTCATAGATCCGAAAAATGTATGGAGATTAGTAATAAATATGGGGTTAAAACTACACTTGATAAGGAACTTTGTTTAGAATTAAAACCTCATTTTGTTATTAATGCAGTATCTAAACCAAATATCTTTGAGATGACTATGTTTTTCTTAGAAAATAATATTCCTGTATTAAGTGAAACAGGTGGAATATATAGTGATTCCCAATTAGAGTTCTTAGCAAATTTTATTAAAACAAGGAAAAGTATTTTCTTGATAGCAGAACAATATTTTTTATATCCTTTGATACAGGGATATAAAAAAATAATTGATTTAGGTTTTATAGGTGATGTAACATCAGTAAATTCCCTATATTGTCATGATTATCATAGTTTTTGTTTGATTAAATTCTTGTTAAGTGATTCAAATCCCTCTTCTATTTTAGCATATTCCACTAAATCTAATGTGACTAAAACTTCCTCTAGAGAAGGACTCTTGTTTGATGGTGAAATTGTTCCTGCTAAAAGAACAAATTTCATCCTTAATTTTCGAGATTCTATAGCGACTCATTCTTTTTTAGATGTAAGTTATAGGTCAACAATTAGGAAAAGAAGTATAAATATTGAAGGTCTTAGAGGTTTAATTGATAATTTAGAAGTTAGATACCTTGATCATAAAAATATTACTCAAGTAGAGAAAATTGAAATTAGAGATGAAACATGTTATTTTTTAGATAAAGTATTATCTGAAAATAAATATTTTAGTACTTTAAAAAGCGAGGAAGAATCATCGATTGCTAATTACATTTTTAATATGCTTGAATGTATCAATGGCGGGATCCCAATCTATGATCCCCTAGATGCCCTACACGATGTGTATTTAACTAATATCTTAAATAAGGCATTAGAAAATGAAAATGTAGCAATCAAAATAGATGTCCCTAATTGGTACCAAAAAAACAAAGAAAAGGAAGAATAAAAATATGAAAGTATTATTAATTAATGGTAGTCCTAACGAGTTTGGATGTACTTACACAGCCCTAAAAGAGGTTTCAGATACTCTTAATAAAAATGGCATTTTAACGGAATTCCTCTATCTTGGGAAAGAGGCTATTCAATCTTGCAAGGCATGTCATTATTGCTTCAAAAATAAAAGATGTGTAGTAGATGATAAAGTAAATTTAATCGTTGAAAGATCATCTGAATTTGACGGTATTGTGATAGGTTCTCCTGTTCATTATGCTAGTCCCTCTGGACAAATAATTAGTTTTCTTGATAGATTATTCTTTTCTAGTCAGAAAAAATTCTCTAATAAATTAGGAGCTAGTGTAGTTTCTGCTAGACGTGCTGGTACGATTAGTTCTTTTGATGTCTTGAATAAATATTTTACAATTTCTAATATGCCTATTGTCTCATCTCAGTACTGGAATGAAGTTCATGGAAATACAGTAGAAGAGGTAAAAAAAGATTTAGAAGGACTTCAAACTATGAGAACACTTGGAACAAATATGGCGTGGTTACTTAAATGTATTGAAAAAGGAAGAGAACAAGGGATTGAAGATCCAGTTCTTGAAAAACGTCAATCTACTAATTTCATTAGATAATAAAAAAAGAGGAATTTTCTGCTTGAAATTCCTCTTTTTATTTAAATTAAATTATCTGTTATAAAATTCAACGATTAATTGTTCGTTAATTTCTTGAAGTACTTCATCACGAGCAGGATATCTTGAAAAAGTTCCTGTTTTAGTTGCTTCATCGAAAGATACAAATTCTTTACGATAAGTAGTTTGTTCTAAAGTATCTTTTACTACAACTAAATCCTTAGATTGTTCTCTTAAAGAGATTTTTTGACCTGGTTTAAGTCTGTAAGAAGGAATATCTACTTTCTTTCCATCTACTAGAATATGTCCATGACATACTAATTGTCTTGCTTGAGCTCTAGTTTTTCCAAAACCTAAACGATAAACAATATTATCTAATCTTGATTCTAATAACTTGATGAAGTTTTCACCATGTTTTCCTTCAAGTTTAGCAGCTTCATCAAAAAACTTTCTAAATTGTTTTTCACTCATTCCATAAGTGAATTTAACTTTTTGTTTTTCTTGTAATTGAATACCATAGCCACTTAATTTTTTAATTGAGCTTCCATGTTGACCTGGTGCATAAGGTCTTTTCTTTAATTCTTTTCCTGTTTCTAAAACAGAATATTTTAGACGTCTTGATATTTTCCATATCGGTCCAGTATAGCGACTCATATTTTACCTCCATTTTATAAAATATTGGGGTAGTTGGCATTATTAGATCATAATCCTACATTTTCATTTCATCTAGAAGCAGAATACTAGACTACTTAGTTCTCCATTTGTGAGTAGAGGATATTTGATAAACATGACTACCTGCTTTTTTAAAGTCATATTATTATATAATAATTTGGTAATTTTTACAAGCAAAATGATTACAAAATAAAATATATAAGTTTTATTTTTCTAATTTACCAAGTCGAGAAGATAGTTTTTTGGCTATTTCTTCTAAAAAATATGCATTTATTTCATCAAAAAAACTAAAGATAGGACTATCTAGATCAAGTAAACCATAAATTTTATTATTTTTATAAATTGGAATTACTAGTTCAGATTTAGAGAGATAATCACAGGAAATGTAGTTGGTCTCCTTAGTTACATCACTAATATTATAAATACGGTTATTTAAAAGAGAGAGACCGCAAATCCCATATCCCTTTTTAATAATTGAACAGGCAACTTGACCTTGAAAAGGTCCTAAAATAAGAGAATCATCCTCTACTAAATAAAATCCTACCCAATTTATGTTAACCCCATAATATTCTTTTATGAGAGCACTTAAATTTGATAACAAAGAAATGGTATATATTTCACTATCTATTAAAATTGTTGCATTTCGAACTATAATATCATTATTTTTAAGTAATTTTTTTTCCAAATTGAGTCCCTCTTTTCTTTAAATTGTCTTTTTTATATATTTATTACTTTTTAATTATATAATAATTACGAGGATATTTTATGAAAAAAGTAATGTTAAGGTATGGTGAACTAATATTAAAAAAAGAAAATGCTAAATACTTTAAAAATAGAGTTGTCTCTCATATCCTTTATAAATTGAGAGAATTTGATAAAAATAGTTACAAAGTTAATTTACAGTTTGATTTAATATTTATCGATTATTTAGAAGAGATTGAAGAAAAATTAATATCTATTTTTAAAAAAATACCTGGACTAGATAGTTATAGTAAAGTTTATTTTTGTAGTAAAGAAATAATAGATATTGTAAATACAGCAGCTAATATTTTAAATACTAAAATTGATCCTAGTAAAACTATTAAATTTGAAACTAAAAGAATAGATAAAACATTTAATTATAAGAGCAATGATTTTTCAATGATCATTGCTCCTAAAATTCTTAGTTTATTAGAACCTAAATTCAAAGTTGATGTTCATAACCCTGATGTAACTATTACTTTTTTAATCAAGCAAGAAGGAACCTATATATATTCAGAGAAGATTAATTTAATGGGAGGTCTCCCATATATGATGAGTGGGGAGACTATTCTATTACTTTCTGGGGGAATAGATAGTCCGGTTGCGGCTTATTATTTAATAAAAAGGGGCTTAAGTTTAAGACTTCTTCACTTTGAATCTACTCCACTTACTTCTCTCGAATCAATTAATAAAGTACTAGATATTGCGTCTAAATTAAGTAGTTATACTAATGACGGGGAAATAGAACTAAACATCGTCCCTTTTTATGAAATACATAAAAAAATACTTGATACAGTAGAAGACTCTTATATCATAACTATCCTAAGAAGAATGATGTTTAGGATTGCGGATAGATTTGGTTCAAAGATAAAAGTATTTTCTATTTCTACAGGTGAATCATTAGGTCAAGTTGCAAGTCAAACTTTAGAAAGTATGCAGACAATTGAGGAAACTACTAATAAAATTATCTTTAGACCTCTTCTTACCTTTGATAAAAATGAAGTTATTAAAATAGCTAGATTGATAGAAACTTTTGATATATCGATCAGACCTTTTAGCGATTGTTGTTCTATATATGTTCCTAAACATCCTATTATTAAACCTAATGTGAATAGGGCAAGATATAACGAATCCCTTTTTGAGTTTGAAGATTTAATAAATAAGGCAGTTGAAGGTATTTTTACGATTAAGATTACGGAAAATTTTACAAGCGATTTAAGTAATTTAGGAATTAGTTTTTCTGATATCAAGGAGGAACTTAAGAAATGATCATAACTTCAAAACAAAATCCTCACTTTAAAGAATTAAAGGATTTATTAACTAAAAAAGTTCGAGATGAAAAAAATAGGTTTTTGATCTTTGGTGAAGATCTTTTTGAAATAGCCGAAAAGAGGGGCAAAATTATTGAAACTTTTAGTACGGATGCTAATCTATATTATGACACAACTTTGAGTGAGGCATTAATGAAAGATTTAACCCCAACGGTTACAAGTTATAAAGTAGGTGCCATTTTAGAAAAGATTGATTATGTAAGTAATAACAACAATAATATTATTATTCTTGATGATGTTCAAGATCCAGATAATGTGGGTGCCATATTTAGAAGTGCGGCTTGTTTTAATTTTGATAAATTACTATTAAGTAATGAATCAGCTGATACCTATAATGATAAAACTATCAGGGCAAGTAGAGGAGGAATTTTCTATTTAGAAGTGAGGCGCGCAGATTTAGTAGAAGAAATTAAATCTTTAAAAGAAAAAGGATATCTAATAGTAGGTACTGAAGCAAGTGGGATACAAGACTTAACGAAGATATATACAAGTCATAAATATGCAGTTATTTTTGGTAATGAGGGAAAAGGTATTAAAAAAGAAATTCTTGATTTATGTGACTTTTCAGTAGGGATTAAAATAGATAACTTAGAAAGTCTAAATGTAGCACATAGTGCTTCAATTATTATGCATGAATTAAGAAAGAATCAAGGTGAATAAGTGAAAGTGTTATTAGGTGGCTTTTTTGATCAAGAGAGTAAAGATGTATTTGAGCAAATGGGACAAGCAAAAAAATTAGATATTTCAAATATTGCGGTAAGATATTTTAATGATTCAAAAAAAATTATTGATGCAAGTGATGAAGAAATTCTTTCTTTTGCAGCGAGATTAAAAAAGAACAAGATTAAAATAGTGGCATTAGATTCCTTATTTGAGTCATACACAATTTTAAACATGGATGATTGGTATTTTGAAAGGGTCAAAAGATCACTTGAAATATTAGATATGCTGAAAGTAAATTATTTAATCATAAGACTTCCTGAAGTTAGTGAGGAAAAGGATACAAATAAAGATATAATTGATAAATTAAATTTACTATATCAACTAGCAAAAAAAGCAAATAAGCAAATTATCCTTGAATTTCATGCGAAATTTCAAGTATCTCAATTAGCAATTCTCTTAGATGAAGTTCCAAAATTTAAAAATATTTTTAAAATTGTCTTTGATCCTTATCAGCTATTAATAACTAATCAGTCCACAACCACATGTTATAGATTATTAAAAGATAACATTATGATTTTTAGACTTAACGATGGAACACTTAAGAAAAATATAACTTATATCGGAGATGGGAAAACAGATATCTTAAATATTATAAAAAAATTAATTAGAGATGATTACTCAAATTATATTTTTATTGATAATGATATGGTAATAAAGAAAAAAGAAGCTCCAAAGAAAAAGATAGAACCCAAAAAAGATAAACCTCTTAAAAATATATTTAATAAAACACTTAATTTTTTTAAGAAAAAAGAAGTTAAAGAAGAGGATACTTCCCTTGATGAAAATAAAAAAGAAAAGAAAGAAATTATTGATTTAACTTATTTTGATATTTTAAGTAGACAAATAGAAGATATTAAAAAAATATTTAAGAATTAAATCATCTCTGAAGCTCTAGCATTAGGAATTGTTTTAAACATTTTTTTAGTAAATAATATTCCATCTAAATGATCTAGTTCATGTTGAACGACGATACTTACGTATTCACTAAATTCAATTTCTATTTCTTCTAAAAGATTAGTAGATAAATTATAGTTAAAACCACTAACGGTTATAGCTCTATATCTAGGGGTTATTCCAGTAGTTTCTCTGTCAACTGATAAACAACCCTCTCCATTTTCTAAATAGATAAGTTCCGTGCTTTTTTTAGTAATTATGGGATTAACTAAATTATACTCAATAGTTTTATCAGGAAACACTAAATAAATAGCGCATATTCTTTTAGGTATTCCTAGTTGGGGAGCAGCTAGTCCTACTCCTGATCTTAATTTATATTTTGATCTTATTTCCTCGTCCTGAGAATTCTTTAGAAAATCATTCATCTCTCGTATTAGTTTAATATCTTTTAATTTTAGAGGAATAGTAACAAAAAGAGCTTTATTTTCTAATTTTTTATTTCCCTCTCTAATAATGTCTTTCATTAATATCATGATTAATTATACTCCTATCAAATTAATTATAATATATAGCATTTAAAAAAGTAATTATTTAAATAATGTCTTAAATCTAGGTTTTTAATCTTAGTAGTTGTTTTTTATTTAAAAAATATGATTTTTAATTTTAGATAACTAAAATCTTAATATCATGAAAAAAAACAAAATGTAGATATATTTTGCTGGAAAAAGGGAAATTAAAAACTAAAATTATGGATTTTTCTCTTAAAAAAAACGATTATATAATTATTTACCTAAAATAAGCAAATAGTTTAAAAAAAGTATATAATTTAGATTGAAGTTATATATATAAAAGAGGTAAGATATTGAAGAAGATTAAAAATTTCATGAATAAATATATATTAAATGAAGATTTACCAATAAAGGCAAGATTAATAAATATCGTTTATGTCTGTTCTTTTTTTGGCTCTATTTTAGCTTCTATCGCTAGGATGATTATGAAGGTTGAGTTATTATCATATATAGCCATGATAATTCTTATGCTTTCCGTAGTTGTCTTTTTTTATATTGTTAATAAGACCAAGAAATATACTTTATTTAATAATATCGCCATCTTTGGTGTTTGTAATCTTATCTGGCCGCTAATATTTTTTACTAATGGTGGTATTCACGGTGGAATGGTTGCCTATTTTGTATTATCATTTCTTTTAATCTTTATTCTTATCGATGATATATATTTATATATCCAATTAGGAATTCATTTATTAGTTATGTTAACTTGTTTATATATAGGAGTATATAGACAAGATTTGATCCTAGCAGATTTAAATGCTACCCAACAGTTTATTGATAGTATTCAGTCTATTTTGGTTTCTGCTTTCTTAGTGGGTTCAATTACTAAATTCCAAGCTATGTTAATTGAGTATGAAAAGAAAAAAGCTAATCGTAAAGAAATACTAATTAATACTTTAAATCAAATTACTAAATTACTTGTTACTCCAAATACTTTAAAACAAGATGCAATTGTCGAAGAGGCACTTCTTCTAGTTGAAAAAGCATTTAGAACTGATAAGATAACTTTCTGGAAAATAACAGCAAATCAAGACAATTCTGCATTCACCCGAAAATTTGATTACAATAACCATAAAGTAGAATATTTTGAAATTAATTCAGATAGTATCTATAGTGATCACTTTGATAGTTATAAATGTCGTCTAGCTAATAAAGAAATAATTAATAATTATTCAAAGGAGGTTAGTCCATATTTAGATAGTGAGGTAGTTCTAGTAATTCCTGTTTTTATTGAAGATATATTCTATGGTTTTATAAGTTATGAAAGATTTGAATTAAATGAAATATTCAATAGTGAAGAGTTAAATATCTTAAAATCAATTAGTTTATTTATTGGAAACGGAATTTATAGGGATGATACCGCTAAATCTCTTGCGTTAGAAACTGAAAAAGCAATTTCAAGTGCGAAAGCAAAGACTGAGTTTCTTGCGAATATGAGTCATGAAATGCGTACACCAATGAATGCTATCATTGGAATGACTAATCTAGCTCTAATTGGAAAAGATGAAGAAAGAAAAGATTATTGTCTTGATAAAATAAAAGATGCATCTGTCCATTTATTAGGTGTAATTAATGATGTATTAGATATGTCTAAAATAGAGGCTAATAAATTAGAATTATTTAATCAAGATTTTGATTTAGTAAAATTATTAGATAAAGTAAATACAGTAATTAATTTTAAAATTGAAGAGAAGAAACAACATTTAGTTGTGAAAGTAGATCCTTTGATTCCTCTTAATCTAAATGGAGATGATTTTAGAATATCTCAGGTTATTACGAATTTATTATCAAATGCTAATAAATTTACTCCAATTGAGGGAAAAATAGTCTTAGATGTTAAATTAGTCAAAATTGAAAACGATGATATTTATGTGAATATTAGTGTAACTGACGATGGTATCGGAATGACTGCAGAACAACTTGGAAAACTATTCAATTCTTTTTCTCAAGCCGATTCATCTATTTCAAGAAAATATGGTGGTACTGGATTAGGTCTTGTTTTATCCAAAAAAATAGTGGAACTAATGGATGGTACTATTACAGTTACTTCTGAAATTGATAAAGGATCAATGTTCGCTTTTACAATTAAACTTAAAAAAGTATCTAAAGAAGTATTATCTTATGATGAAGTTAACTGGTCAAAAGTAAGAGTATTTGTTTATGATAGTGATTCGACTGTAATTGATTATTTTAGGGAAATAACTAGAAAAAAGAATATTAGTTGTGATACTTTTAGTAATCTATCAAATGCTATCAAAGCATTAGATAAGAATACATTATATGATTATTATTTTATAAGTTATGATTCGATTGAAAGAGATAATGTTAATCTTGCTACATACATTAAAGAAGCTAATAAAGATAGAGATTTAACTTTAATTGCTCTCATAAGCCTTGAATGGGAAGATATCAAAGAAAAAGCGACTGAACTTGGATTTAAAACATTCCTTAAGAAACCAGTATTTGCTTCAAATATCATTGATACATTAACTATTCATGCAAAACCAAATGTTTTAAAGGAAAATGATGTTAAAGAGAATATAGATGACATTGATTTTTCTAAACATTATATTTTACTTGTTGAAGATGTAGATATCAATAGAGAGATTGTTTTGGCATTTTTAGAACCTACTTTAATTAAAGTAGATTGTGCCACTAATGGATTAGAAGCATTTCAAATTGTAAGTGAAAACAAAGGAAAATATGATTTAGTATTTATGGATATTCAAATGCCTATCCTAGATGGATATAAAGCAACTTTGAAAATAAGAGAATTAGAAGATGAATACTTTAAAAATATTCCAATTATTGCAATGACTGCTAATGTCTTCAAAGAAGATATTGATAAGTGTCTAGCGGTAGGTATGAATGACCATATTGGTAAACCAATTAGTTTTGAAGAAGTTTTGAATAAATTACAAAAATACTTGAAAGATGGAAGATAAATTAATTTTTGCGACCTATAAATTAGTAGAAGATATTAAAAATAGCGGAAACTACTTAGAGTTTTTACATAATCAAAAAATATTATTTGAAGAAAATCAAGCTATTTATCTTGAATACTTAAAAGAAAAGGAATATTATTATAATTTAGATGTAAAAGATGTCAAATCACAGGAAAAATATCAGAATATTAAAATTAAATATCAGAATTTATCAAATTATAAAAAACTCAAGGCAAGTTATGATATAATTAATAATAATTTAATAGAGATGTTAAAAGATATAAGTAGTACTATAAGTGATAACATTGTTATAAAAGAATTCTACTAGAAGCATTTAATAAAAAATTAAAATCTTGAAAACTTCGGAAAGGGGATAAAAGTTTGTTAGTTATTTTGAGTATCGGATTGGTGAGTGTCTTATTATTAGACAAGTACACAAAGTTAAGATTAGATATTAGTAAAAAAATATTAGCAGTTAGTTTGGCTCTCTTTTTTGCTTTAAGATTTTTTGCTCCTCAAGATCCACTAGTAACTGTTTTTAATATCTTATTAATTGATATTGATACTCCTATTAATGCATTTGAAACATTCATACCTGGTATGAGTGAATTTTTAATGATTTTTCTTCTTGTTTTGAGACTCGGTTATAATGTAATAGTTGCTTTTTTAATTGTAATACCATTTTTTAATAATAAACATTTTGAAAGGATAAGTCTTTATTTCGGTACACCGATGATTATCTTGACATCATGTTTATTTTTAATTTTTAGAGATAGTTACTTTTATGGGCTATCAGGCACTTATGTTGAAGTTTTGAAAGTATTCTTACGGGCAGAAGTAGGACTTTGTTTACTTATGACTGCTATTAATGATATTTCATATTTTAAAAACAAGAAATATAAAGATAAAAGTAAAATTCATTACACTTTAATCATCTTTGTCTTAAGTGTTTTAATGTTATTACCTTTAAACTTTATATCTGCGATTACTGGCTATGTAGGAGTTGAGGCACTAGATTTTAATATTTATCATATTATAGTAATTGTGGTTCCTTTTGCAGCAACCATCTTAATTTATGCAGTTATGCATAAGAAAGATGATGATTCTAAATTTTCAATGCTTATGCTCATGTCAGTTGCGAGTCTTATCGACTATTATGCCTATACTAGAGACTTTATTACTGAACCTCCACTCCATTTATGCTCATTTGCAGTAATTGTTCTATTTTTTGCTTTAGTATTTAATAATAAAACTTTATTTTATTTTTCTTATTTTGCAAATGTATTTGGAGCGTTTGCGGCATTAATTATTCCTAATTATGTGGGAGATATTATAAGACCTGCAAATATTCATTATTATTATAATCACTTTTTTGCTTTTGTTCTGCCGCTATCTTTGGTGTCCTTGCATAGATTTGAGAAACCTAATGTTTTAGCGATGCTTAAAGCAATAGGTATGTTTACTATCTATTTTCCTTTTACAGCCTTTTTTAATGCGTATTTTGATCGAGATTACTTTTTTACTAATTCAACTTTTATCGTAGAAAAGTTTGATATGTTAGATTTATATAAAAATAATATCTTTGAAATTACAGTTAATGATAAACTATTAACGTTTCACTATGTTTATTTAATCGTTTATTTCTTGATATTTATTTTTGCAATGTTCTTGACTTGGTTTATTTATGACTTTGGATATGAAACTATGAATAAGATTCACAGATTACGTAGTATGCAAAGATATAATAAAGAAATCTACTTAGAATTAAAAAAAGCTTTAGATGGTCGTGATGTTAAAGAACCAATATTACCGGAGGGTGTTAATATGATTAAAATTGTAAATTTTTCAAAAAGATATGGAAACAGTAATAAATTAGCCGTTGATCATTTAAACTTAGAAATTGAAAGTGGTGAAATATATGGATTTTTAGGACATAATGGAGCTGGTAAATCCACAACCATTAAAAGTCTAGTAGGTATTCAAACTATTACAGAAGGAGATATGATTATTGAGGGATACTCTATTAAGTCTCAAAGTTTAGATGCAAAATTAAAAATTGGATATGTATCCGATAATCATGCTGTTTATGAGAAATTATCAGGTCGTGAGTATATTAATTATATAGCTGATTTATATAAAGTATCAAAAGAAGATCGAGATAAAAGACTTAGTGATATGGTAGTAGAGTTTAATTTAGTTGATGCAATAGATAACCAAGTTAAGACTTATTCCCATGGTATGAAACAAAAACTAGTTGTTATTGCTTCCCTAATTCATAATCCTAAGGTTTGGATTTTAGATGAACCGTTAACAGGACTTGATCCAATGAGTGCATATCAATTAAAACAAAAGATGTTTAATTATGCCAAAAATGGAAATATCGTATTCTTTTCTAGTCATGTAATTGAAATAGTTGAAAAAATATGTGATAGAATTGCAATTATTACCAATGGAAAATTAAAAGGTGTCTACAAAATGCAAGATTTAAAAGATGAAAAAGTATCTTTAGAAAGTCTTTATTTAGATAAATTTACGGAGAGTGAAGAATAGTTGAAAACAATTGATAGAATATTAATTCTAACAAAAATGCAATATAATAATCGGATAAGAGATATCCATAACGGGGCGAAAGGTGCTATGTCTAGGTATTATATTAGACTTGCGGCTGGAGTACTTATGCTATCTGTTTTAATGTATTTTATATTTTTTATTCTTAAAAATATAATTTCTCTTCCTTTAAATCTTAATTTCCTTATCTTTTTACTTTTAATAACTCAAGGTTTAAATATTATTGTTTCTTCATTTTTGTTATCAAATGAACTTTATCATGGTAAAGATAATCAAATTCTACTATCTCTTGCGGTAAAAAATAGTGAAATTTATTTTTCAAAAATCTTAGTATTTTATTTATTTGAAGTAATTAGAAATTTATATGTTGCGTTTCCTTTAGTGGTAGGTCTAGGTATTACTTTAGGTTTAAAAGCTCCTTTTTATATTTTCCTAGCCCCTATTCTTTTAATTCTTCCAGTATTCTCTATTTTGGTTGCTGCAATAATCGCGACCCTTTTTGTGTCTCTTACTAATATTTTCAAAAAATATCCTTATATTTTATTATTTGTTATTTTAGCTTTTATGAGTCTTATTTTCTATGGTACTTATATTATAATCACTAAAATACCTTATCCAATTAGAATAGTTCAATTATATACCTCTTTTATAACTAGTATTACTATTTTTATTCAAAAGATTGCTAGTTATGGATTCTTTTACACTTTTGTATCAAAAATATTATTTGGTCAAGATATCTTGTTAAATATGATCTATATGCTTTCTCTTTTAATATTTGTCTTTGGTTTAGTATTCTTTTTAGCAAGACCGTTTTTCTTTAAATTAACTAATATGTACCATGATTCTAGTGTTAAAGCGGTTAAAATAAAATCAAATAGTAAAGAAAGAAGTGTTTTTAGGACAATTTTTAAAAAAGAATTATTAATAGCTTTAAGATCTCCTATTGATTTACTTTCATCTTATGCTACGCTTTTACTTCTTCCTTTCTTCATGTTTATTTTAAATTATATTTATTATGGAATGATGATTAATGATTTTGGAAATAGTTTAATTATTTTCTTTGATTTATTAATTATTCTTCTTATTGCTACTACTTCTAATTCTTCTAGTGCTACCGCAATTACAAGAGAAGGTTTAGAGTTTTCGGTTATGAAAACGGCCCCTTCTAAAACTTCCCAAATGGCTTGGGCAAAATTAATATTTAATTTAACTATTACAGCTACAATTATAACTATTAGTTTTGGTTTATTTTTTGTGTCTCTTAGAAACTTAAATACTTTTGAATTCTTTTATCTTTATCTTTTCACTTTATTAATAAATTCTGGTCATATAATTTTATGTTTTAACCGTGATATTGCTTATCCTACCTTATCATTATATGCTCAATCTAATTCTCTAGATGATAATAGTAACGTTGCTTATTCCCTTACTAGTGGAATTCTTATCTCTATTGTCTTTAGTATTATGGTGTTTTTATTACTTCTATTTAAATTAGATCACACTCTTGTCTATGGGATTAGTCTAGGGGTCGGATTATTATTCTTGTTGATAAATTTAGTCTCGATGAAAATGTATTTAAAAGCATATTTTAATCAGATAGAATATTAGGGAGATTTAAAGATGAATAGAAAACTTACCTTGTTCTTAACTATTATAATCGCTTTATTCTCTATTATTATTGTTGCTTTAGTAGGAGTTATTGGAATCGATGAAAATACACCTACTATTACCGATATTATTTTTGATTGCGAATATATTTTAAATGAAGATAACGAAAAAATTTTGAAATTAAATAAAAGTGATTATAACGATATCGATCACAATTTAATTTTTATTCCTTACCATATACTTCCTAGTATCGGAATTGGCGATATCAAAGGAACAACTAATGTTTCCGGAAGTTCTGTAAATAATAATGTTGGCTTTTTAATTAATCCGGACAGGATTATTATTACAATCGATGATTCTAATTTCTCAAAACCATTTCAGCTTAGAATTTGGGACGCAAGAACAGGTGTTGTGGAAACAACATTATTTATCCTATTTGTAGTTGGAGATGACCCAGTAGTTATCCCACCAGATTTGTAATTTTTTTAGGAGGTGATTCTTTTTAGCAAAAGTAATTAATAATAATTTTGTTTTATCGAACTTGTCTTTAAATTAAAAATAATTTAAAGTAATAAATATATTTTTAAATAAATATTTGTGTTTTAAAAATGGAGGTTTTAATTATGAAAAAAATAATATTATTTGTCTTTTTAGTATCTGTTTTATTTACTACATTTGCTTGTACTTCAACCAAAGAAGTAAAAGTTTCTTTTTATACAGATAATACATATTCAGTTCCAGCTGAATTAACAGTAAATCAAAAAGATTATTTACCAAGTATTGGTGTTGCTTCTAAAAGAGGTTATACTTTTATTGGTTGGTTCTATGATGAGACGCTACTTAATCAATTTGATATAAGCGAGCCAATAGTAAGAAATTTAGTTTTGTATCCTAAATTTAAAGTAAATACTTATCGCTTAAGATTTTTATGTGAAGGAGAAGTAGTTTTAGAAAAAAATGTAACTTTTGATACTTGGTTACCTGCTACTCCAAATCCAATTCAAATAACAGGACATACTTTTTCTGGTTGGTTTATGAATAATATCGCTTATACTGGTGAAAAGATGCCAGCAAATGATTTAGATATAATTGCTAAATACAATAGAAATTCATATAAAATTAGATTATTAAATGAAGATAATTCTGTTAATACTACTTTTAATGTTTTATATGGTGATAGTTTCGAGATTCCTAGTGGTACTAATCCGCAAAATAAGGCAGGTTACGATGGAATTTGGGAATATAATAACATTAGTTTTGTAGATAGTGATACTGATATCCATCCAATTTATTCAAGACATAGTTATTTAGTTAGATTTATTGATGAGCAAGGAAATCTTTTCCATTCTGAAAATGTTTTATATCAAGATAAAATAACGCTTAAAGAATCAGATTTTGAAACTAAATTTGTTAAAACAGGCTTTACTTTTTTAGGTTTTTATGAATCATTAGAAGACCATACGATTGTTGATTTTAGTTATTATAAGAATTTAAGTATTAGTCAAAATATAACAGTTATTGTTGGTTTTTCTCCAATAATTTTAAATTATTATTTTATCGGACAAAACGGTCAAATAGGATCTCTTTCTGGTCAAATTCAATATGGTAGTTCTATTCTAATTCCTATTGGCCCTAATGTAACTGGAAGAACATTTTCTTATTGGTATGTAGGAGAAGATACAGTATCTAACAGATATTATCCTGGAAACTCTTATAAATTAGAAAGTGATACTATTTTCAATGCGAAATATAATAGTAATGTTTATCCTCTATCTTTTGATGCCATGGAAGGAGTCTTTAGTACAGGAGATACTAAAGTTCATACTTTCTTTAAAAATTATAATGAATCATTAATTGATTCTATTAATCCTAGTTATGAAACTCCAACAAGATTTGGATATTCATTCCTCTATTGGTGTAAAGTAGGAACTCTAACTCCTTTTAACCTAGAAACATCTCTTATGGAAGAAGGTGGAATTTCACTATATGCAGTTTATCAATTAAAGACTCTAAGAGTATATTTTTCATCGGAAGGAGGAACTTCTGTGTCTTATAAACAAGTTCTTTTTGGATCTCCTTTTGGAATTTTAGAATCCCCTAGTAGACTGGGATACACTTTCTTAGGTTGGTTTTATAATGATACTTTAATTACTTCTCAAACTATTTTTAATTATGATTCTGATATTACACTAGTTGCAAGTTGGAGTATAATTAATTATACTATTACCTATGTATTAAGTGATGGGGTTAATAACCCTTTCAATCCAACTACTTATAATATTGAAAGTGAAACAATTACCTTTTTAGATCCTTCTAAGGAAGGTCATACATTTGGTGGTTGGTTTAGAAATGAAGCTTTAACTAATCCAATTACTAGTATAAATCTTTTGTCTACTGGAAATATTACCGTTTATGCTAAATTTAGTCCATCTATTTATAGTATAAATTATGATGCGCAAGGTGGAAGTTTATCAACTACTACTAAATCTGTAACTTATGGTTTAGCAGTTGGTAGTCTAGCTACCCCACTCTATCCTGGATATAGTTTTATTGGTTGGTATTACGATGAAACTATGATTTCTAGTTCAACAGTTTATTTATTTACTAGTTCAATTGTTGTTTATGCTAAATATGAAATAATTAATTATTCTATTACTTATGAATTTAATGGAGGAACTGCACTTAGTGCAGTAACTACAGAATACAATGTAGAAGATGAAACTTTCTCTCTAGTTTTATTATCTAAAACAGGATATATTTTCAATGGTTGGTATAAAAATGTTGATTTCACAGGTGATTTAGTTGGAGAAGTTCTTGCTGGAACAACTGGAAATTTCACTTTATATGCAAAGTTTACTGCTAAAGAGTATGTTATTACTCTTGATCCTAATGGAGGTTCTATAGGTACTAGTGAAATTAGTGTTACGTATAATCAAGCTATTGGTGAATTACCAAACCCTACTAAAAATGGTTATACATTTAATGGATGGTTTGATTTAGGAGCCACTTTATATAAAAATGATTCCTTATATTTAGTAGATGATGATCTAACTTTATTTGCAAGTTATCAAATTATTAATTATAATATTTTCTATATTTTGAGTGGTGGTACTTTACCTATTGATTTTATTTCTTCTTACACAATTGAAACTAATTTAACTTTACCAGTTCCAGTTAAAGAAGGATATACATTTAGTTACTATTTAATTAGGTTAACGTCCGGCTCATTTACAAATTTAGATACTATTTCAAGTTCATCTCTTTCTTTAAGTACTGGTAAATACGGTGAACTTAGAATTGAAGCAATATATACTCCTAATCTTGTTAGAGTTAACTTAAATACAAGTGGTGGTGTACTTGACAGTTATTTTATTGATGTTTATTTTAATAGCCCTTATGGAACAATAGATTCTCCAAATAGATCAGGATATAGTTTCTTAGGCTGGTTCTTTGATAATGATACTTTTCTTAATGAAGTACTTGATTCAACAGTTCTTTCTAATTCTAGCACGCATACTTTATATGCTAAATATGAAATCAATGAATATCAGATAACCTATGTTTTAGATGATGGTATAAATAGTATATACAATGTTACTTCTTATACGGTATTAGATGAAACTATTATCCTAGAATCCCCTAGTAAAGAGGGTTATAGTTTTATTGGTTGGTATCAAGAAAATACTTTTGAAAATCTTTTAATAAGCATAGATACTTCTCTAGCCAGGGATGTTACTATATATGCAAAATATAGTTTATCTATTTATGAAGTAACTCTATTCTCTCTTGGAACAGGTAATGGAACTATCTTAGAAATTACTTATAGTACTCTAATTACTGGACTACCTCTAGATTCAACTAGAACTGGTTATAATTTTACTGGTTGGTATTATAACGATACCTTAGTTGAAAATAATGATACCTTCTTGTTTACTAGTAATATTACTCTTGTGGCTCATTTTAGTGCTAAGACTACTTTAATTACTTTAATGAATGGTTTCTCTGTTGAAGGATCTGTTACAGCAACTTATGGCGAAGCGCTACCTGATGTTTTGGTTCTAGAAGATGCAGGACATGTATTTGTTGGATACTTTTTAGAAGATGATATTTCAAGTGTTTCTTATTATAACTCTAATGGCGAAGGAACAAGACTTTGGAATATTGATGCTAGTACAATTAATTTATATGCTATTTTTTCAACTAATACTCATAGTTTAACTATACACCCTAATAATGGATCTGCTAACTATATCATTAATATCGAATTCGGTTCCGTAATTAATTTACCTAATTTAGTATATGCAGGGCATGATTTTAGTGGTTGGTATTTAAATGAAGCTTTAGATGAAGAACTTAATATTACTAATATGGTAGATAATGATTTACATATCTATGCTAAATGGAATAATTCAATTTATCAAGTAATTTATTATGCAAATACAGGAGTTGGTTCTATGAGTAATACGGAACTCGAATTTGGAGTATCTAGTCCTCTTGCAAGTATAGTAACCTATAGTAAAACAGGATATTATCCATCTCACTTTAATACTAGTTCTAATGATACTGGAACTAGATATGAAATAGGTAGTTCTATCACTTTAGAGACACCTAGCAATTTAGGATTATATATAATTTATGCTAAAGAATCTTATACGATTAGTTTTAAAGATGCTTTATTTCCTACTTTAACTTATGAATATGGAGAATCTCTACCAAATACTTCATCTCCAGGTTATTCATTTGCTGGATGGTATGTTTCTAATGAAAATGCTCCATTCAAGAATGTTCCTGATTTAGGAGAGAATTTAACTAGTGTAGAGTTAACTCCTAAATTTAACTTGAATTCATATATTCTTACTTACAAAAATGAATTTGCAAGTGATATTCAAGTTCCATTTACGGTTCTAACAAATTTAACTCTAAGTTCAATTAGTAAGAATGGTTATAATTTTATGGGTTGGATTATTTCAAGTTCTAATTTATCTTTTGGTGAAATTGATGAACTAATAGTTGATCTAGAATTAGGCACTGGTCATTACGGAAATGTTATTTTAACAGCTAGTTTTGAAGTTGTTACTTATACGATTACTTATAATTTGAGTGGTGGTACTTTAGAAGATAAAGTTGAAAGTTATACTATTTTAGATACAATTTCTTTGTATCAAAGTAATAAAACTGGATACTCGTTTGTAGATTATAGAGTATCTTCAACTTCTGGAAATATTGCACTTAATACATTCTACGATGCTCCATATACAATTAGTAGTGGTCATTATGGAAATGTTACTTTTACAGCAAACTATGAAGCAATCTCTTATACTATTAGTTATTTAAATGTTTATGGAAATACAACAGGTTATATAACAAGTTATACAATTGAAACAAACTTAGTTATTCCAAGTAATTCAAGATTAGGTTATTTATTTAATGGTTATAGTGTTATAGGTGAAGGAAGTTTTCTAGATGAGAGTTATTTTGAAGCAAATAATTTAACTCTTGGAACATCTAATTACGGAAATATAGAATTAACAGGTGATTTCGAATTAATTAATTACACTATTAGTTATTTTAATACTTTTGATGTTTCGAACTCAAATAGCCTCTCTTATAATATCACTAGTTCTAAAATTACTTTAGTTCCTCTTGAAAGATATGGCTATCAATTTGTTCGCTTTACTCTAAATTCCCTTGCAGGTACTACTATTACATCTATTGAGACTGGATCAACTGGTAATTTAAATATTTATGTTGTTTGGGAAGCTATTCAATCTACTGTTACCCTTGATAAACAAAATGGAACAGGTTCAAGTCAATTTTTAGGTACATATGGAAATTATCTTCCTCAAGATGTCTACTCAGCTCCTTCGAAAGTAGCTTATGATTTTGTTGGCTATTTTGAATTTGCTGGAGGTACAGGAACTAAGTACTATGATAGCGAAATGCAACCTGTTAGTTTATTTGATAAAGTAACTAATACAACTATTTATGCTTATTATACTCCAATAGTTTATAATATTTATTATGAAAATACGAAAGGAAGAACAAATACAAATGACTTAACTTATACTATATTAGATGAAATTACCTTTGTATCTTTAAATGACGATGGATTTGGATATATGTTTATAGGTTTCTATACTTTAGATGGAACTACTACTTCCGAATGGGGATCTTTAGTTACCTCTATTAGTGAAACTTATGGAACTCTTACTTTATATGCTAAATGGGAAGGAAGACCAAGCACTGTTACTTTTAACTCCGAAGGTGGATCAACTGTCGATCAAATAATAACTAAGTATGGTGAAATAATAACTAAACCTCTTGATCCTACTAAAACTGGATTTGTTTTTGCTGGTTGGTACAAGAGTGATACATATCTGGATACCTGGAATTTCTCAGAAGAAACAGTGAATAATTCACAAATAGAACTATTTGCTCTTTGGGAAAATACTTATTATAGTTATACTTTAACTTATGAATATTATGATCCGAATTATAGTAATACTACGGGTTCCCTTGGCGGAATAAACTTAGGTTCTTTATCTTCTTCATCTCCAATTAATTCACAAATAAGAAGTGATATTCCTCTTGAATTAGATCTTGGTATATTGTCTCATATTTTTAGTTATTATACTATTAATTCATCTGATGAAATAGATAATAGTGAACCTATCTATTTAGAACAAGATTCAGTAATTAGAGTAGTTTATATTAAGAAATTGATTGAGGTTATATTTGTTGATGAACTAGCTGGAACTACTCAATTTAATTCAAGATATGGTTTATATAATTCAACATTTAGTTTAAGTGGAATTGTTCCTACTCCAAAAGCTGAATACATTGCATTTTGGAACTATTTAGATTTAACTCCACTTACTCCAGATGAAGAATTTGGATTCACAAGAACTGTAAATGCTGAATATTATGCATTAGCTGGAAAAACTATTGTTTTCATGAATGGAAACAAAATAGCATATACTGCAGTTTTTGGAAGTGTTGAGCATGTTACAAATGCAATTAATGCGGCTTCAGGACTTTGGAATTTAAATGCCTCAGGTTATTATTTTATGGGTTGGTACACAAAAGATGGTTCTAGTAACGATTGGGGAATTAGATTAACTCCTGGAAATTATTCATTTGATACTTTGTTCTCACCTAGTTACCTTGGTTCAGGAAATGGTGTTAAATACTTATACGCAAGATGGAGACCTTTAATTAAGATTAATACTCCAACAAATGTAGTAGTAAACAAAGAAGATGATATTGAAGATTCTCTTTTAGATACTATTACGATATCTTTTGATATCAATTATAGTTCAGAAATATTAGGACATGAAACAACTAATATCGTCTTAAATATTGACGGTCAATCTGTAAATCTTAATGTTTCTTCTTTAGTAGTAAGTAATGTAGGTAGTTTGTATCACTACATTTATACTTTTAATAGAGGTTCTGTATCTGCAAATCCTGTTCTAAGTAATATATTTGCTTATGGTACTCATTTAATTAGGGTAAAAGCATCTGGAGATAATATATTTACTATTGATAGTAATTTCTCGAATGATATTAGTTTAGTAGTCTCACTTGAGGTTAATATTCTTGATGAAGCAGTCTATGATTTCTTTATTATTCAAAATATAACAATTGGAAGCTCTAGTTACAAGAAATTTATTTTCTTTACCAATATGCAGTATGATTTTGGTGGAGTTGTATCCGTTAAAAGTGGTGATGTAGCAAGCGGAGATGGAAATTTATTAAATACTTCATCTCTTTCTGGAGATATTACCTTCACAGTGACTAAACCTAGTGGCGAAATATTTTATTATGGTCATGTAACTCATAACATTTCTATATTTATTTATGGAAATAATTATCAAACTTATTTAAGAGAAGTTAATATTGGAACAACTTCTTATCTAGACAAAAATAATCCTGAGGATTATCAAGTAGGAAGTAGGAATAGTTTCCATGTTGATTTGAATATGAATGATAGTAATGGATCTAGAATACCATTTATCTATAGTGAAATAAAATATAGTATCTATTTATATGGTAATAGTTATGAATTAGATAAAGATGATAATCCATACTTTACAATTGATTCTCATAACATATCCTTTACTGCTGCAAGTATTTCTCTTAAGTTTAGGATAGTAGTAAAACCAAATTATGCTTCTAACTTAATTAATAATTCTCTGCAAGTTGAATTTATTGTGAAAGTAATAGATGGATACAATGCCTTTACTTTAGATGAATTTAGAGATTATTTTAGTAACAGAAATGTAGATAATCTAATTCTTCATACTAATTTGGTAGCATCCCTTAAACCAGAGCAAATCAAACAATCTGGTGGAGTTGTTAATGAATCTAAAACATCTGCTAGTGTTCCTAATCATGGTAATTTATTCTATCGTGGTTTTGAAGTAAATGCTAGCGATCCTACTACTTTTGATGATTTTTCGGTAATTGGAAATTATATGTTAATTGATGGAAGAGGATTACCATTCGTAGATGGAAATGATCCTAGTGATATTGTTGGTCATTATATTACAGGATACGCAATTTATTCACCTGCTATTAGCATGTTTGCTTATAATGTTAAACCTAGTGGTACTTTAAATACTCCTGTCTCACAAATTAATAATAACGTCTTATCAATTAAAAATTTAAGAATTGTTGGAAATACTACTTTACCAGAAGAGAATTATAGTTCTGGTCAAACTCCGGAAGATATTCTAAACCAACAACAATTAATGCGTAAAAATTCAGGCGGATTTGATATTATTCGTGCTCTTTATGGAAATATTAAAGTTAAAAATGTAATTATTTCTTCAGGTGTAATAGGAATATATATTGATACAACTGCATCTACTACTTTATTACAAGAAGGAGATGTTACTCCAGTTAGAAGAGCAACTTTTGCGGAAATTGATTACGCATTAATAAGCGATATTTGGGGTAATTCAATCTATGCACCATCTAGTAGTAGAATATACCTTAATAATAGTTATTTAAAGGTTTCTGGAGGTCCTGCTATTCATATTAGTGATGGAATGATAGGTATCGATAACTTAGAAGATCAAGTTCCTGATTTTAATGATCCAGCTCTTTACTTTGGTAATACTAATATTATTGAAAACTATGTAACAGGAGACGGAGCATGGTTTCATGCATATTTGATGAATATACCTACTTTACAAATGAAAGGAATGTTAGAATCTAATATTTCAGCACTTGGTAAATCAATTATCTTTAGAAGAACTAATCCAGTATCTGGTTATGAATCTGAATATATTAACCTTATGATTTTGACGGAAGCTAGTTCAGAAAGGGTGGTAAAAGATGATGATGAAAATGTTATAGAACGTTCACAGGCAAGGATTTATTTTGAGTCTCCTGAAGGTACTATTTTAGAGAAGGGAAAATATTATGTAAATTATTCTAGACGTTGGAATTTCTTAGATCTTCCATCTCCTGATAAGAGAATTAGTGGAGAACCTCCTGTATTTGCGGGTGCAGTTGGTTATTATTCATCTACTTTGCAATATTTAACAAGTTATGCAGAGATAAAGACTATTATTACTGGTGTGGCTGGAAGTGCTATAGCAGATGCTCTAACTGATCCAATATTCAATTTTGCTTCTTTCTATAATTTGAAACCAACAAGTTTAAGTTACTTTATTTCAAACTTCTTTGGTAGAAGTCCAAACCCAGCTGATAGTAATGATATTGCTACTAAACTTGCTCTCTCCCTTCAAGCAACAATTGTCTATGAGGGAATTAATTATGTAGAACCAAAAGTCTTAGAAGTTTGTGCATCTCTTTCTATTTTTGATAATAGTGGGTATTCGCAAGTATTCTTAGAACTTCATTAAGATTTGTTTAAGTAAAAAAGCAAAACTCATTCAGGGTTTTGCTTTTTTTAATATCTCATTTTAGATTATTTTTTTTAGTTATTTTTTGCTAGTTCAAGTGCTCTAACACTTTTTCTTTGGGTTGCTACAAAAGGTATTTGATGAGATTTTAGGAATCTAGCAAAAACTTTTTGTCCTTCAATGTAATCATCTACTTCATATTCGATTTCATAATCAGTTTTCCCGTAGTATTCACATTTGTCAAAGAAGAGTTGACCTACTTCATGAGGAATAGATACTCTATAATTATCTAGTTGGGCTCTTAAGTAGACTTTGTAATTAATTTCTTTGAAAAAAGTATTTACTTCAAAACCATTAGTAATCAATTCTATTGCTTTCTCTGGTGAATTTAAAAGATAATGCTTTTCAAAATTAGCTATTTCTTCTAAAGATTCACTTTTTAGAGTAATTTTATAGTATTTTTCACTTTTCTTTCTAATTCTAAGAACAATATGCTTTTGCATTAAAAGAAAATCATCCGTATCGAAATAAAAATTAGTTTGTCTAAAAATATTATTCTCAAGTTGATAGAGATTAATTAGTTCTAAATATTTTTCTTCTGTTATTTGACATTTAAATTCAATTTCTTTATTAACCTTCATACATTACCTCACTAATATATTATATCAAAAAAAGGAAAATAAAATGTTATTAAAATGCATTAATTTCTTTTAAACTCTTAAATAGCAATAGTTAATTGAAATAAATTGAAACAAATAATCTAAACTTTGAGAAAATAAAGTTTTTATAATAAAAATTATCCTTTTATTCCTTGATTGTGGTATAATTAATAAGTAAATGGAGGATTTAAATTATGGCTGTTAAAGTTGCAATTAATGGATTCGGACGAATTGGAAGATTAGCTTTTCGTTTGATTCATGACAAAAAAGAATTAGAAGTGGTTGCTATTAATGATTTGACAAGCGCAGATGAATTAGCATATTTATTAAAATATGATTCTGCTCAAAGAGGTTTCAATGGAAAAGTATCTGTTGAAGGAAGCGATTTAATTGTTGATGGGAAGAGTATTCATATTTATTCTGAAAAGGATCCAGAACTTCTTCCTTGGAAAGATTTAAAAGTTGATGTTGTTTTAGAATGTACTGGTATCTTCTTAGATTCAGAAGGTCCTAAAGGTGCTGATAAGCATATTAAGGCTGGTGCTAAGAAAGTTGTTCTTTCTGCTCCTGCTGGAAAAGGCGATATTAAAACTATCGTTTATAATGTAAATCATTTGACTCTTACAGGGGAAGAAACTATTATTAGTGGAGCAAGTTGTACTACAAACTGTTTAGCTCCGGTTGCTAAAGTATTAAATGATGAATTTGGAATTGTAAAAGGTTTCATGACTACAGTTCATGCTTATACTAATGACCAAGCAAATATGGATGGCCCTCATAAGAAAGGTTATTTATCAAGAAGAGGAAGAGCTTGTGCTGCTTCAATTATCCCATCTTCTACTGGTGCAGCAAAAGCTGTTGGACTTGTATTACCTGAATTAAAAGGAAAACTAGATGGAACTGCATTAAGAGTTCCTACTTTAACTGGTTCAATCGTTGATTTAACTGTTGAATTAAAACAAGAAGTTACTGTTGAAGTTATTAATGCTACAGTTAAAAAACATGCAAATGAGACCCTTCAATATACTGAAGATCCTATTGTTTCTGCTGATATCATTGGTTCTCTTTATGGTTCAACTTTTGATGCTTTATGTACTCAAATCTTAAAAACTGATGCTCACTTTGTTAAAGTTATGGCTTGGTATGATAATGAAATGAGTTATACTGCTCAATTAATTAGAACAGTTTTGTATTTTGCAAAATTAATTAAATAAAAAATAAAAACGAGAGTCTTTTATGTCTCTCGTTTTTTTTATTTTTAAATTATCAAGGAGAAAATAATGAGAAAATTATTATTAGGAT
>JAITXT010000020.1 GCA_031284585.1 Acholeplasmatales bacterium
CCATCAATAAATATCGTGTAATGAAATATTACTCCATCAGTGCGAGAAAAATCAACGACTACTCTATCATAAAATGAGTCATTATTCATGTTTTTATTTAAAACTGTAAAATTAAAAGAAAATTTAGTTTGTTCAACTGAAACGAATTCTAAAATATACTTACAATTATTAACCTTATCGTTTACTGCATAAACTTTTAAAGGTGTCTTACAAGATGTTAATATAAGCATTATACTTAAAGTTAATATTATCCAATTTTTTTTCATATCTATTCACCCTAGTAGTAAGAGAATGATGCAAATCCAAAATAAGAAGTTAAATCCATATATCTTGTTCCAATACTCCAACCATCAGATAATTCAATAAAAAAAGCATAATCGTAAAAGGTTAAAAACAAAACCTTTATTGCTTTACGATACGATTTATATCCAAAAGCCATCATTGAGTGAGCACCATAAGTATTTACAGTAGTACTCCAAATGAGTGGTTTACCATCATTAATATATTTTTGATAATTAAATACTCCCCAAGCAATATCTTCTTTAAAATTAATGGAATAGCCATAAATACTCATGGTATTTTCTATAATGCCTGATGTTTGTCCAATTGTGAAACTTTCAACTTTTCCATGTCTATCATAGGTATCTTTTCTAGCCGTGGCATACAATGTAGGAAAAGACTTCGATGTATAAACATAATAATTACTCATAGCACTATATTTGCTATATAAATTTGGTTCCTTTACTGCTGAATAATAATTTATTTTAGAAGATTGTAGTGGTAAATTATTATATTCTGGTTTAGTTGCTAAATATTGCAAAACATTATAAGCAGAAACTAAACCACAATTTCCTTCTGAAGAAGAATTATGAGTATATAAACTTAAATCATACATATCGTATGCAGTAGTGTAATTTAAACTTCTGCTTTCGTATAAAATATATTGACTATCGTATTTATCTATAAGATATTTATTTAAGTCAAAAATATCCCCTGCTCCACTACTTCTTTGACCCTCATATTGAACACTTGTCAATTCTAAGTCTAATAAATCTTCTTGATTATAATTCTGAAAAGTTTTAAATTCAATTCCATCAAAATCATAATAACCAAATCCTAAAAAATAATACAATTGTTTGAAATCGCAAAAAGATTTAAAAATAGGTTCACTATCAATGGAAAAATCAAAAACCATAAAATCATCACTTAATAAAATATAACCTTTATCACTATCAAAATCTAATAATTTCGAATGATAAGTATTAGTTTTATCATCTACAATAACATCAAATATATTTTCAAGATAATTTATATCTGAATCATACCCTGCAGCTGCAAATAACTCGTTTATTACTTGGATATTTTCTTTTAAATATATAGAAACAGAATCAGCTTTTGATTCCATTATTGTAATTTCATTTTCAACCAGACTTGAACCAAATACTGAGGTAATAGCAAACATTAGTAAAATAAATATTTTCATTTTTTCTCCTTTTTTTAATGTAAAATATAACTTTTGCAAAGCGGAGTACTATAGAACTTAAATAAATTTGTTTTTTCCACCAAAGAACTCATTATACATAAATACCTCCAGTTGAACTTCATATTAATATTATACGTTTTTTTATAAAACAATTTAATATTTATATAAAAAAAATTTAAAATAAGGAAATAATTGTCTATTTAACAAGTTTATGTATGATTTTCTTAAAATAAAATCATTTTTTCATATTTAGAATCTATTTTCTTCTATTCGTTATTAGGATACATTAATATTTTATTCCATTTTATATATTAAAGTTAAAAATGCTTTTGGTATAAAGGATAAGTTACTTACAATTAAATGTTACTTACATCATATATTTATAAAGTTTGAGTACTTTGGTTGTAATATTTATTAATTATTTCAATAGCAATTTTAGCCGTTTGAATAACAACATAAATATCACTTTTTATATTACAATTTTCTATAGCATTAATTACACTTGAAAAATAATCGTTATCTTCTTTTGCAAAATAGAACAAAGGTTTAGATATCTTTCCATTTCTTAAAAAAGTACTAACTACTCCTGCTATCATATCAAACTCTAATATATATTTAGGTAAGATATCTTTTACTCTAGGAAGTTTCAAAAATGCTAATAAAATATGTTTCTCGTATTTACTAATTTTTTGGTTTTTTCTCATTAAACAATCTCTCCTTTAAATATTTAACTATTTTTAAGAAAACAATCATATTTGACTTACAATTTGATTTTCCTTTTTTCTGAATCATAAATTTATTTATTGTATTTATCATTTTTTTAGTAAATACTTTTAATAAATAATTATCACTATCTTCTAAAGTTTTTCTAATTCCTTCTATTTTGTTATAAGTATCTATATACAATTCAGTCCTTAATATGTTATATTCATTTTGTATATTATATTTATTAATAAAATCTTTTGTAATATCTTTGAGAGTATAAGTGAGATCATCATTTTTAGTAACTTCTTCAATAATAGGTTTAATATTTTTTTCAAAAGTTTCAGCTGCAGTTCTTTAATTTTCATTAGAGTCTGAGTAATAAAACCCCCAAAATAAGAGTTTCCTCCTTTTCCACCACCTAATACAAAACCACTAAATTAATAATACTCCTGCACCGCCTAATAACCACCAAACAATTACATCCATTTTTACTCACCTTTTTCTAGTATTATATCATAACTATAAAAATTTAATCATTCTTTCTACATAAAATAACCTGCAATTAACTCTTTAAGTCTTCAGTTTTGCTTTTTCAATTAATTAAATAAAGAAACAATTAAAAATAAATTGCATCATTAAAATTAATTTTATCTTTAAAAATCTTAAAAAAACTCCAGTATATTTGATTTCTCTTCATAAATATTCATTTTTGAGATAATATAACAGACAAATTTTGGCAAAATTTACATAATTATATTAATTTAGCACTTAATACTTGACATTGCCAATTATATTTTGTATAATATTACTGTCATAAAAGACAAAGGAGTGCCAAGATGAAATATAAAGTTGACTTAAATAATGCTCAAACTAAATTATTGAAAGAAATAGTTGAAAACTATGTTAAATCTGGAAATTATTCTAACACTCAATCAATTTATGATATTAAGAAAAAGCTTGGGTTATCATTCCAGCAGATTGATCAAGAAATAGAAAATTTAGTCAAGATTGAAAAAATATTAGATGAGATTACTATTGATGGGGTTAAATATTATTCAATAACTGATACTGGTCTTGAATTATATATCAAAGAACTTGCTTCCCCTACAAAAGAATTAGACAGAAAGATAAAGGATATTATCTTTAAAAAGATTATTTCAAAATCTATTAAAGATAAAAAGATCACAATTAAAGATGTATATTCGGATGAATATGAACCATTAACTGTTCATGAATCTGTAAATACATTATTTAAAGAAGGATTTATCAGGTATGAAGGTGATTACATAGAACCAACTGAGAGAGGTTATAAAAACTATATTGAATGTTTCACTGAAACAAGGGAACCAAGTGTGAGACAGAAAATGTTACTAAAAGGTATTATAGAAATTCTAAATGATTCCATAGATGATAAACCTCTAGGATCAAAAACATTATTAGAATTACTAGGAACTGAAGTTTCAGGAGCGACAATGAGATATGATTTAGCAGCTCTTGAAGAAAGTGGTTATCTTGAAAAGATTCAAACTTCAAGTGGTAGATTACCTTCAAAAGAAGGATATCTATATTATTATAAGAACTTGATGGAACATAATATTTCTTCGAATGATGAATTCTTAGTTATCGATGAAATATTTGAAACTAGTGAAATTAAGAAAGATGCAATTAGTAAAGCTCTTAATTACATTAGTAAAATTACTGATTCTGCTCTAATATATTTCGAAAATAAAAGGAAAAATGAAATTGAAAAATTCATTTTGGAAAAATTAGAAAATGGTTCATATTCCTTAATTGCCCTATATTCAAATGGAACTGTTAATAGTAAACTAATTAACTTCAAAAATTTAGAAGAAAAAATGGTGTTATTAAGTTTATTATCAGATATAGGCAATAAATACACAGATAAAGGCGTATATCACATAGAATCATATTCTAAGAACGTTCTAAAAGAAAAGATATATAGTTATTTTAAAGCGTTAGAAGAAGCAGATGATAGATATTTAGTTTCTGGTATCTTGAACGTATTCGGTAAAAGTAAATTCATGAAAGATAAAAAAGTTAATGATGTTTATGAATTTATTAATGATAGAAAGCAAGTGCGAGAAAAGTTAGAAGACTTAAGTGGATTAATCTTCGGAGATGATTTAGATAACACTCTAAGTGGTTCTACTTTAATTGTAGTTCCGATCTTGGATCAGTATGATAATAAAGAAATCGGAAAATTATCGCTTATATGTCCAGAAAAGATTAAATTTAAAGCTAAATTTATTCTTGATTATTTAGCTATTCTCATAGCGAAAAGAGAGGTTTAAGGTGAGCAAAGAAAAAGTAAAAAAAGAAGAAAAAGAAGTTGAAACAACTGAAAGGGTCATTGATAATATCCAAAATAACCCCGAAGAAAAGAATGAATTAAGTGAGGTTGAAATTCTAAAGAAAATTATTTTAGAAGAAAAAGACAAATATCTAAGAGCACTAGCTGAAAGTGAGAATGTAAGGAAACGATATGAGATTGAAACAATATCGAAGAAAAATTTAGGAATTGCTAGTTTTATTAGCGAAATATTAGATCCTCTTGAACTTTTAGATAGAGAATTAAGGAGAGAAGTAGAAGATCCAACTCTTAAAAATTATTTAATCGGTTTTAAGATGATTAATGATATGTTATTTAAAAAGATGATGGATAATGGTCTTCTTACAATAGACGAAAAAGATGTATTATTTGATCCATTAATTCATGAAGCTTTAGAAAAAGAAAGTGATCTAAGCAAAAAGAATGGAACTGTTTTAGAAGTATTAAGTAAAGGTTATAAATACAAAAGTTATTTAGTAAAACCAGCCAAAGTCAAAGTAAACGAATGGGAGGACAAAGAAGATGGCAAAGACAAGTAAAATAATAGGTATCGATTTAGGTACAACAAATTCATGTGTATCAGTAATGGAAGGAAGCGAAGCTAAGGTTATCGCTAATGCAAATGGTGGAAGAACAACTCCTTCAGTTGTCGCATATAAAGATAACGAGTTCATAGTAGGTGAAGTAGCAAAAAGACAAGTTATTACAAATCCTAACACTGTATACTCAATTAAAAGACATATGGGTGAAAATAGCTACACTGTAAAATTAGGTGATAAACAATTTACTCCTCAAGAAATTAGTGCAAAAATCTTAGTAGATTTAAAGAAAACTGCTGAAAGTTATTTAGGAGAAACAGTAAGTGATGCAGTTATTACTGTTCCAGCATATTTCAATGATGCACAAAGACAAGCTACTAAAGATGCAGGTAAAATAGCAGGTTTAAATGTTAAAAGAATAATCAATGAACCTACTGCTGCTGCACTTGCTTATGGTATTGATAAAACTGAAAAAGAACAAAACATCTTAGTATTCGACTTAGGTGGAGGTACATTTGATGTTTCAATATTAAACCTTGCTGATGGAACATTTGAAGTATTATCAACTAGTGGTGATAATAGATTAGGTGGAGATGATTTTGATCAAAAAGTAGTAGATTATTTAGTATCTACTTTCAAATCTAAACATGGTATTGATTTATCATTAGATAGAATGAGTCTTCAAAGATTAAGAGATGAAGCTGAAAGAGCCAAAAAAGATCTATCTGGTGTTGTAGAAACTACTATTAGTCTACCATTTATTACAGTAACTTCAAGTGGACCTCTTCATTTAGAAGAAAAAATAACTAGAGCTAAATTTGATGAACTTACTCGTGATCTAGTAGCAAGATGCGTAGGACCAGTAAGAAATGCATTAAGAGATGCTAAATTATCTCCAAATGATCTTCAACAAGTTTTACTAGTTGGTGGATCTACAAGAATTCCTGCAGTTCAAGAATTAGTTAAGAAAGAATTAGGAAAAGAACCTAATAAATCAGTTAACCCAGATGAAGTAGTTGCTATGGGAGCTGCTATTCAAGGTGGAGTATTACAAGGTGATGTAAAAGATATCTTACTATTAGATGTTACACCTCTTGCTTTAGGTATTGAAACTTTAGGTGGAGTATTTACTCCTTTAATCGAAAGAAATACAACTATTCCTACTCATAAAACTCAAATATTTTCTACTGCTGTCGATAATCAACCTGCAGTTGATATTCATGTTCTTCAAGGTGAAAGAACTATGGTAGCTGGAAATAAGACTTTAGGAAGATTTGTTCTTAATGATATTCCTCTTGCACCAAGAGGTGTTCCACAAATAGAAGTATCTTTTGATATCGATGCAAATGGTATCTTATCGGTTAAAGCAAAAGATCTTGGAACTAATAAAGAACAAAAAATAACTATTTCTGGAACTGGAGCCTTATCTAAAGAAGAAATTGAGAGAATGATTAATGAAGCTAAAGCTCATGAAGAAGAAGACAAAATCAAGAAAGAGGAAGCAGACGTTAGAAATGAAGCTGAATCTACTATCTCTCAAGTTCAAAAAGCATTAAGAGATTTAGGTGATGAAGTTGATGCTAATGAGAAAGCACAAGTAGAACAAAGTATTAAAGATCTTGATGAGGCACTTAAATCTAATAATATTCAAGATATTAAAGATAAAAAAGAAGCTCTTCAAAAAGGTGCTCAAAATATTGCTGTAAAAGCTTATGAAAAAGTAAACAAGAATAATAACAACAATGATAATCAAAATGGAAATCCTAGTGGTTCTGATACAGTAGATTTATAAAAATTATTAAAATGTAGTAAAATATTATAATTAGAATATCTAAGACTATTCTCTTTTTGACCAAAAAGAGATGTCTTAGATATTTATATTAAAAGAGGGCATATGGCAAAAAGAGATTATTATGAAGTTCTTGGAGTAAATAAATCATCTACTACCGAGGATATTAAAAAAGCATATCGAACAAATGCAAAAAAATATCATCCTGATAATAAAGAAACAGGAAATGAAGAAAGATTCAAAGAAATAAATGAAGCTTATGAAGTATTATCACAAGATAATAAAAGAGCTCAATATGATAAATATGGTTTTGATGGTCCTCAAGGCTTTCAAGGCTTTTCTGGTGGATCTGGTTTTGATTCATTTACTGATTTATCCGATATTTTCTCATCGTTTTTTGGAGGAGGAGGTAGAAAGGAAAAGAACACTCAACATAGTAGAACTAGAGGGGATGATTACGAGAAAAGATTTCCTTTAACTTTTATGGAATCTGTCCTAGGTTGTCATAAAACTATCAATATTGATTGTGAATGCGATTGTGATACTTGTAAAGGAACAGGAGCTAAAAGTAATAGTGATATATCTACTTGTTCTAAATGTAATGGTTCTGGTAAAATAATAACTGTTCAAAATACTTTATTTGGTAAAGTGCAACAAGAAATGCTATGTCCTGATTGTCGTGGTTCTGGTAAAATTATTAAAGCTAAGTGTGATTCTTGCAGAGGAACTGGAAGAGTAACTAAAAAGAGAACTAGAGATTTAGAAATTCCTGCTGGAGTATCATCAGATACTCAAGTTAGGGTTCAAGGTCTAGGAGGGGGAGGACATTTAGGTGGACAAGATGGAGATTTGTTTTTACGAATTAGTGTATCGCCCCATAATAAATTTGAGAGAAGCGGAAAAGATATTTATTTAAAACTTCCAATTAGTTTAACAGATGCGGTTCTTGGTACAACTTTAGAAGTTCCAACTATTTATGGAGATTCTAAATTAGTGGTACCTGCAGGTACTAAACATGGGGATACTTTGATTATGAGAGATAAAGGTACTAAAGATCCTAATTATCAAAATAATGTTGGTTCTCAAAAAGTAATTGTTGAAGTTGATATTCCTTCTAATTTAAGTAAAGAAGAGAAAGAGTTATATTTGAAACTAGATGCTCTTAGTTCAAATAAAAAGAAATCAAGTTGGGAAAAGTTTAAAAAATCTTTTTAATAATATATAATTTAAGATATTTTTGAGTAAATATAGCCTCAAAAGTATCTTTTTTTATTAAATAATACCTAAAAATTAGAAAGCGTTTTCTTTTTATTCACTTTTTTTATTAAAACATAGTATAATATAGATAACATAAAGGGGAATTTAAAATGGCAAAAGATTTATCAAAAGTTGCACCAGAGGTTTTAGAACTTATTGGTGGAAAAGACAATGTAATAAGCGTTGTTCACTGTATGACAAGATTAAGATTTAATCTTAAAAACAAAAATATCGCTTATGAGAACGAAGCAAAAATCAAGAAAGTTAAAAATGTTACTGGTGTTGTAAAATCTGGCGGAATGTTTCAAGTAGTAATTGGTCCAGATGTTCCATTAGTATATCAAGACTTGATTAAATTAGGCGTTTCTGGTGAAGGTGGGATAGATGTTCTTGAAGTTGATAAAGAACCACTAACTTTTAAAAAGGCACTTAACAATGTTATCTCTGTTTTTATGAGAATAATGGGACCAATTATTGGACCTTTGTGTGGAGTTGGTATTGTTTCTGCAATCGTATCAATTCTTCAAGTAGCAACCCTAGGAAACCCAGAAGGTGTAGTATTAGTAATATATAATATTCTAAATGCTTCTGCTCAAGGTTTATTCTATTTCATTCCATTTTTAATTATGGTTTCTGCTTCAAAAGTATTTAAGTTTGATACATTTGTTGGCCTGGCTGTGATGGGTGCTCTACTTTATGCTCAAGAAAATACTTATTTAGCTGGGATTATAGTTATTGGTGAATATGATTTGTTATCAGCATTTACTTATTCATCTAATATGTTAGTACCTATATTTATTGCTTTAGCTGGTGGATATCTTTATAGATATTTAGTTAAAGTTCTTCCCGGAGTTATTAGAACTTTCTTCGCTCCTGCACTTTGTATATTAATTCTAGTACCTGCAACTATCTTTATTATAGGTCCAGTTTTTGGGTTTGTTGGTCTTGGTATTAGTATAGCATTTAATTTTATTCAAACAATTCCAGTAGTTGGTCTTCCAATATTTGGAGCATTATTTGGATTCTTCTGGCAAGTATTAGTAATATTTGGAATTCATGGAATTATAATGGTTCCACTTATGCAAGATATATATAGTGGTAATCCTATTTTTATTGTAGGACCTTTGATGTTAGCAGTTCTTTCTCAATTTGGTGCAGTACTTGCTATTGCTGTTAAGATTAAAAACAAAGAAAGAAAAGCAGCAGCTATTGGTGCTGCTGTATCAGCTGCATTTGGAGTTACTGAACCAGCAATTTATGGTTTCACATTACCTAAGAAAAAACCATTCTTCATTGCTGCATCAGTTGCTGGAGTTGCTGGATTACTTTCTGGTGTACTAGCACTTAAAGGTGGTATGACTGGTCAAGGATTTTTCTTCTTACTAGGATACATTACAGATGATCTAACTGTTTTCCTTTCCATGTTTTTAATAACTATTGGTATGTTAGCTACAGTATTCTTTCTTACTTATTTCTTCTATAAACTTGATCCTGAAGATTTACTAAATGTTAATGAAGTTGAAGAAATTCCTGCTAATTTTGATACTAATAAAGCATTTAAAGTATTATCTCCTCTTGAAGGAACTGTAATTTCATTAAGTAGTGCTAAAGATAAAGCATTTAAAGATGGTAATTTGGGTAAAGGAGTTGCTATTTTACCGACTAAATTTAAGAATATAGTTGCTCCAGTTAGTGGAACTCTTGTTCATTTAGCTGATACTGGTCATGCATTTGGAATTATTACTCAAGATGGAATTGAAGTTTTAGTTCATATTGGTATTGATACAGTTAAATTAAATGGTAAAGGTTTTGATGTTAAAGTTAAACAAAATGATGAAGTAAAAGCAGGAGATTTAATAGTTATAGCTGATAAAGACATTATAGCAAGAGCAGGATATTCTAATGAGACTTATGTTGTTATTACAAATTATAAAGACTTTGAAGTTGTTCATCCTGAATTAGGAAAGAAAACTGTTAAAGATTCAGTGATTCTTGTTGGAAATCTTGAAAAGATTGAAGAAGTAGAAAATAAAAATTAAAAGAAAAAAATAAAGTATAATATAAATGGCTTTTATTTCAAAAAATAAGAGCCATTATATTTAAAAAAAGGAGATTTAGGTTATGAAAAATTATTTTCCAAAGAATTTTTTGTGGGGAGGAGCGACAGCTGCTAACCAATTAGAAGGTGCATATTTAGAAGATGGAAAGGGACTTGCTATTCCAGATATTATGCCTTATGGTTTTAAAGAGAGATTTCAGTCAATTATATCAGGTAAACCAGTTTCTCTTGATATTAAAGAGGGATTAATTTATCCATCTCATGTTGCAATAGATCATTATCATAGATATAAAGAAGATATTCAATTATTTAAAGAAATGGGATTTAAATCTTATAGAATGAGTATTGCATGGTCTAGAATATTTCCAAATGGAGATGATTTAACTCCAAATGAAGAGGGTTTAAAGTTTTATGATAATCTCTTCAAAGAACTTAAAAGTGCTTCTATTGAACCTGTGGTAACTATTTCACATTACGAATTGCCTCTTAATCTAGCTAAAAGCTATGGTGGATGGGAAAATAGAAAGTTAATCGATTTCTATATTAACTTTTGTACAGTTATTTTTAATAGATATAATAATTTAGTAAAGTATTGGCTTACTTTTAATGAAGTTAATATGGGGATTTTATTTGGTCAATTTTCTCTTTGTATTAAAGAAGAAGCAAATGATCCTTTAATTAAAATTAAAAGAGCTCAAGCTCTTCATCATCAATTTATAGCAAGTGCACTCGCTGTGAAACTTGCTCATGAAATTAATAAAGAAAATAAAGTTGGATGTATGATTGCTAGAATGGAATCCTATCCATTTAGTTGTCATCCTGATGAAGTATTTTCTAATTATAATCAAGGAATTATTTTTAACGATTATACATTATCTGTTCAAGTTAAGGGAGAATATTTACCAACTTCAAAAGCTATTTGGGCCAGTTTTGGTGGTAAGGTAGAATTTCTTAAAGACGATAAGAAAATTCTTAAAAAAGGAAAAGTTGACTTTATTAGTTTTAGTTACTATTGTTCTTCTGTTTGTAAGGTTCATGGACTAACACCTGAGGAGAAAAGTAATCTAGTTGGTATCAATGCCTTATTTGGATCTGCGAAGAATCCATACCTTGAAGCAAGTGAATGGGGTTGGCAAATAGATGCTACAGGATTAAGATTATGTTTAAATGAAATGTATAATACTTATAATGTTCCTTTGATGATTGTTGAGAATGGATTAGGAGCAAGAGATAACCTTCTTCCTGGGAATGTGATAGATGATTCTTACCGAATTTCTTATTTAAAAGAGCATATTAAAGCGATAAACCTTGCTTTAAAAGATGGAGTTAAAGTACTTGGTTATACTCCTTGGGGTTGTATTGATTTAGTAAGTGCATCGGGCGGGGAATATGATAAGCGTTATGGATTCATTTATGTCGATATGCACGATAAAGATGCCACTCATGATAAACCTTATGGAACATTTAATAGATACAAAAAGAAGTCATTTTACTGGTATCAAGAAGTTATTAAATCTAATGGATCTAAAGCACTTTAGTTTTAAATGAAATATAAAATTATCTTTTGTGATTTAGACGGTACCCTATTTAGTTCAATTGATTCAATTAGCAGAAAATCAATAAATTCTATTAAACGTTATACAGATATGGGGGGAATATTTGTTATTTGTACGGGAAGAGAATATGAAAGTGCAAATTCTAAATTAGAATATCTAAGAAGTGAAGGTATAAAAATAGATTACCTTATTTACAATATGGGAGCTAACATTAGAGAGGCAGATATTCCTATTTTTTCTAGTAAATATGATTTGGATACTTCTCTTGAGATTTTAAAAATTTTTGATGAAGTAAAGTGTAATTTTCAATGTTTTGATGAAAAATATGCTTATATTAAGAAAAAGAATTTTCAATTTGAAATTTTATCTTTTTTTGTAAAAATGAAAAACTACGTCAAAGTAGAACCATCCCTTTATGATAAAGTAGCAGATAAGAAGATTGAAATAGTTAAGTTTTCTGGTTTTGATTCTTACCGAAAAATTAGTAAATGTATTAAATTAATTGAGGCCCGCCTTGCCAAAAAGGTGGATATTATTGGAAGTGGTATGTTTTTTGATTGTCTTGATTCTAATACTAATAAAGGGAATGCTGTTAAATTCTTGTGTGATAGATTAAACGTTGATGTTTTAGATTGCGTTGCTATTGGAGATAGTTCTGGGGATGTATCAATGTTAGATATAGTGGGGTACCCATATATTATGGAGAACGCGGATAGCGATACCAAAAAGCCTAATTATTTAAAAGCTCTTTCTAATACAAAAGATGGAGTAGCTATAATGATAGATCAGTTAATTGAATTAGAATTAGAGGAAAAAATAAATGACATTAATTAAATTTAATTATAAAAATCTAGATTTAGAACCATATTACTTTTTTGGATTAGAAGAATATATATTAAACAACCTCACAAACAACAACCCAGACTCTTATTTTTTCACTTGGAAAATTAAAGGAATTGTGGTTGGAAAGTATCAGGTTTTAGAAAGAGAAATTAATACGAAGTTTGTAATTGATAATTCTATTAAAGTATTTAGAAGACCTACTGGTGGAGGAGCTGTTTATGCAGATAATAATAACACTATGTTTTCTATTATTTCTCCTTTAAGTGAAACTTTTTCTTTTCAAAAAGAATTAAGTAAAATAGTTGATTATTTTAAAACTATTAATCTAAATCTTGAAGTATCCGAAAGAAATGATATTTTATTAGATAATCAAAAAATTAGTGGGAATGCTTTTCTTAAAACTAAGAATGGATTTTTATTACATGGAACTTTACTTTATGATTTAGATAGAAATATGATGATTAATTGTCTTAATCCAAGTAAAGATAAATATATTTCAAAAGGAATTCAAAGTATTAGTAAAAGAATTACTAATTTAAAAGAACATACTTCTATTAATGAGAATGATTTAGTGGATGGTCTAAGAGATTTCTTATGTCAAGATAGTTGTTATACTTTGAGTAGTGAAGAGGAAAAAATAGTAGTTAGTCTTTCAAAAAAATATAAAACTAAAAAGTTTGTTTATCATAATGACCCGCTATATACTATAACTTATGATTCAAGATTTAAATTTGGAAATCTAATATTCTCTTTTCTAGTTGAAAAAAGAGTGATTAAAGATTTAAATATTAATGGTGACTTTTTTGTGATTGATAAATTTGATGAATTTAAAAATTCATTTAAAGGAGTTCTTTTTACGAAACTTGAAATGATTAAAAATATTAATAAATTTAATGTAAGTGAAATTTTCTTAGGTTCTACTAATCTTGAATTAGAAGAATTTATTAACACATTTGATATTTTAGAATAAATTTTTCTTTTATATTTAATAAATTCCTTTCCTAAATTTACGTTAATATCATGAATTTGCCGATTTAATTGACTTTTTCCTGTAATTAAGTTATTATTAAATAGTAAAGTTATTATAATTATCTTTATTTAAAATAAAAATGGTTTTTTTGGTAAAATATTAATAGATAATTCAATTAAAGGAGCATGATTATGGCTGATGAAAAAATTGTTGTAGATGAGAATGTTGAAGAAATAATAGAAGAGAGTGTTGAAACAGTGAATGAAGAGAAAGTTAAAGAAGAATCTTCGGTTTTAGAGGAAGAAGAAGTTGTTCAAACTCACCCTCAGAAAAAAGAAAAACCTGCAAAAGTAGAAAAAGTAAAACCTGTTAAGAAAACTAAACGCGAAGTAAAAGAAGAAAAATTAGCCAAGAAAAATGCTAATATTATTTTAGATCCCAAATCTATTATTGAAAGAGGATTACGTTTAGCTAATTTAACTGATGTTAGTAAAAGCGAATATGAAGAAATTGTTATTACTACACCAATTGAAATCAACAGGGAAGTAAAATACGATCAACGTATTCCTGGAAATTTACTTTATGATCAAGTGAAGTTTACTATTCTATATTTATATTTAGATAATATTTACATCTTTGAATCAGTTGTAGATAATAAGAAACCTGATTTAATCTTTGATGATACGATGACTGTTTTTGCTTATAGTGATGTTACCCTAGTAAGAACTGTATTAAAATCAGGAATCAAAGATGAAGTTTTAGTTACTGATTTAGATATTGAATTATCATTGACTAATGGTTATAAACAAGTTGTTCAATTAAGAAATCAATTAATTGGAAAACATTCATTCCCAGAACCTATTACTGAACAAGAAAAACAGGTAATTGATAAGATTCATGCCTTCCTTGGAAAATAATAAATATATTTATTCGTTAAGAGATTTACTTCGTAAAAAGCATCTAAATTTAGATTTAGATTTAAATGATTACATTTACGATAATTATGATATCAAAAATATAGAAAGTTGTAAAGCAGAAATTTCTTTTATTTCAAAAGACAAGTTAAGTGCTTCTATGAATTTAAAAGTGAGTTCAGAATTACTTTTAATTGACGTAGTAACACTTGAACCTTTTAATTTGACTTTACAGTTTGAAAGTGATATAATATTATCACAGGATGATATTTCTCATCCTGATTATGTTATTAGTGATTCTTTTGATTTAGGTATGATTATTTATCAAGAAATAGTGGTTGAAATGCCAGCATTTCCTAAAAAAGATTCTATTTAAATTAATTAGATATATATTACTGGAGGTGATATATTATGGCTGTTCCTTTTAGAAGAACAGGTAAAACTGCCAAACGGAAGAGAAGAACGCATTATAAGTTAAGTGCGCCAACACTTGTTATTTGCCCTCAAACAGGTGAATACACTTTACCTCATAGAGTAACTCCAAATAGTGGTTACTATAAGAACCAAGTGGTTCTTGAAAAGAAAGTAAAGAGTGAAGACAAGGTTGATTCCAAAAAAGGAAAAAAGAAATAGCCCTTATGGGCTTTTTCTTTACTTTCTTTTTTTTATTTTCACCTTATTGTTAATAATATTTAAAAGATAAAGGAATATAATGGAACACTATTCAGTCCTAAAAAAAGAAGCTATTAATTATTTAATTAAAGATAAAAAAGGAATTTATGTAGATGGAACTCTAGGGGCTGGAGGTCATTCTTTAAGTATCTTAAAAAATCTAGATAATGATGGTTTCTTATATTGTTTTGATCTTGATGATGAATCTTTTAAAGTATCTACCAAATACCTAAAAGGTTTCTCTAATTATAAATTCATTAAATCAAATAATTCTCATCTAAGAGATTATATAAATAGTAATGTAGACGGTGTTCTTCTTGATTTAGGTCTAAGTTCAATGCAAAT
>JAITXT010000016.1 GCA_031284585.1 Acholeplasmatales bacterium
GATTGCAATAACTCCTATTATTCCATCTGCTGATGGGAGAGGTAAACTTTTACTAGATGCAGGAGCAAACTTAGAATTAAAACCTTTTCATTTAGAACAATTCGCTATAGCAGCCTCTATTATTGTGCGAGATGTCTTAAAATGGGACTTAAAACCTAAAGTAGGTCTATTAAATATAGGAACTGAACCTGGAAAAGGAAGAGAACTAGAAAAAGAAACTTACAAAATTTTGAGCGAAAACGAAAACATTAATTTTGTTGGTAATATAGAACCAAAAGATTGTATGATTGGAGACGCTGATATTATCTTATCAGATGGATTTAGTGCAAACATTCTTATGAAAGGAATGGAAGGAACTGCTAAAGGGGTATCTAAAATAATTAAACGTAGTATAGGTAAAAATATATTTCACTTACTTGGAGCATTTTTACTAAAGGGGACTTTTAAAACTTTAAAAGAAACTCTAGATCCTTCTACAATCGGGGGAGCTATTATCCTAGGAGTTAGGAAAACAGCTATTAAAGCCCAAGGTGCTTCTAATTATAAAGCTGTATCAAATGCAATTAGACAAGCCAAGAATCTTGTGGAAGGAAAAGTAATAGAAAAAGTTAAAGAAGAATTAAAACTTTAAATGGAACTAAAAGATTATTTAGAAAAAATTGAAATTAAATATAAAAACTTAGAGTTATATGAGACAGCATTTACCCATTCTTCATTTTCTAATGAAAATAAAAATTCTAATAATTACGAAAGATTAGAATTTGTAGGGGATGCTATTCTTGATCTTTTAGTATCCATACATTTATATAATTTTACTTCCTCTTTAGAAGGAGAAATGACTAAATTACGGGCAGAAAAAGTATGCGAAGAGGCAGAAAATATTTATGCAAGTAAATTAGGTCTAAATGAGTTTATAAAATTAGGGAAAGGAGAGAAAAATCCTAACGAAAAAGTAATAGCTGATGTATTTGAAGCATTAATTGCAGCTATTTATCTTGATCTTGGGCTTGATAGTGTAACTACATTTTTTGAGAAAAATGTAGTTCCTTATTTTTCACTTGCAGTATTCCCTGATTACAAATCAATTCTTCAAGAAATACTTCAAGAAAAAGGTCCTAGAATTATAAAATATAAAGATTTTCAAGTAAAAGACAATTTTATTGCGGAAATATATTTAGATGATACAATTATATTAGGTACTGGTACTGGTAAATCAAAAGCTAAAGCAGAAATTAATGCTGCTAAGGATGCATTAAGTAGGAGAAAAGAATGATAGTTAAAAAACTCTATGATGAATATGATCTTAATTTAGAAAGACTTTTATTAAATGAATATGCGAGACTTAATTTAACTTATGAAGAAGCATCAATTCTTTCCCTTATGTTTTCTTTATATAAGAAAAAAGATTCAAAATTAAGTTCGGTAATTAAAAAAACTGAAAGAAATAAGGAAGAAGTTGAAAAAATACTAAATACCCTAGATGATAAAGCTTTTATTTCCCTACATACTGAACATAATGATAAAGGCAAACAAGTAGAAATTTTTGTTTTAGATAATTGTTTTTCTATTATTGAAAATTTCTTAGAAACCGAAGAAAAAAAAGAAAAGAAAGAAGATAGCGAGGTTAGTAAAATTGTTTTATTATTAGAGAAAAAAATGAATAAAACATTAAGTGTAAATGAACTTCTAGAAGTAAAAAAATGGTTTGTTGAAAAAATACCAACTAGTGAAATTATAAGTGCCATTGATAAATTTAATTCAAAAAGTAGTCTATATAAAATATCTTCATTTCTTTTAGAAGAATACATCGAGAAAGAAGAAGTTGATGAAAAAACAAAAAATCTTCTCGATAAATTATATGACAAGTTATGATTCTAAGATCCTAGAAAAATTAGATCTTTTAATTAAAGAGCCAAAATGTGAACTAGAATATAATAATTCCTATGAACTTTTAATTGCAATTGTTCTTTCCTCTCAAACAACTGATAAAAGAGTGAATGAAATAACAAAGTATTTATTTAAAGAATACCCTACTTTTAGTACTTTAGAAAAAGCGGATATTAAACATGTTGAAGAAATAATAAAATCTTTAGGTCTTTACAAAATCAAAGCCAGAAGAATAATTCTTTTAGCTAGGATAATTATAAATGAATACAATTCAATTATACCACTTGATTTTGATGAACTTTTAAAAATCCCTGGAATCGGAAGAAAGACCGCGAATTTATATGTTCTTTTAAATGGTATGGACGGTTTTGCAGTAGATACTCATGTTAAAAGAGTAGCAGAGAGGCTATATCTATGTAGCGGAACTTTTAGAGAAGTTGAGGAAGAATTAAAAAAGATTTTTGCAAGAGAGATTTGGGGAAAATTACATCATCAATTATTATTATTTGGAAGATACACTTGCAAAGCTAAAAAACCAATTTGCGAAAATTGTCTTTTCACTAAAAACTGTTCATATTATGATAAGGCGATTGATAAATCCAAAAATTAATCTTAATTAAATTATAAAATAATATCTTATTTGCCTTTAAACGAGTTTTTTAATAAGAAAATTAAACAGAAATAGAAAATTCAAAAATTCTCTTTTTTAAAGTATGCTAAAATAATTCTTGAGGGAGAGTATTATATGAATTTAGAGGCAGATAATAAAAGGGAAATTAAATCAATTGCTGATATAGATTATCAAAAGATAGAAAATACAGATTTGAATTATAATGATTTTGGTCCCCATGGTTCTTACTTAAATTATCAAAGAAGAAAACACCGTTTAACTTTAAAGGAAACTGAAAAATCTGGATTTACTCTTTCATTTCTTTCTAAAATAGAAAATAATAAAACTAAAACTTCATCCGAAAATATCAATAAAATTTTAAATGTTATGGGAGAAAATTCTGTAAAACTATCTAATACACTTTCAACCGATTTAGAACATTTCATGGCTGATTATGTACTTGATGCTAAAATTAATTCCCTCTTAGAAAAATTAGAATCAAAAGTAGATCATCATTCAAATTTACTTAAATTATTAGCGTACTCCCTTAAAAATATTGGAATAGATGAAAATATTATCAATGAGACCAATAATTACGCAAGTAACTTTAATCGTTTAGAGAGAAACATTTTATATTTAGCTATTGCCATTTATCATTTTTTTAGAGAATGCTTTCGTGAATCCCTAAATTTATTAAATTTAATTGAAAAAACCTCTTTTTTCTTTGATCTTTATGTCGACTTTTTAAAACTTATCGCAAACTTAAGACTTCTTAATCAAGAATATTACCAAAGTAACTATAATTTAATTTATACTACAGTTAAAAATTATAACATTGAAAGAATAAAATATTTAATCGAATATGAAAATTTAAGATATTTAATTTTTATTAGAAAATTACCAAATAGTTTTGAATATATTGAAAGAATGAATATTCTTGATAGTGATAAAAATAATCTCAAAGCTATTTATTTAATTTTAGAAAATATTGATTTGATGAAAGCTCATCATTTAGTTTCACAAGATAGAAATAAAGAAAATCTACTTATTAAAGAATATTTAAATATTATTCTTTATACTCCAAGAGACGCTTATTTAAAATTTGATCCTAAAAATTTAAGTATCAAGGCTATTTTTAATGAATATTTAGATGTCTATAAAAGTAAAGTAGATATCCTAAAATTTACTAAAAAAATCTTATCAATCAGGATCATTCCTGATAATTATTTTCTTCTTACTTTTATTAGAAATAATTTAATTAAGTCACTTGAAAATTTGAAGATCTATAAATCAACTTTAGAAGTTTTCAAGCGAATTGAAAAAGTTGAAAATAACTTTTATTTTTCGCAAATATTTAATTAAAGCTTTTAAAAATGTCTATTAATGTATAGTAGAGTTTATCAGTATTAACTACATAACTATGATGATTTTCGCCTTTTTTTATGATTAATCTACTACCCTTTATTAAATTATTTAACTTAATCGTATGACTTTTCTTGATAACATCTTTCTCTCCCACGATTAGTACCGTTTCTAAACTTATTTGACTAATTAAGATAGGATCAATATTTGGTTCTTTTAACATCAAAGTAAGATATTCATTCTTAATAAATAGATTTCTTAGAAATATATTGAATAGTACTCTAAATTTAATTCCTGAGACTTTATAATTTACTCCACTAATAACTAGAGATTTAATTAAATCAGGTCTTTTAATAGCTATATAGAACCCAATTATTCCTCCATCACTAAATCCATAGATAATTGGAGATTTTATTTTTAATTCTTCGATAAAACAAATAATATCATTTGCCATTTCTAAGTAACTTAACTTACAATCAAATGAACTAGACCCATGTTTTCTAGAATCTACTTGATATACTTGATAAGAATCTTTAAGTAATTCTGCTGTGACATCAAAAATACTCGAATCCTCATTATTTCCATGTAGTAAAATAACTGGAGATCCTTCTCCAGTTATTTTATAATTTAAAAAGACTTCATTTACATTTAGTTTCATTTCTTATTTCTTTTATAAATATTTAAGAGATCTTCAATTTCTTTTATCTCAGTTTCCGTTAAAGGTAGAGATTCTAAAATCTTTAAATTATCATATAGTTGTTCAATTTTACTACAACTAATAAGCACAGAAGTCATATTAGGATTTCTTAAACACCAATTTGTTACTAGACAAGCGATACTTTCATTTCTTTTTTTAGAAATAATATCTAAACCCTCGATTAATTTATAGTAATTTTCATCAAGAGCTGTTTCTTTTAAGGAAGTTCTTTTCAAAGAGATTCTAGAGTCTTCAGGGATACCATTTTGATATCTATTAGATAATATTCCTTGCGCTAAAATACTATAAGCAATAAATCCACCATAAAACTCATTTTTATAACTTTTATATTCTTCTAAATCTCTCACAAACATATTATACTTTGCTTGATAAAGAACATAAGGAACATTTAATTCTTTTAGGATAGTAACTGCTTCAATTAATTTATCATCATGATAATTTGAAAGACCAACATATAATGCTTTTCCTTGAAGAACTATATCTCTTAAAGCAATCATCGTTTCTCTAATATCAGTATCCGTATCCTCTCGATGATGATAGAATAAGTCAACATATTTCAATCCCATTCTCTCTAAAGATTGATCTAGGCTAGATATCAAATATTTTCTAGAACCTAGATTTCCATAAGGACCATCCCACATATGATATCCTGCTTTAGTAGAAATAAATAATTCATCCCTGTATTTCCCCAAACCATCTTTTAAGATTCTTCCAAAATAAATCTCTGCATTTCCTGCTTTAGGACCATAATTATTAGCAAGATCAAAATGAGTTATTCCGTTATTAAATGCCTCATAGACAATAGTTCTACATTTTTCATAATCATCATTTTCACTGAAATTATTCCAAAGACCAAAAGAAACTATGGGCAATTTTATCCCAGAATTTCCAGCTCTTCTAAAAATCATTTTTTCGTAACGGTTCGGATTTGCTATAAACATAAATTAAGACCAAATCAAATATACTAATCTCTTATATTCAACATAAGGATAAGTATCTTTAAATTCATAAAGTTTTTGAAGAACTGAAGAATAATACCATTTATGATCTGATGAATTCTTAATTGTAAATCTTTCCCAAACTTTATCTTTTAAGACTAAAAAATCTTTATATAATGCTCTCAAGTTAGATAACTCCGCACATAACACCAATATCTTTTCTTGGATTGGAGAACTACTCATTTTCATTATCGAAGTTTCCTTTCTCACGTTCCAATAAATCACTCTACTTAATTCATCAATTTTTTCTTCCGTGTGTGATAAAACATACTGGTGAACTTTCGGACCAAAATCCTCTAATAATTGACTTGCTGTATAAGTTGTAATTTCTAAAATATCATGAAGTAAGACAGCACTCCAAACTTCTTCATCGTCAGTTAAACTTGAAGCAATACAAGCAGCATCAAAAAGATGAAAAATGACTGGAAGTCCAGTTATTTTTCTAATCTGCCCATCATGATATTTAATGACTATCTCAATAGCTTTATTAAATAATTCACCCATTTTAATGCTCCTTTAACTACTTTATTTTAATAATACTTGTCTTTATTTACCACCAATTGCCATTTTACCAAAGTGAATAGAAGGAGTATATGTGTCACTTAATACAAAGAATTTAGCATCACTACCTATTTCAACTATATTATTAATACATTCGAAGAAATTTCCAGATACTACAATCATTTTAACAGGTTTTCCAACTTTACCATCTTTAATTTCAAATCCACTTGCTTGAACACTAAAATCTCCGCTTGTTGAATGAACTCCTGCATGAAGACCAGCCAATTCACAAATATAAATACCATCTTTAATATCTTTAACTAAATTAGCAAATGAAACCTTACCTGGTTTAACAACTAACACGAAAGGATCACAACTAGGACCGTTACCTGTTACTTTTTCTTTTAATAATTTAGCATATTTTAAACTATTTAAAAATCCTTTAAATACTCCATTTTCAATAAGTTTTTTAGTTTTTGTAGGAACTCCTTCACCATCGAATGGTGATTGGAATAAAGATTTTGTACAATAAGGATCATCGATAACAGTTAACTTTTCACTCGCAACTTTAGTATTTACTTTATCAGAAAATTTTGTTAAATTACGGTACTTTGCTTCAGCCGAGAAGTTATCATTAAATACACTGAAAAATTCTCCCACACATTCTTGTGAAAATACACAATCATATAATCCACTATTAGGAGTATATCCTCCTAATTTCTTATTTCCACCTTTACTAATTCTTTCTGCTATTTTTGTAACATCTAATTCTTCAAAATTAATGAATGTAGCAAAATCAGTAAAAGTTTGAATATCAGATTCATCTTTACTAAACACCCCAGTTGAATAAACAAGACCATAACTATGTTCTTCTGTTAAATTTAATCCAAGAGAATTAACAAATCTAGTTTTTCCAACGGATTCACTATAAACAGTTCCTTCAACTTGTAAAATGTTTTTACTATTTTTAAGAAGTGTATCTAGTTCTACCACTTTTTCAATTTTTTTAGCAAGTGGAACACTACTTAAATTAGATGGTTTTTCTGGAACACTTCTATATTTTTTAGCTCCTTTAAATAAAATAGCTGGTTCCTTAGAAGTAACAGATTTTGCATTAGCAATTAATTCATCTAATAAATAGGAAACATTTTCTTCACTACTATCTTCAAATGCAACATATCCCATTTTTCCACGGTACACGCCACGAACTCCAAATTTTTCAACTAAAGATTTTTTACATTCTTCTACTTGACCTTTATAAACAGTAATATTTAAACCACCTGTTGTAGAAGATACTACTTGGATTTTAGAAATACCTTTTGATAATCCTAATTCAATTATTTGTTCGATTGTCATATTACTTTCCTCCTCCGCCAACTGTTAGCTCTTTAACTCGTATTGGTGGTTGTCCTACATCTGTTGGAACAGAACCAGACCTCGCACCACAAACTCCTTGTCCGTAACTAAGTTCGCTTCCTACTCTATCTATCTTTAGTAAAATATCTTTTCCTTGACCGATAAGCATTGCTCCTCTTACTGCATGAGTTAACTCTCCTTTTTCAATCATATATCCCTCGCTTACTGCGAAATTAAATTCACCAGTAGCAGGATCTACTTGTCCACCACCAAGGGTTGCTGCAAATAAACCGTATTCTGTATCTTTAATAATATTTTCAAGAGTATCAGTTCCTTTATCAATATAAGTTACATTCATTCTTGAAGTAGGTGAGTATTTATAACTTTCTCTTCTTGAAGAACCAGTTGCAGGAGCATCCATTCTTCTACCATTTTTCTTATCAACTAAATAGCCAACTAAAATTCCATCTTTAATAAGTAAGTTTCTTTGAGTTGGATGACCTTCATCATCAACATTTAAATACCCCCATTCACCAAATTGAGTACCATCGTCATAGGCGGTAACTAATTCACTAGCAATCTTTTCACCAATTTTATTAGCAAAAGGAGATAACCCTTTAGAAATTGATGAAGCTTCAAGTGGATGTCCACAAGATTCATGGAAAATAACTCCACCAAAACCATTATTAATAACTACCGGCATAGTTTGACTAACTATATCTTTAGCACTAAGCATTTTAATTGCTCTTTCCGCAACTTCTACGGCTTTCTTTTTGAAATCATATTTATCAAGTAATTCAAATCCACAAGATTTTCCAGTACTATCACCTACTTGTTGCATTGTAACTTCATCTTTAGATATTCCAAACAAAGATACTCTAGTTCTATTTCTAACATCATGTTGATAAATTCCTTCGTTATTTACAATCAAAACTTTTTGACTTGTTTCAAGTAAATGAGCAACTGCTTGAACTATTCTAGCATCATGAGATTTGATAATAAGACTTAATTCATTAAGAAGAGTAACTCTCTTCTTATAATTAACAGTATTTGCTTGTTTCTTGACGTTATTTCTATATGTTCGTTCAGGTAAAAATTCTGAAACAGTTCCAGGAGTACCAGTAAATGAAGTTGATAAATCTGTAACTAGTGCCTTAACACTGTCATATGAGTCATCATTAGTATACCCATAAACTTCATCCACACCTTGAAGTAATCTTATTCCTACACCGTGAATATTCGTAGTAGAAGCTTCAGTAATTTCGCCCGATAAACTTCTTATTATTTTTGTAATTGTATCTTCGAAAAAAAGTTCAACGTAGTCTGCTCCATGAGATACTCCAATTTGTAATAGTTCCTTAAGTTCATTTTTTTCCATATTAACCTCCTATAATATCTTTATATAATACAACAAAAGCCATTTATTTCTTCTTTTTTGCTTAAAATATCTGTTTAACAGAATTTTATACCGATATTTTTTTTATAATTACGTAATTTACAAACAGAAGAAAATAAAAAGAATACCAACAAAAGTTGATATTCTTATTAAACAATTTATTTATTTGCTTCTCTAACAATTTCTGCGATTACATTATCAGCATCATCATAAGGGACTTGACAAGTACCAACTTGATGATGTCCACCACCACCAAACTTTAACATTAATGCTCCAACATCTAGAGTAGCTGTACGATTTAAGACAGAATATCCTACAGCAAGAGGGCAATTTATTTTTGCTCTCCCATCAACAGCCCAAATAGATATATTTTGTTCTGGGAATAGAGAATATACTAAGAATCTGTTACCAGTATAGATAGTTTCAACGTTTCTTAAATCAGTTATAATAACGTTTCCGTCTACTCTTGTATGAGCTAGTAACATTTCTTTAAATAACTTATCTTGTTCAAAATAGACTTCAACTCTTTCTGCAACATCACTATCTTGTAATATTTCTTCAATATCTAAAGTACGACAAGATTCCATAAGTTTTTCCATTAAAGCATAGTTAGAAATTGTGAAATTTCTAAATCTTCCCAATCCAGTTCTAGGATCCATAATAAATCCTAATAATACCCAACCTGTTGGATTAAGGATTTCTTCTCTAGTAAGTTTACCAGAATCTACTTTATCAACATAATAAATCATTTCTTTAAAATGAGGTAATTTATTAGCACCATCATAAAAATCATAGATTACTCTAGCAGCTGAATCAGCAATCCTACTCTCGCCTTTGAAATCTTGTTTATCTCCTAATCTAATACTTTCTGAAGAATGGTGATCAAACCAATATCCAGCACCTTTGATATAAGGTATATTAGCTAATATATCATTCTCATTAGCTTCTACAAGTCCATCCTGAATATCTTTTGGATGAACAAATTTAAAGTTCTTCTCTTCTACAATTTCTAGTGCACGTAATACTGCTCCACATGCTAATCCGTCAAAATCTGATCTTGTTAATAAACGCATATCTATCCCCTCTACTTTCTATATTATATATTATATAATTTTTTTAAAAACCTTTATTTTAAAAGATATTTAGTGAAAATTACGTAAAATAAATGTAAAATTTGTTGATAAAAGAAATTATTACCTTTGTTAGGAAGAAAATCCTTAAAAAAAACTTGTATTTTAGCATTATTAATAAATAATTTCTTAAAGATCTTCATAAGTTTATCCACAAATATATTTAAAAACTATTTCATTCAAATAAGAGTATAATTATTTATTGTATATTTATATATACGAGGTGATTATGTTTCCTAGAATCGGCTTAAGAATAATTAAAAGTTCAATAGCAGTACTTATATGTTTAACGATAGATATAATATTAAGATTAATAGACCCTGAATTTAGTTCTATTATTTTTAATCCCTTTTTTGCTGGATTAGGTGCAGTTTACTCAATAACTTCTAGTAAAGAAAACACAAGAAAACTAGCCAAAATTAGAACTGTTGGATCTTTGTTAGGTGCTATATGGGGAATAATTGTTGTCTATTTAGGATTACTTTTTGGATATCTACTTCATTTAGATGAACATACCATAGTATATGATATTTTTAAATATCTTTTAGTATCTCTTAGTATTATTGTAATTATCTATTCTACCATTTTATTAAAACAAACTTCAGCAACCTTTGTAACACTTTTAACCTTTTTATCAGTTTCAGTAGGTAACAGGACGGAATTAATTCCAGCCCTTTTTGCTTTTAACCGTGCTTTTTCTACCATATTCGGTGTCTTTATTGCATTAATTGTTAATGTTTTTACTTTTCATATCTTGACAAATAAAAATTTAATCTTTTTGTTTTCAATTGATGGAGGCCTAATTGAGGGACAAAGAGAACTTACAATTTATCAAAAATTCAATTTAAATTATTTAATTGAAAGAAAAGCTAAAATTTATATTATTTCAACTAGAGGACCTGCTAGTTTAAAAATTATTCTAGAAGATATTGATCTTAATACTCCTTTAGTATGTATGAATGGAAATGCCACCTATGATGTAAGTAACGATATTTTTTCAAATGTTATTAATCTCAAACAAGAATCAAGATTTATCTTAAGCGATTATTTTAAAAAGAAAAACTATAATGTATTTTATCACGTAATATCAGATGGAACATTACAAATTTACTATTCCTCTTTAAATAATGAAGCAGACACCGAATTTTTCAAGAGAAGAACTAATAAAAACTACCGTAATTGTGCCCGGGCAGAAGTCCCAATAGATCTAGAAATAAACTATCTTATCATTAATGTTTTAAAAAAAGACTGTGTATCAGTTCTAAACGACTTATACTCTCTTGAACTTGAAGATGTAAATATCTTTGTTTTTAATTCTAAATTTATCCCAGGATATACAACTATAAAAATTGGAAGTAATCTTTCTAATAAATACAGTTCTTTTATGAAAATCTATCAACCTAAAGAAAATGAAAAAATAATTTCTTTTGTTTCCTCTTCAAGTGATTACGAAATAATAAAAAATTCATATCTTTCTTTTTCCCTAGAATCTTCTAATGAAGATGTAAAAGATTTAGTAGACTATGTAATTCCTTCAAGCAATCAAGATGATGTAGTTAAATTTTCTAAAAAACTCTATTTTCATAAAAACAAAATTGATAAATATAAAAAACATGATTAAATATCTTATAATTAAACAAGGAGATGATTTAAATGAGTGATACCATTATTCTAAACAAATTTTGTTCTTCGTTTGAAGAAGTAATATCAAGTAATGAATTTTTAAAAGTCATCACTTCTTGGTTTAATTACCTACATAGAAAAAAATTGTTTTTGAAAGTTACTTCTAGTTTTAGTCCTCTAACTCTCCAAGAATATTACTATCTTCTTATTGTATCAAATGAACATCCTAGTATCGATATCTCTTTATTTACCGAAGGTTTATATGACTATTACAGAAAGATCAATAGATTTGCTCTTCTAACTAAAGAAACTTCAAAAGAAATGATTGAAATTAATAGCAATTTTAATAACTTAATCTTGTCACTTTATAGAACTATCCACTTAAAATTAACGAATGAAGATTATTTGGTTTATAGAGAATTACCAGCTGGTACAAATGCAACATTTAAATATGAGGAAATAGCAAATAAGTTTAATCTTTCTACATTTTCTAGAAATACGATAACTAGACTTTTATTTAGACCCCCATTTATCATCGATTCTAAATCAAATATTAGAACTAAACAATTTTATATTACTGATAACTTTCAATTTGTAGATTCTAAAAACATGTTTAACTATTTTATCTATGTAGGAAAGAAAGTAGCGTGCGTAGTAATTAATAAAGAAAAGATAGGCTATTTAGTGGCACTTGCCAATTTATTCGAAACTGCAGACGTAAAACAAATCAAGAAAGTAGACATTGTTATAGTCTACGGTGATGTAGAGAGTGATTGTGGAATTTTTTATAATGAATTAGAAAAAAGAATTTATGGCTACTTAAAAGATTCTGATGAAAACGATTATTTCGGATATCTTAAAAAAATACTTCTCACATGTCAAAATATTCTAAATATTAAAGAGAGTATCTTGCCTATTCACGGTGCTAGTGCAGTGATCACTCTAAATGGGAAAAAGAAAAATATTATTTTAATAGGTGACAGTGGAGCAGGTAAAAGCGAAACTCTTGAAGCCCTTAAAAAAATAGATAGGGATTTAGAAATATTAGTGATATACGATGATATGGGAAGTCTACTAAATATAGATAATAGTGTATATACAAGTGGGACTGAAACAGGAGCATTTGTACGTCTTGATGATCTAGAAAAAAGTTTTGCTCCTCTTGCTATGGATAGAGCAATATTCATAAATCCCAAAAAAACTAATTCAAGAGTTGTAGTTCCTGTAGGAAATTACAACACTGTCACTTCTAATTATCAAGTAGATATCCTGCTTTATGCCAATAACTATTCAAAGAGTAATAATATATTAACAAAGTTTCATGATATTAATCTTGCGAAAGAAATATTTAAAAGTGGTAAACGTTATGCTAAAGGAACAACTTCTGAAAATGGCTTGGTTGAAACTTTTTTTGCTAATCCATTTGGTCCAGTTCAATTATACTCTGAGACCAATATCCTAATTGATTATTACTTAGAATTACTATATAAAAATAAATCTACTTATATTGGGGAAATAAATACCAAACTTGGAATTGTTGGTTTTGAAGAAGAAGGACCTAGAGATGCTGCGAAAGCTCTATATAAATTATTAAAGGAAGATAATTATGAATTTTGATATATTAGAAATAAGTAAAGAAGCTAGACTTGAAAAAGAAAAGAATAATAAAGTAATAGACGCAACTTTAGGAGTCTTAAAAGATGATAACAACAAACTTTTAACCTCTAAAATTGTCCGCTCAATCATTACTAATTTAGATGATGCATCGCTATTTGATTATTCTAATATTGATGGAGGGAAAACTTACAAAGAAAGAGTATTATCATTTATTTTTAAGAATAATTACTCTAATTTTTTAGAAAATTACAACTATTCTTTATGTGCAACTCCAGGTGCTGGAGCAGCACTATATTTATTACTCCAAAGAGAAGAGTTAAAGAATGTCATTCTAGGAACTCCTTATTGGTCTAATTACCAATCAATAATTACAAGAGCAGATAAGAATATAATAAGTTATCCTTATTTTGATGATAATTCAAATTTAAATCTTCTATCCTTAGAAACTATTCTTAAAGAAAATCCAAATTCAATTTTATTAATAAATGATCCCTGTCATAATCCTACAGGTTATTCTTTAACTGAAAAAGACTACACTAATCTTTTTAATCTCATAAATAAATATAGTAAGATAACCCTTGTACTTGATTTAGCATATTTTAGTTTTGGTCAAGAAGAAAAGAAATTCTATGATTTTCTTCATTTACTAAATAATAGAATCTATTTATGTTTTAGTGGCTCTAAAATCTTTTCTGCTTATGGATTAAGAATAGGAGCTTTAATCTATCTTGAAAAAAAGACATTAGTTCCTAAAGTTCTACCAGAGATTGAACCTATCGCTAGATCGATATGGGGTAGTTCACCTATAATTGGAATAAGTCTAGTAAACTCTTTTACGGGAAATAATCTTCTTCTTTTTGAAAAAGATTTAGCTGAAAGAGTAGAAATTCTAAAGAAAAGAAGTAATATTTTTAGAAATGAAGCCGCATTAAATAACTTAGATATTTACCCCTACAAAGATGGATTCTTCTCTAGTATAAAAGTTGATAATCCAGTATTGATCTATCAAAAATTAATAAAGAAGAATATTTTTGTGATTCCTCAGGAATCCTCTCTTAGGATTAGCATTTCTAATATCGAGACTTATAACATTTATGGGCTTGCTAAAAAAATAAAAGATACCATAGATGAGTAAAATATTTAGGAGATAATAAAATGTCAATAAATATGACAAAAGGAAATATTGGGAAACAAATAACTTATTTCGCTCTTCCAATCTTATTAGGACTTATAGTTCAACAAATTTATGCTTTATCAGATACTGTTATTGTGGGACAATATTATGGTGAAAATGGTATTTCAGCAATCGGTACCACAGGTTCTATTAGCAATCTTATTGTGAGCCTTGGGGCTGGTTCAACTGCTGGTTTTGCTATAATTATTGCTCAAAAATTTGGCTCAAAAGACTATCAAGGCTTAAAGAAATCAGTTGGAAACTCAATTGTCCTTACAATTATAATCGCTCTTATTTTAACTACAATTGCTCTTATTTTTTCGAAAGTTTTTTTAAATCTTTTATTAGTCCCTACTGAAATATTTAACGATAGCCTAGGTTATATAAATGCAATCTACTTTGGGATTTTTTTTGTACTTGGCTATAATTTAATAACTTCTATATTGCGTTCCATAGGAGATTCTATCTTCCCTCTTATTTTCTTATGTTTATCCGCTGTAATTAACATTGGCCTAGATCTTTTATTTATAGCTGTCTTTAAATTTGGAATTCCATCCGCTGGTTATGCTACTATTATTTCGCAAGGAATTTCTGCCGTAGTAAGTTTCATCTATGGATTCATTAAATTTCCACTCATAAGATTAAAATTTAATGATTTTATTCTTGAAAAGAAGGAAGTATTACTCTTATTAGGTAATGGCTTACCAATGGGATTCCAGTACTCAATCATTAATATTGGACTCATTGCCATTCAAAGAACTATCAATGGATTTGCAACTAGAGAAGATACATCTATTATTGCATCTTTTACTTTTACTTCTAAAATTGATGGATTTCTAGTCTGTCCATTTAATGGATTATCAATCGCAATGGCAAGTTTCTGTGGCCAAAATTATGGAGCGAAGAATTTTGAGAGATTAAAGAAGGGAATTATTTTTACAACTATAATAGGAGTGTTTTACTCTTTCATAGCTACTCTAGTCATTTTCTTTTTTGGAATAAAATTTATACCGCTTATGGTGAATGAACAAGAAATTACTCCTAATCTTATTTATTATACTAGTCTATATTTTAAAATTAATCCTTGGTTCTTTATTCCCCTCCTTTTAATTCTACTTTATAGAAATGCTCTTCAAGGAATGGGAGATAATATCATGCCTCTATTTGGAGGTCTTCTTGAACTAGTATCGAGAGTAGGAATTGCCATAGGATTACCATTTCTTTTTGGTTACTATGCTCTTTATATCTCAAATCCAGTTACTTGGATACTAACATCTATCTTATTTACAATTAGACTTATTTTCTTTATGAAGCGAGTTAAAATCAAATTTGAAAGAGATTTGATTGAAGAAGGTTTGTTAAACGAAACAAAACCTAGTTCCCTAGATTATCATTTTTAGTTATAAAAGTTACATATCTATCCTTATTTACTAATAATTGAAAAAAAATGACGTTTTATTTTATAATTTAATTATAAGTTATTTGTAAAGAGGTGGAAAATGGATGAAGTAATCAAAGTTAAAGTTTGTGTAGGAAGTTCTTGCCATATCAAAGGTTCTTATGATGTAATAGACAAGCTAAATGAATTAATACTAAAGGAGCAATTAGACGATAAAATAGTCTTAGAGGCATCTTTTTGTTTAGGAAATTGTCTTTTAGCAGTTAATTTACTAGCAAATGAAATTTTAATTCATAATTTAAACATTAATAATTGTGAAGAAAAATTTTATAGCGAAATTAAACCTCTTATTAAATGATAATTGAAAACGCACTTTTAAACTTTAAATATTCGAAATGTAAAGATTGCTATAAGTGTCTAAGAGAATGTCCTGTAAAGGCAATTAAAGTAAAAGATTCTCAAGCAAAAATCATAGCAGAGCGTTGCATACTTTGTGGAAAATGTACTACTGTATGTCCCCAAAATGCAAAGCAAGTTCATTCCGAAGTTCCTAAAGTTTTAAAACTTTTAAGAGAATATGATAATGTAATTGCAATTATAGATTCTTCATATATTTCATCTTTTAATTTATCTAATTTTGCTATTATGGAAGATGTACTTAGTAAACTAGGATTTAAACAATCTTATGATTGTTCGGAAGGTTCTGCCATCTACTCCCAAAAGTTAAATGAAATCATTCAAAGTGGTACTTATAAAAATATTATCACTTCAACTTGCCCATCTATTAATAAAACCATAGAATTATATTATCACGATGCTTTTAAGTATTTAGTCCCTCTTGCGTCCCCTATGGTTATTCAAGCCAAACTCTTAAAAGAAAAAGATGAAAATGCAAAAATCGTTTATATAGGACCTTGTATTTCTAAGAAATTAGAAGCAGTAGAAAGTAAGGTTATAAGTGCGGTAATTACCTTCGAACAACTTTTACTACTCATGGTTGAAAAAGACGTTGACTTTAATCATAAGATTAAAGATGATACTGTATATCATTCAAATATTATTAAAGCGAAACTTTTTCCCATCGCTAGAGGAATTATGAAATCGGTAGATGTCCTAAATCCTAAATACGAATATATGGTGATAGACGGATTAAAGAAAAGTATCGAAGTTTTAGAAAATATTGAATCTTGTGAAAATATATATCTAGAAATGACTGCTTGTGAATTTTCTTGTATTAATGGTCCTTGTTCTCTAATTGGAAACTTAGAGGCTATTAGTGCTAACGCAAGGCTAAGAAAATATGTTAAGTCTTTAAAAAGCACTAATACTAACCTTCTCTTACCAGAAGTAGATTATACAGTTAAAAGAACAATTAAAAATCTAAATGAAAAAATGCCTTCAGAAGAAGAAATAGAAGAAATATTAAAAAGAGTCGGCAAACATAAATTTAGTGATGAATTAAACTGTGGTGCCTGTGGGTACAATACTTGTAGAGACAAAGCTTTTGCCGTTTTTAATGGTTATGCTAGTAGTGATATGTGTGTTCCTTACATGAAAGAAAAAGCAGAATCAATGAGTTTTGAAATCATTCAAAAAAGTCCTAATGGAATTCTACTTTTAGATAGTGATTTTAAAATCATCGAATGCAATCAAAAATTTATTGAATTCTTTTCTCTTCAAGATAGTTTCTTAAAAGGTGAAAATGCAAATAATTTTCTTGATGTTTCTAAATACAAAGAAGTATTAAGTGCTAATGAATCTTTTAAAATCTACAGAGACTTTATTCCTAATACTAATAAGCATCTTGAAATTACTATTTGTACTATGCCGAAAGAGAAGATGGTTTTTGGACTTTATAATGATATTACTTCTAGTGTTTTAGCAGAAAATGAATTAAATTCTCTAAGGTTAAAAACTATTAATACAACTGATGAAGTAATAAAGAAGCAAATGTTTGTTGCCCAAGAAATAGCATCCTTACTAGGAGAAACTACTGCACAAAGTAAAATTGCATTAATTAAATTAAAGAGAGCTCTTTTAGAAAATGATTACAAAGAAGAATAATAATCTTTGGTTGGAATTTGGATATTCAAATATTATAAAGAGTGGCGAGGAATTATCAGGTGATAACGTCCAAATGAAGTATCTTAACGAGTTCACGACGATTGTTTTATCGGATGGACTAGGAAGTGGGGTTAAAGCTAATATTCTTTCAACCTTAACCTCAAATATCTTATCTACTATGATCTCCGAAGATATAGATATCATTGATTGTGTAGAAACTATTCTTTTATCCCTTCCTATAGATACAGAACGTGGTCTTGCTTATTCAACGTTTTCTCTTCTTTATGTCAATAAAACAGGATTTGGATATCTATTAGAATTTGATAATCCTGAAGCAATTTATATAAAAAATGGAATTGTAGTTCCTTTAGAGAGAGAAGAATTTTATATTAAGGATTTTAAAGTATTTAAATCAGTAATAAATCTTGATATTAATGATTACATTATTCTACTTTCCGATGGAGTAATCCACTCTGGAATTGGGCAGACTCTTCCCTACGGTTGGAGAAGAAGTGATTTATGTAAATACATTGACGAGATCATCGATCTTTCCATGAGTCCAATTAGACTAGCGACATTAATCACTAATAAATGTAAAATGATATCTAATAATGTAGCAGGTGATGATATTACCGTAGTTATCTTAAAACTAAGAACAAGATATCCTGTAAATGTATTTATTGGTCCTCCGATTGATAAAAAAAATGATTCTAAGTATGTTGAGGATTTCTTAATGAGTCCTGGTGTTAAAGTAGTAAGTGGTGGAACAACCGCAAATATAATCGCAAGATATCTTAACAAAGAAATAAAAGTAGATTTAAAAAGTTTTTCTAGAGAGATACCTCCGATTGCTACTATTGAAGGTATTGATCTAATCACAGAAGGTGTAGTTACTTATCGTAAAGTCTTAGAGAATTCAAAAAAGTATATTTCTCCTCTTGATTTAGAGTCTAAGAAATATAGTTTATTTGATGGAGCTAGTCTATTAACTGATCTATTATTTGAAAAAGCAACTGAGATTACTTTTTTTCTAGGTCAATCAATTAATTATGCACATAGAGGTTTTCCAATAGAGATAACTTTAAAATTAAAATTAGTCGAACAACTTGCATCTAACCTTATGAAAATAGGTAAAAAAGTTGAAATAAAATATAACTAAGGAGAAATTGGCAATGAGAATATTTGATACTAATGTCCAAAAAATTAAATATGAGGTTTTAAAAGAAGTAATTAGAAATAAATATGAGAATATCTATTTAAATGAATATTATGATATTCCTAGAACGATTGCTCCAGGACCAAAAGCACTTTCTAGATGCTGCATTTTTAAAGAAAGAGCAGTACTGGAAGAATACATTAAACTTTCAAATGGAGGAAACATTGAAATAGATAATGTGATAGAAGTAATTTCCATCGCTTGCGATGAATGTCCTGCTGGGGGAATATTAGTTACTCCTGCCTGTAGAGGATGTATTGTTCACAACTGTAAGGAAGTATGTCCAAGAGGAGCAATTGAAATAGTTGATGGTAAATCTAGAGTAGATAAATCTAAATGTATTGAATGTGGAAAATGTGTAACTGCATGTCCTTATAATGCTCTTATTATGCAACATAGACCTTGCAAACAAGCGTGCCCTGTAAATGCTATATCAGTTGATGAGAATGATATCACAAAGATTGATCAAACTAAGTGTATTTCTTGTGGTTCTTGCGTCTATAAATGCCCATTTGGTGCCATTTCCGATAAATCTTATATCAATGAGACTATTGATATTTTAAAGAAAAGTAACAATAATACTAACTATAAAGTATATGCCGTAATAGCTCCTTCTATTTACTCACAATTTAAATACGCAAAAGCAGAAAGTGTAGTAAGTGGAATTAGACAGCTAGGTTTTCACGATGTAATTGAAGCTGCTCTTGGAGCAGATGTCGCTCTAGATCATGAGACAGATGAATGGTTAGAGAAGAAAACACTTATTACATCATGCTGTCCTGCCTTTGTCTCATATGTTGAGAAAAATTTTCCTGAATTAGTTAAATATGTTTCAAGTGCTCCATCTCCTATGGTAGTAACAGCTAAATTTATCAAATCAATGGATAAAACTGCTAAAGTTGTTTTTATAGGGCCATGTACGGCTAAAAAATTAGAATACAAACTTGAAAAAACATCTAATTTAATTGATTCTGTATTCTCTTTCGAAGAACTTCAAGCTTTTTTAGATGCTAGAAGAATTAATGTTGAAAGTTTGTCAGAAAATCCTTTAAATAATGCTTCTTACTATGGAAGAATTTTTGCTAAATCAGGTGGAATATCACAAGGAATTTCTCACGTTGCTGAAAGAAAAGGAATTACCGGATTAAAACCACTAGTTATGAATGGTCTTAACGAATGCAAAATTGGATTAACTAAATTAAAATTTAATAAATGTGAAGAAAATTTCTTTGAAGGTATGGCTTGTATTGGGGGATGTATTAATGGAGCTCTATGTTTAAATCATACTGATAAGAATGCAATTGACATTGAAAAATATGGACAACAAGCTAAAGAAACTGAAATTGATAATTCAATTAGACTATATAATTTAGCTACTTCAAAAAAATAAATTAATTTACTTTTTAAAAACTTTTAAGATATCCTTTACTTGATTTTCATTAATATCATAATAAAGATTTGATTTTGTACGATTATATTCATAAAAATCTGTTCCTGCAGATTTTAGTATCTTTGCTTCATTAGCTAAATTTTCAAGAAAATTAATTTTTTCGCTATTATATTTAAAATAATAAGCCTCAATCCCATCTAGACCTAAAAGAATTAATTTTTGAATGATTTTATTTACTAATACTTCCTCTATTTCCGTTTTTCTACTATTTAAAACTACATTAAATGGATGAGCTAGTAATATAATTCCATTACAACTATGAACAATATCAATAGCGTCAATAATAGAAGTTAAATAAAATTGATAATCATTAAATCCATATTTTTCAATTATTTTTAATGCTTCTTCTTTCTTTTCAAAATAATTTTCCTTAAAAAGTCCTCTCGTCAAGAGACTATATCTTAATAACTTAGCACTAGTATCTATTTCTATCTCATATCCAGCATCTTTTAATCTTTTATAAACATCTTTAATAAGTTCAAAATGAGATTTACCTTTTTCCATTAAAATACTTTCTAATTTTTCGATGTCAAAATTATAAGCAAGCATATGAATAGCATCATAGTCTTTTAATTCATCTAATTCTAAATCCTTAGCCGAAACAGTGAGTTCTATTCCATTAATTAAAGTAATATTACTGTCAAGTTCATTTTGAAGTGTATAAATTCCAGAGAGCATATCGTGATCAGTTAAAGAAACAATCTCAAGTTTATTCTTGTTAAATTCATCTGCTAATTGTTTTGGATCAAGTTTTCCATCTGAAATAGATGTATGGGTATGTAAATTTATTTTCATATTACTTATTATATCATTATTACGAATAATTCTCTTTTTTTAATGAATATTGATATAATTAAGTTATGAAAAAATTAATTTTGGGTTTAATTAGTCTTTCGCTAATCATCCTAATCAGTTGTAAAAAAGAAAATAATGATATAGATGAATTTAATTTAAGCGATCAAGAAAAAATTGACTATCTAGCAAATATCAAGAAAAATTATAAAACACCACAAAATGCCCATTTTTCTTATAAATTTACTGATATTGAAGATAATTTGAATATTGAAGTAATTTTCGATGAATATTACAATTATGAAAATTTCTATTTTTATATAGTTGAAGATATTAAGAATATAGACTCAGAATACACTCATTCAATAAAAAGAATTATCTATGATGATTATTCTTCTTCTTATCTTTACAATAAGAAGAATGTTTTTAGTGTAGATGTTCCTGCAATTTATTACAAAAGTAGCAGTTTAAAACCAAATTATCCAACTTTTGAAACTATGCAGAAATTTAATCTTTTAGATCTATTACAAATAACAGACATTAATTACCTTAATTTAACTCAATATACTTTAGATATAATAAAAGACCAGGGAATCTATAAATTCAGCCTTAATACTACTAGAAGTGATGTCATAAATTATTTGTCATCTACCACTACAAATTCATTTTATATCGAAACTGATTTAGATTTTAATATTATTTCTTCATCAATTAATAGTTTAATTAAGTCTTTAGCTTATGAAGTTAACTTAGAGATCTCTCTAACATTAGAAAAAGATTATATATTAGTTCCTCTTAATTTTGAAGATGAGGAATTATTTCTAACTTCAACTGACTATATTTTTAATTCAATAAATTATCAATTTGCGGTTTAATAAAAATGGATAAAACGACTCTTTTTTTCTTTTCAATTTCGATTATTTTTCTTGCTACAACAGTAGGTTCAGCTTTTGTTTTCTTTTTTAAAAAATCTCTTAGTCCAAAATTAGGAAATATAATCATTGGTTTTGCGAGCGGAATTATGTTTTCAGCCGCAATTTTTGGATTATTAATACCATCTATTAATGAAGGAAATATAATTTTCGAAGGCTTTAATTTTATCTATATTTCAATTGGATTTTTATTAGGGGGTTTATTACTCTTTGCTCTAGATAAAATAATCCCTCATTTCCACACGAATGCCTCTCTTCCTGAGGGACCAAAAAACGATAAAATAACCAAAAATATTAAATTCTTTTTAGCAGTAACTATTCATAATATACCAGAAGGTCTAGCCGTAGGTTTTGCTGTAGGACTAGCCTTTTTAAGTAATGATCCCGTCTATATTTATGCAGGCTTATCTCTATCAATTGGAATTGCAATTCAAAATATTCCAGAAGGAAGTGCAGTATCTATATCGATGTTTGAAAATAATTTTTCGAAGAAAAAATCTTTTTTATATGGTACTTTAAGTGGTATTGTAGAACCTTTATTTGCTGTAATTGGTTTTCTCTTCCAACAACTGTTTTCTTTCATGCTACCAATATTACTAGCTTTTGCTGCAGGAGCAATGATTTATGTAACTGTTGATGAACTATTACCAGAAGCAAGACAAAAAGGATTCGAACACTATGGTATCTGGTCGTTTATGTTTGGGTTTTTATTAATGTTAATTCTAGAAATTACAATTTAATCTATTTTTAAAACTATAAAAAAGTTAAAAAGAAGCGAGATATATCACCGATAGTTACAACTAACATTAATCCAAGAAGCAATACATACGTAATCATGATTGCAATATTTTCTATCTTCTTTGGAACTCGTTTTTTCGTAATAGCCTCAATTCCAATAAATAAAATTCTACCACCATCAAGTGCTGGGATTGGAAGAAGATTAATAAAACCTAAGTTAATCGAGATAAATGCAACTAGACCAATAAGAGAAGTTAAACTTCTAGAAGTTGCTTGTGATACTAAATTATAAATTCCAACTGGACCAGAAAGATCAAAAATACCAATTTCATTTTTAGAAAATAATAAACCTAGTGTAGCAAACATTTGAGAAATATCTGCATACATCGCTCTAAAAGGATAAGTTATTGAATATAGAAAATTAAATTTAGAAATAGGACTAATTCCAATCATTAACTGGTATGGACTCACATCCATTTTCTCTAAAATTTCTTTTGTGTAGGATTGTAACTTAGCTTCTTTTGTCTCACCTAATCTTATATACTTGACGTTTAAATTCCCACCATCATTATTCTTGAAAAATAAAAATAAATCATTCCAATTAGTAATATCAGTAAATTCACCAGAAGACTCTTGTTTTAATCCAATGATTACATCCTCATTTTTTAAACTTGCAGAACTATTTAGTTTTGAATTTTTATTTAAATTTTCGATCTTAACAATATCTGTGTAAGCAAAGAAAGTTCCATCTTCTTTTTGATTTGTTAGACCAATCATTTGATTTATATAAGCAAATTCACCTACAAGTTCCTCTTTATGATCTTCTCTTATGTATTCAATTGAAAATTTAAGACTATCTGCACTTTTAGTAGCTTTTGAAATATCTTCCCATTTAGATATACTTATCCCATTAATAGAGACTATTTTATCTCCTTCTTTAAGTAATGAACCTAAAGAGAAACTAGAATCAATGGAACTAATAGTAGTACCTTTTAAATCAGGTTTTAAAACTCCGAAACAAAGAGAGAAATATAAAATAAAAGCCAAAATAAAATTCATAGCAGGACCAGCAAAACAAATTAAAAATCTCTCGGTTTTTGTTTTAGTATCATAACTCCTTTCTGCAGGTGCTATAGGTAATATATTTTCATTATCTAAAACATAAAA
>JAITXT010000011.1 GCA_031284585.1 Acholeplasmatales bacterium
AGCCAAAAGGCCTTAATAATGCAGATACTCAATTATGCATATTGGCTAATTTGTCTGGTTATAATCATTATTGATGCAATTAATCCAAATATTGTACCATTAAAAGTTCAATTTATTATGATTTTAATATACTTTTCAATGTGGGTAGTGCTTTTAATTTATGAGGTTGTAATAGATACCATAAGTGAAATCAAATTATCTAAAGAGTAATTTATAAAAATTCTGATTTAATACAGATCATTAATACCAAAAGAATATTTAGTTTAATATAATAAAAAAAACTAACGAAGTATCTAAGGCCATAAATCGTTAGTTTTTAGTATTTGCGTCAATTTTAAGATACTTTTTTACTTATCTTTAATTTAATCCAATTATATTGTTTTACTCTTCAAATTGTGAATTATATAAAGTAGCATAGAATCCATTTTTTTCAATTAATTCATCATGATTACCAAATTCCACAATATTACCATCTTTCATAACAAAAATTACTTTAGCATCTTTAATGGTAGAAAGTCTATGAGCTATTACGAAACTAGTTCTTTTTTCCATTAAGTTATTCATGGCTTTTTGAATTAATATTTCAGTTCTAGTGTCAACAGAGGAAGTAGCTTCATCTAAAATAAGCATTGGTCTTTTTGAGAGCATTGCTCTGCTAATAGTAATAAGTTGTCTTTGACCTTGCGAAATATTAGTTCCATTTTCGTCAAGCAAAAAGTCATATCCATTTTGTAAAGTTTCAATAAAGAAATGTGTTTGTGCTTTTTTAGCTGCAGAAATTATTTCTTCTTTCGTACTATTTTTTGAACCATAAGAAATATTTTCTTTAACTGTTCCCTCAAATAACCAAGTATCTTGAAGAACCATTGAAAATAAACTTCTTACTGTTCTTCTACTCATATCTTTAATATTAATTCCATCAATTAAAATAGATCCACTATCTAACTCATAAAATCTCATTAAAAGATTAACAATTGTAGTTTTCCCAGCCCCAGTTGGTCCTACTATAGCAACCGTATCACCAGGACTAATTACAGCACTAAGTCCTTTAATAATTTCATTTCCTTTAGTATAAGAGAAATGAACATCCTTGAATTCTACTAATCCCTTTACTTTAGAAGGAACAACTAAATCATTAGATTCAAAACTTTCTTCTTCCTCTTCTAAAATCTCAAAAATTCTTTCTGAACTTGCAGCAGTAGATTGAAGAACATTAGAAATAGAAGCGATTTGTTGAATAGGTTGATTAACAATTCTCATATAAAATAAGAATGTTTGAATGATACCAATACCAATAACATTATCAATAACAAGAAGAGCCCCTACATAACATACCGCAATATAACTTAAATTACTAACGAAAAATTGAACTGGCATCATAATTCCAGAAATAAATTGACTCTTCCTAGAGGTCTCTTTGAGATCACTATTAATTTCACTAAATTTATCATGACTCTTTTTAGAGTGATTATAAACTTTAATAATTGCTTGACCAGAGAAATCTTCTTCAATAGTACCAGATAAGTTACCATAAATACTAGCTTGAGCTTTAAAATATTTTTGACTTTTTGAAACAAAAATAAAAGCACTTAAAGTAGCTAAAACAATTGATACAAATACGATTGCTGCTAACTGCCATGATAAAATAAACATCACTACTGTAAGACCAACAACCATGGCAATAGCTCTAAATATTTCAGATAAACTTTGGGACAAGGTTTGACTAATCGTATCAACATCACTAGTTAATCTTGATAAAATATCACCAAAAGGTCTTGAATCAAAAAATGAAAGCGGAAGTTTATTGATTTTATAACTTAAATCCATTCTCATTCTATAAGACATAGATTGAGTAACATTTGCTAGGAAAATCTGTTGTAAGAATCCAAACATTGCTTGTAAAACATAGTTACCTATTATTAATAAAATCATGACTAAGATAGATATTTGAAAACCAGCAAAACTTAAACTTCCTATTTCTCTTGCTTCCTTAACTGCATAACCGACTTCGGAAGTAATTAATCCTAACATAAAAGGACCTAGTATGGCGAGGAGTGCATTAATAATCGCAAAAAATCCAGAGAAAACAATTTTAAAATAATAAGGTTTTAAATATTTTAATAACTTTACCATTGTCAACTTAAAGTTTTTAGGTTTATTTAAATTCTTAAAATTTTTATTTCTTCCAGCATCAAAGGAAGCATTAGCATTTCTATTGTGTGCCATTATAGTAATTCCTCCGCCTTTAGTTGTGATTCCGCAATCTCTCTATAGACCTCACAATTTTTAAGTAAATATTCATGAGTTCCACTACCTACTAATTCTCCTTTATCTAGGACAATAATTTGATCTGCATTACGGATAGTATTTATTCTTTGAGCAACAATTAAAATAGTTGCATTAACAGTTGTTTTTAAATTATTTCTTAAAATCTTATCAGTTTGATAATCAAGTGCACTAAAAGAATCATCAAATAAGTAAATGATAGGTTTTTTAGCAATTGCTCTAGCAATTGATAAACGTTGACGTTGTCCACCAGAAACATTTACTCCTCCCCTTGCTATTTGATATTCTTCTTTCTCTTTGAAATTATCAACAAATTCTTTTGATAATGAAATATCTAATGCACTTTCAAGTAATTCTTTATCAAAATTATCTTGTGAAAATAAAACATTATCAGCTAACGTTCCACTAAATAAAATTCCTTTTTGAGGAACATAACCTATTAAATTATATAAATCTTCAAGCTTATAATCTTTTACATTAACCCCATCAATTAATATCGAACCGCTTGATACTTCAAAGAAGCGGGGAATAAGATGAATTAATGTCGATTTACCACTACCTGTAGAACCTATAATAGCTGTAACTTTATTTTTAGGAACCACAAAAGAAATATTAGATAGAACTTTTGAACTAGAATTATCATAAGAAAAAGAAACATCTTGAAATTCAATAATTCCTTCATGATTTAGAGGGTATTCAGGAGTTTCAGGATCATTAATAAGTGATTTTGAATTAATTACATCAAAAACTCTTCTTGCTGAAATAGCAGCTCTAGGAAACATTACAAACATCATAGCAATAAACATAAAGCTCATAAATACTCTTTGCGTATATTGTTGCATAATGATTAAGTCAGCAGCTTCAAATGATGAAAGTCCCATTACTTTATCGATTCCAAAATAGATTACTAACGCACTAGAAATACCCATAATTAAATTCATTGACGGCCAAGTAACTGCCATCATTTTATTTAAATTAATAAGTAAATTTTTTGAATCTTTTGCGGCTACTTCAATTTTAGAGATTTGTTCTTCTTCATTATTATATGCTCTAACTACTCTAACACCAGTTAAATTTTCTCTTGTTACCAAATTTAATCTATCCATTAACTTTTGAATCTTATCAAACTTAGGAACTGCATAAATAAATAGTAATATTAATACAGCAGCAACCGATAGAACTCCCACAAAAACAATCAAAGATAAACTAGGAGATAAAGTAACACTAAGTATAATTGCTCCAATAGCCATAAAAGGTTGTAAAATAACGCTTCTTAAAGATTGACTAATAAAATTTTGAAGTTGCATGATGTCATTAGTACATCTAGTTATAAGCGAAGATGTTTGAAATTTATTCGCTTCTTCTAAAGAAAAGGATTGAACTTTAACATATAAATCATTTCTTAATTTGGCAGCAAATTTGCTCGCAACATTAGTTTCAAAATAAGTCGAAATTATGGTAGTTACAATTGAAGCAACACAAATAATGATCATTGTGATTGCTGTATTAAATAAAATATCTAAATCAGGTCCTATAGAACCCTCTCTCACACCAACCCCATCGGAAATCATTACTCCTAGATATTGTGGTAATAAAAGTTCTGTATAAGCTCTAAAAGCAACTAATACAAAGATGATTAATATTTGCCAAATGAAAGGTTTTAAGTATTTAAGTAAATATTTCATAATACCTCCTTATTTATTTACTAAAAAGAATTATACTAAATTTTATTTTTTGATTTCCAAATAACCAATTATGTTAATTAATGCGTTAATTTTATATGAATTCCTATGTTCCTTTGCGTTATTTCGGTATATTTTTTTCTCTATTTCTAACATAAACTGATAATATGACAATGCTTCTTTTTTCTCTTTTAAAATAGGTCCTAGATAGATATCTTCTTGGTTTAGTTCCATAAATCCTCTCTTAACTTTTATAATACAATAAAAATGCCCATCTGATATTACTTCCTCATCAATAATAATAAAATTATTATTGGTTAGAAATTCTCTTAAGATATCATATTTAGTATTAGGCTGTAAAATAAAAATGGAATCCTTATCAGCTTCTCTTAAGATTTTAATAATATTATCTACTCCCATACCTGAAATTATAACTGCATCGTAATCTCTATTTATCGATTTTATTCCATCACATAAATAAAAGGAACAATTGTAACCTTCTAAGTTATTTTTTGCTACCGACAATGGAATCTCTCTTATGTCTGATGCTATACCTTCATCAATGTAATTATTCTCTAAAGCATATAAAAGTGTGTAGCCATGATCAGCTCCGCAATCTAAAACTATCTTATATCCTTGTACCATTTTTGCTAAGGTTTTTATCCTAAGACTTGGTTCACTCATTCTTATAATTGTACATCTCTTTAATTTTAGATATATTTTTAGGTTCCTTTAGTTTTCTAATCGCTTTCGTTTCAATTTGTCTTATTCTTTCTCTCGTAATACCAAATATTCTTCCTACTTCTTCTAAAGTATGACACTTTCCATCATCATTGATACCATAACGAAGTCTCACAACTTTTTCTTCACGATCAGTTAATCTTGATAACACTTCATCAATTGTTTTGTTTCTATAATATTGATGATAAAATTCATCAGGAGTAACTCCAACGTTATCTGCTATGAAATCTCCAAGAGAAGTTTCTTCCTCATCACCTATTTGTCTATCAAGTTGCACAGGAGGTTTTGTGTCTCTTAAATATTGGTTTATTTTTTCAACTGATAAATTCATTTTCTCAGCTAATTCTTCTTCCGAAGGATCTCGTCCTAATGTTTGTTCTAATTCTCTTTTAGCTCTAATAAGTTTATTAATAGATTCATGCATATGACTAGGTATTCTAATTGTTCTAGATTGATCTGCTATCGCTCTTCGAATAGATTGTCTTATCCACCAAGTTGCATAAGTTGCAAATTTATATCCAAGAGATAAATCATATTTTTCTACTGCTTTCATTAATCCAAAATTACCTTCTGAGATAAGATCTGAAAAAGTAAGTCCTTTGTTTAAAAATCTCTTAGCATTATGAACTACTAATCTATAGTTTGCTTCAATAAGTCTTTCTCTTGCATGAGAAGAATGAGCAATTAAAATTAAATCTTCTTCTCTAATATTTCTAGTAATTTGACCATTAGTATCTTTTTCATAAGTAAGTAAATCAAGTGCTTCTTTATTACTTTTTATTCTTTTTTTGATTTCAGCAGTAAGAAGTAAAGCACTATTTGAGGTTTCTCTAACTAAGGTAACAACCTTTTTAGAGGTTGGAACTCCAAGTTTATTAATACCAGTTACTACTTCTTCTACTTCTTTATTCGATGAATTACTTAAACTTAAAATAAGTTCTTCATCCTCTTCTATTAATTTCTCGATTTCCTTCCGTTTTTTCTCTCTTTCTTTAGGAATAACACCTTTCTCATAGGTTTTTGCGAACTTAACTTCTTCTTCTAAATTTATAAGTCTACAATGACTAATATCATTAAGATACATCTTGACATTATCTTCTACTTTTTGAACCGAAACTAATTCCAATATTTCTTTTTCAATCACAGATTGACTTGGAACGTCATCTTCAAGTTCATCAATCGATTCTTCTTTAAAAATCTCACCATCTTTATCAATTAAAAGTTCAGTAGTTGTAAAATCTAAGTCATCTACTGTACTATCTTCTAAATCTACATCTAAATCTTCCATATTTTCATCTGGTATAATAATATAACCTGCATCTAAAAATTCATTAGATACTTTGCTATACAAAGTAGCATCTTTGTCACAAGCAATATAAATTTCTAAATCAGTATAACCAGCTGAATCCTCTTCTTTAGCTCTATTAATTAATCTTTTAGTTACCTCGTTCATATTTTTCTCCTTTTTTTAAATTATTTATCATCAAATTAATCTATTTATCTAAATAAGAAATCTAATTAGTAGCACTATAGACTTCCATAATTTTATCTTTTATTTTACTAGATTTTAGTTTTTTTAAGGCTTTAGTTTCAATTTGTCTAATTCTTTCTCTAGTTATTTTTAAGCTTACTCCAATTTCTTCTAAAGTATGTTTTCTACCATTGTCAGATAATCCAAATCTCAAGCGAATTACATTTTCTTCTCGATCAGTAAGTTGTCCAAGTGCTTCATCTACAACTCTCTTCACCATATCACTTTTATAATATTTATCAGGAGTCACAACATTTTGATCAGCTATGTAATCAGCAATACTTGAATCCTCATCTTCTCCTACTTTATCATCAAGACTAATCATTGGTTTTGAATCCCTAATTAGTTGTAATACCTTTTCAACTGATAAATTCATAGCAGCAGATATTTCTTCTAAAGTTGGTGGATACCCATTTTCTTGTTCTAAGACTCTTCGCACCCTACTCATTCTATTGATTGATTCATTCATATGGTTAGGTATTCTTATTGTTCTTCCCTGATCAGCAACCGCTCTACTTATTGCTTGTCTAATCCACCAGGTGGCGTAGGTTGAGAATTTGTAACCTTTAGTAACATCAAACTTATCAATTGCTTTGATTAGTCCTAGGTTACCTTCAGAAATAAGGTCCGCAAAATCAATTCCTTTGTTCATATATTTTTTTGCATTATGAACAACTAATCTGTAATTTGCTTCAATAAGCCTTTCTCTTCCATATAATCCTCTTCTTAAAAGGATATCATCTGACTCTTTATTAGTATCTAGGATAACTAATTCTTCCTCTTTGGCTGATATTCTTTCTAAAATAGAATTAATTAAATCACTATTATCAACTGGAGTTTCAGTTTCAACTTTAGAATTATCCACTTGTTTTAAGCCAAACATATTCATCTCTTTTTGATGCTTTACAATCTTTTTTTCTTTTTTAACTTTTGCTGCTCTTAAACTATTTATTAAATTATAATCTTCTTCTAACGAACGTCTTAAATTCTTTCGTTCTTCAGCACGTACTTTTGCTTCTCTACATTCATTATAAAAATTAGCAAATTTTACTTCATCATCTTGAGAAATTGTTTTAAAAACACTAATATCTCGAAAAAACATCTTTACTCCATCGTCTACTTTATTAGCAATCGTAGATATTTCATGAAGAAAATATTCATCTGTAATTTCTTCAACTTCTTTATCTAGACCCGCTAAATTAATGTCTTTATCATCAATTATATCAATGTCTTCATCATCAGAGACTACAGAGTAAGTTTTTAAAATTTCATTTGTAATTTCTTCAAACCCATCATCATTTAAAACAATGATGTTTTTTTCATCTAGGACTCGAACAACATCTTTAAATTTATCTAAATCTCTTCCACACTCCTCCAAAATAAGAACATTAGAAATACCAACTTCTGCGTCAAGAATTTCCATTTCTTTCTTATTGACCTCAATTAATTTGTCAACAATACTTTTAATCTCGTTTACCATTATTACCCTCACGATTATATAACGTAAAAACGCGAGAAAATTATCCAGTTTTTGAAGATTAAACTATCATTTCTTTTAAATTAACGAAAATTTTAACTTTATTTTCATCTGAAAGCAAGGATTTCATTCTTAGAATTCCCTTTTTATAATATTTATAAATGCTATTTACGTGCACTGGTTTATTAGTAACAATTAAATCATAAATTTTAGAGATTGAATAACCTTTATATTTAAGCATAATTAGTGACTTGACTGTAATCATAATTATCTTTTCATCAAAACTAACAAAAACAGGTTCACTATTACTTTTAAAAGGCTTTTTGTATTTTGGAGGAAGCTTATCATATATTTCAAATAAAACTTGTAGGGAATCATTCAATGTATTAGATATATCTTTGAATGTATTATTTTCATAAGAAATATCATCATTATATGAATTATATTTCTTGCGCTTTTTTTTCCTTATTTCATCAATCGAAAAATTAAGAATTGACTTATAAAGATATTTTTCCTTTTCCGTATCTGTCTCAAAACTATATATTTTATCAATTAAAGTATTTCTAATTTTTAAGATAAAATCTCCACTTAAATCTTTTGAATCATTATATATTTCATATAAATTAGAATACTTTGAAAAAATAATTTCACTAAATTTATTAATTAAATCTAAATACTTATCGACAAATAAATTTATATCAGTCATTTTTCACATTTTTGTTTCTTTTTAAAACCATGTCGATGTGTTTTAAATTATCTTTTTTAAGTTTAGAATTTTCAATTAATTCCCTATGATCATTTGTCTTAATAGTTTCTAATTTTTGATAGGATAAAACGTCCATATAACAATTTTTAAGAATAAGAACTAACTCTTTAACATATTCGCTGTTATAAGTTCCTTTAATACTGTAAGATGCATGAGTCTTAAGATATTCAAATTTTATTTTTTCACTTTCGGTTAGATAATCAAAAAAATCATTCTCATCTACTTTTTGAGTGTTTTCATCTTCATGCATCAAATACCAATCATAACATTTATCTATTAAAATCTTAATAGTATCATCAATTTTTTCGTTTTCAGAAAGATTATTTTTATAAATTAAGGCATAATTCTTGCTTTCTAGACAAGCAAAGAATAAAGAAATCTCGGTAGCAATTACTTTAGAGATTAATTTATTTTTATCTATTTTAATAAATTTATCTTGAGAATCATAAATATTTAATGTCTTTTTAAAAGTTAAATAATAGTCACTATTCCTGTAATCATCATTAATTTCATAAAAATCCTTAAGTAAATTTGTCAACTTTTCACGTTCTATACCACTATCTAATTTACTTATTTTTGGAAGATATTTTTCATTTAAATATAAAAAAGCATCCATTAGATTTTCATTAAAAAAATTATTAAAAGCTTGGATTCCATATTTATTTAAATATTCATCAGGATCTAGTTTATCAATCCAAGTGATTACTTTAACTACTACATTTTCTTCTAAAAGAGAATGCATAGCACTTAAAGTACCATTTATTCCAGCATCATCTCCATCATAAGAAATTACTACAGTGTCACTTATTTTTTTGATATCTCTTATATGGTCTTTACTTAAATTTGTTCCCATGCTTGCTACCACGTTTTTAAATCCTGCCTTATAAAAAGCAATACAATCAAAAAAACCTTCAGTTAAAATAAGAAATTTTGAATTAATAATTTCTTGTTTCGCCTCATATAACCTGTATAACACCTTACTTTTATCAAAAATAGGAGTACTAGGAGAATTAATATATTTCATTTCTTTTTGACTTGTAATTACTCTTCCCGAATAAGCAACTACATTTCCATCAAAATTTCTAACAGGGAAAATCAATCGATCAGTAAAAAAATCATGATAACTACCATCTCCCACTATATTTGTAAGTCCTACATCAAGAGATAAAGAAATAGACATCTCTCTAATCTTTAAGGACATAAGAAGCAAATCATCTTTTGGTGCATATCCTATTTTAAATTCATTGATTATATCAGCCCCAATATTCCTGTTTTCTAAATATTTTAGTGCATTTTGACCAGATTCTGTATTTACTAAAGTATTATAATAGAAGTTTAGAGCATGGGAAGTAACTTCATAATATGAGTCTAAATTTGTTTTAACATCCCCAAATACGTTAGATGTTTCAAGATTAAGTTCCCTAGCAAGTCTCTCTACACTTTCCTTCAAAGTTATTTTTTCAATATTTTGATAGAAAACAATAGGATTCCCTCCCTTTTTACATCCAAAACAATAAGCAATATTCTTTTCTGGATTCACGGAAAAAGATGGTGTTTTCTCATCATGAAAAGGACATAGTCCGATAAAATTCTTACCTCTTTGAGTAAGAGGAACATATCTAGAGACAAGTTCTACAATATCTATTCGTTTGTTAATTTCTTCGATAACTTCATTAAATTGCATTATTAGAATGAAATCGCGTTAAGAATAAAAGAATTTAAGTCTTTTAAAGAGACAACTACTTGTTTCATAGAATCACGATACCTAACAGTTACAGTATCATTAGTAAGGGTATCATTATCTACAGTGACCGAAAAATAAGTACCTATTGCATCTTGACGTCTATAACGTTTTCCAATGTTAGCACTAGAATCATAAGTAACAGAAAAATGCTTGATTAAAGAATTATATATCTCTAAAGCTTTCTCTGAATGCTCTTTTTTTATTAACGGTAGTACAGCAACCTTATAAGGGCTTAACGCAGGATGAAGATGAAGAACAGTACGTTCTTCATTATTATCTAATATTTCAGTGTCATAAGCACTAAAAAGGAGTGCAAGTAATAATCTTTCTACTCCAAGAGATGGTTCAATGACATAAGGTAAATATTTTTCATTAGTATCTGGATCTAAATACATAAGGTTTTCTCCAGAACCCTTTTGATGAACACCTAAATCATAATCGGTTCTACTAGCAATACCCCAAAGTTCATCAAAACCCCAAGGGAATCTAAATTCAATATCACAAGTGGCATTAGAATAAAAAGCAAGTGACTCTTTTTCATGATCTCTAAAAATTAAATTTTCTTCTTTAATTCCTAAATCAAGTAAAAACTTACGGCATATATTTTTATGATAATCAAACCATTCTAATTCAGTCCCTGGTTTACAAAAAAATTCTAATTCCATTTGTTCAAATTCTCTAGTTCTAAAAATAAAATTTCCTGGTGTAATTTCATTTCTAAATGCTTTTCCTACTTGTCCTACTCCAAAAGGAATCTTTTTCCTTAAAGATCTTTGAATATTTTTAAAATTAATAAAAATACCTTGGGCAGTTTCTGGACGTAAATATATTTGATTAGCACTTTCTATAACTGCTCCTTGGTAAGTTTGAAACATCATATTAAACTTCTTTATAGGGGCGAAGTTTTCTTTTCCACAAGATGGACATTTAATATGATTCTTAATAATAAACTCATCCATTTCCGATAGACTAAATTTATCAGTATTCAAAGAACTATCAAATTTTGCTACCAAGTGATCTGCTCTAAATCTTTCATGACAACTTTTACATTCAGTTAAAGGATCACTAAACCCTCCAACATGACCACTTGATCTCCAAACCTCACTATTTAGTAAAATAGATGAATCAAGTAAAATATTAGAACTAGTCTCACTCACAAATTTTTGAATCCAAGATTTCTTTATATTATTTTTTAGTAATGCTCCCAGTGGTCCATAATCAAAAGTATTCGCAAGTCCTCCATATATCTCAGAACCTGGGAAAATAAATCCATTAACTTTTGCAAATACAACCAAATCTTCTAAACTCTTCATAAAACAAATCCTCCATACTCTCTATTAATTATAGTAGAAAAATAATAAAAACTTATTTTTTTACAAATTTTTAAAATCATATTCTAAATGATATCTATAATAATCACGAATAAAATTTTTAATTTTTCCAAATTCTAACTCATTAATCGATGAAATATTACTATCATCTAGAACTAATAATTTAATAATAATAGCCATAAAATCTAAATCATAATCAACTTGATAATTATCATCAGGATAAACAAGCCCACCTTTTTTAATAGAAAATCCCATCACTAAGCGATAATCACCTTTAGGAACTAAATCCATCTTATATCCAAGATAAGTAAGTACCTTAAGAAGAAAAGATAGAACGTAGAGTTCAATTTCCAACTTTTCAAGAGTAGTTACAACTAATTCATATATTTTCTTATTATCACAATCAGGAGTTAAAATATAATCTATCACTTCAAACATTGTAGCAATCGTTTTTATCTTTTCTAGTGAATCTTTATGTATAAGAAAATTATCAATTAAAGTAACATCAATTAATGATCCCATTGTACCCTTTGGTTCTTTGAATTCAATTTTATTTAAGTACTGAGATACCGTTCTAAGATCACTTTTCATTTGATGTGCGTTTTTAGCAACCAAACTAAATTTCCCTTTTTCAGTATAAACATATAAGATTTTTGAACTTTCTAAATATGTCATAATTTTATAACAAATTCCTTCCATAGAATACCTCCTATTTCTAGTAAACACCAAGTTTATCTAATATTTCCTTTTTGGATCTCCAATCTTCAACTACTTTGACAAATAATTCTAATTTAACATCACTTTCTAAAGTTTTCTTGATATTTCTTTCCGCAAAGTGTCTAATTTTTTTAATCATTGTTCCATTTTTACCAATAATTAATCCTTTATGTGCTTTTCTTTCAATAATAATATTTACTCTAGAAAAATATACACCATAATCTAGTTCCTCTAGACTCTCTACTAGGACCGCCACCTGATGGGGGATTTCTTCGCTCATATTTAACATTATTTGTTCTCTCACTAATTCAGATATAACTCCTTCAAAAGACAGGTTAGTTATTTGATCAAGAGGATAATATAAAATAGTATCTTTAACCTTTGCTTTTAGTGATTCAAGGAGAGGACTTATCCCAATCCCTTCTTTAGTAGATACTAGATAATACTCCAAAAACTCGTAAACCTCAAGATAAGAATTTAAGATATCTTTAACATTATTTTCATTTAAGAATTGATCTATTTTATTAACAACTAAAATAGTAGGTATTTTTTTATTAAGTCTCTCAATATATTTAATGTCACTTGAGTTATATTTTCTATCCACAACATATAACACAATATCGGCATCTAAAATAGAACTATTAGCAATATCATCGCTTCTCTTATTTAATAAATAATTTAATTTATCAAATCCAGGAGTATCCGTAAATATGAGTTGATGCAGAGGATCATTATAAACTCCTACTATACTTGTGCGTGTAGTCTCTGTTTTATCAGAAACTATTGATACATGTTTTCCAATTAAAGCGTTAAGGAGTGATGATTTTCCAACATTTGGTTTCCCAACAATTGAAATAAATCCACTCCTCATAAATTTAGATCCTTATCAGAAAAAGAATAAGGAATTAATTCTTCAACTGTCATAACTTTTGAAACATTAGTTAGATTAGTTAAAGTAATTTTTGTATCTTTCTTTAAAAACTCAGACATTACTTGTCTACATGCACCGCAAGGTGAAATTGGTAATTTAGTATCTCCTACTATTAACATTTCTACACAATCATTCATATCATAACCTTGACTAATTGCAGAAAAAATAGCACTTCTTTCTGCACAATTTGATAAACCATAAGAAGCATTTTCCACGTTACATCCTCTTACTATATCTCCATTTTTAAATAATAAAACCGCCCCAACTCTAAAATTAGAATATTTTACATATGCGTAACTTCTCGCTATCAAACCTTCTTTAAATAAATCAATCACAATAACTTCCTCCTTGAAACAATAGACATTATTTCATTATGTGCTTTTTCCATTTCTTCGTACTGGGTATCACTATCATGTAAATACCCTAGTAAATGAAGGTATCCATGAATAGCTAAATATACCATTTCATAATTAAATGAATTTTTCTTTTCCTCTGCTTGTTCTAAAATCTTCAAAGGGCTAATAAAAATATCACCAAGTGAATCATCCGATAAATCATCAGGAAATGATAATACATCTGTTAAATAATCATGATTTAAATATTTCTTGTTTAATTCTATCATCATATCCTTAGGATAAAATATAATGCTTAAAGTTTTTTTATTCTTTAAATATTTAAAAACTTTCTCTAAAATCAATGATTTCTCATTTAAATCCTCACTAGTATAATTAAAAATCTTTATTTTCATTATCATACGCCCCTATTATCTTTTGAACCAAAGGATTTCTTACACAATCTAACTTTGAAAATCCGATTACACTAATACCATCAATATTTCTTAATATTTTAATCGCTTCAACTAATCCACTTATTTCATGTTTCTTTAAATCTATTTGACTAGTATCTCCAGTACAAACCATCTTTGATGAAAATCCTAATCTAGTTAGAAACATCTTCATTTGCGAATGAGTTGTGTTTTGAGCTTCATCTAAGATAATAAAACTATTTTCATAAGTTCGCCCTCTCATGTAAGCAAGGGGTGATATTTCAATAACTCCATTTTTTACTAATAGTTCAGTATGAGATACTCCTAAAAATTCATAGAGAGCATCATAGAGTGGCTTTAAATAAGGATCTATTTTTTCTTTTAAATCTCCTGGTAAAAATCCTAATTGTTCTCCTGCTTCCACGGCAGGTCTAGTTAAAATAATCTTTTTGTATTTGCCTTCTTTAAGACCTTTAACAGCTAATAGTACCGCAAGATAAGTCTTACCAGTACCAGCAGGACCTACCCCAAATACGAGATCATTATTTTCAATTGCTTTGACGTATTCCGCTTGAACTTTAGTTTTAGGTATTATTACTTTCCCGTTTTCTGAAAGCATAATAGTTTTTCTTTTCAAAAAAAAATCAAACGCCTCTCCTAAATTATCTATATCTTCTAGAGCAATTAAATAGGAAATATCTCTCTCATTTAAAGTAACTCCTTTTAATGTCAAGTCTTTCATCGATTGAATAATTTTTTCGATTTTAGATTTATTATTGATAGCATTTGTAATTATTTCATCTTCTCTGTAAGTTACCTTAACTGAAAAATAGTCTTCAATTACTTTCAAGTTTTTGTTTTGGGGACCTAGCAATTTTATTAATAGCTCTTGGCTTAGTAGAATATCGTCTAATTTCATAATATCACAATAATATTATACCTTAATCATAACCATAATTTATAAATATTATCCATTGTGTAATAGTTCATCTTTTTCAAAAGATGACTATTATGGTACTTACTAAATATATTAAAAAGGGAACCTAGGTTTAATCCTAGGTTCCCTTTTCTCATTTCTAATATTTAATTAGGCCTCATTATATGGTCTAATTACTGCTTTACTAATTACTTGAAGAAGATTCTTTGATTTTTCTTTGATTTCTTCAACCGATTCATACAAATTAGATTCATAAGTGAATTTACTTACCATTGAATTCTTATTCTTAATCGACAACTTATAGAACTTCTTAGAATCACTTACTACAACTAGTATTTGGAATGATGCGTTTGCTAACATCTTCTTGAAGTTATTAACCCCATTTGTTACTCCGCTTGCTTCCTTATATCCATAACTACTAGTTATAAGTAATTCGTCACTAGAGTTCTTTAATACGAAGTGATAACCGTCACTCTCTTTAATAACCATGAAGTATCCTGGAAGTGCATCAGGATCACTATCACTAAATTCTAATTCTTCAATTAAGTCAAGTGATTTGTTAGAGGTTACACTATTTACCTCATGTCCACTTGCTTTATTAGATGCAATTAGATTAGTTCTCACATTAGCTAATCTTTCATTTAGTTCAACTAATTCTTGTTTAGTTACTATATCTTTCTTAGCTAGATTATCAAGGATAATATTTAATCTTCCTACTTCATCACTAGATAGATTAGGATT
>JAITXT010000012.1 GCA_031284585.1 Acholeplasmatales bacterium
GATAAAAAGAAAGCAGTCAAAAAGAATCTACCTTATGTAGGTAAGATTGTTTTTGACGAAACTTTAAAAAAATATATTTATCAAAAAAAATTTACACCAACTCTAAACAATGAATTAGAGATTAAAGGTTATGGAGACTTTATTTTTGTTGATAAATTAAATAAAGATTTATATAAAGAACTTATACTTAAATATGGAGATATAGATGGTTCTAAGATATATGTATATTCTTTATTAAGATTATTAAATAACGATACATCTAATAAACTTGATTTTTATTATGAAAACTCATATATCTCTGAAATATATAAAGATATAGTTATATATAAAAATACTGTATTTGATTTTATCCAAAAACTTGGTAAACATGATAATACTAATAAGGAGTTTTTAGCTTCAAGGAAAAAAGAATATAAAGTATTAATATTTGATGGTACTCAAATAATAAATCAATCAACACCAAAGATTTCCGAATTTGGAAGAAGTGCTCATAAGACATCAAAGACTCAAATTTGTGAAATTAGAGTCTTTGATACTATATCTAAAGAACCATTATATTATGAGGTATTACCTGGTAATGTTATAGATAAAACAGCATTTATCCAAGTTTTAGATAGATTAGATACTAAAAGAGCTATTATTATAGTAGATAAAGGATTTAATACTATTGAAAATGTTAAATATTTAAAAACTAATAATATTAACTACATAGTCCCATATAATGATAACTCTACATTAATAACTAAGATATTAAAAACTAATAAATATCAAAAAACATTCACCTATAATGGTAAAAATGTTATGGGTATGAAAGTAGTAGAAAATAATAATAGCTATTATATATTCTGTGATCCATTTATAAAGGCAACTCAAAAGAGTAATTATATTAATAAAATAGCTTCAAGCAAAAAGGATATGATTTAGATAAATTAGAAAAGAAGGAATGTAAATTTGGAGTAATAGCATTTAGTTCAAATTTAGATTATTCCATAGATGAACTTAATAAAATATATGAATATTATAAAGAGAGATGTGAGATAGAAACAATGTTTAAATTAGAGAAAAGTTCACTAGGAAATGAAGTAATAGGAGTTCATAATACTTTAAGTTTATTAGGTATAAGATATATAGCACAAATTGAGAAGATAATGTATTCAAGAATATATTACAAGTTAAAGAGTTTAGACTTGCTTAAGAAATTATCAACTATAGATTGTTTAGAAAGTTTATCTAAAATATATGTAATATATAAGAAAGGTAAATGGATACCAAGTATTACTATAAAAAAGAATATTGAATTTATGAACAAGCTTGGTATCCTATAAACCTATAGTGTATAAATTGGGAAATTTGTAATTGATAATAATGGAACTCCAAGCATTTCTAAGCACTACCGACTTTATGAAACTATTAGTTATGTTAAATTTTAAAAATGGGAAGATTCCCTACCCTTCATAATAGAATTGTCATCATTTTTTTACTTATCATCAACAATCCAATCACAAAAAGAATTTATAGAAACATCTGCAATTAACGAAAGATCTGAATCATATTCGACTTTTGTCACTCCATTAGGGGTTTTTGAATCCATTTTTGGAATATTCTCTGCATCAAATACTCTTAAATTATCGCTTAAATATTCAATATCAAACATATGTTTATCTAACACATTCTTGGGTAGTCGATATATTTTTTTTTCAATATATTGAATAAATGAGGAATTTGAGATAAATTCAGGTACCATTAAATCAATTAAATTCGAAAGAGAAATTCCCCGATCGCTTTCACGCAAAAGTATCGAAACGACTTTTATATCTTGTTTATAAGAAATCAGCTGTTCGTGCCTAAAATGATGAATTCTATTCGAGTTTAATGTTGTTTTAACTTCAATTCTCTTACTGTTAGGAAGTGAAAAATCAAATTTCATATTATCTTTTGATTGATAGTATGTAGTCAAATTAATTTGATAATTTTTGTAAAAATGCCAAATAAAATATAATTCCCCAAACAATCCCTGCAGTTCGGTTTGGTCACTTCTCACTACTTTCGAAAATAAATTTATAAGATAAGAAAAATACTTTAAAACTTCATCGCCATATTTTTCCTTTTTGTCTTCTGAAAAAGAATAGGAAATTCTGATAAAAGCTTCAATGTTTTCTATTTCATTAGATTTCAAAGTAATAACATGAAAAAAGTCCATAATTTCTTCCTGATCATTGACTAATTTACATTGAATATTATAATCAAGGTCTAATAGTTTTGTACTTTGACAAAAATATTGCTCATCTTTACTTCTACTTTTTAAAATATAACAATATTCCTTTTCACTTTTTTTACCAAAAAAGCCGTTATTTATTTTAATAATATTAATTCCGTTATCATTTATATTTAAATTTCTAAGGTCTAAAACTGAGATTGGTTCCATGACTATCCATTTTCTCCTTTTTTTATAACTAATTTTTGAAATTTTTCGTGATCAAGATACTTTGTAGGCAAAAATAATGCAAAAGCTAGACATTCATGAGAATAGTTTATTTCACTCATTTCACTTGGTCTTACAATGTGTATCTGAATTTGGATGCGTGTTGAATTATTATCACACATGCTTCTATCTCCATCATAATAATCATTAGAATTAATATTTGGATTAGGCCCTCTAAATAATTGTTGAATTTCATAATCATTATTTATTTGTCTTTCTTGACCAATGTTGTAACGCATGACTAAAATATCTAGATCGTTAGAAAGTTTTGCCTGACTTATTATTTTATTTAGCGAAACAAAAAAACTATTATCCAGAGGCTCTTTAACGTCAAAATGTAATCGTGAATAACAATTGTTAATGAAAGTATTCATATCTATTTTCTCATATAATTTATGAATATTATTTTTCGATTCTTGTAAAATAACAGGATTTATATTGATTTTTTCAAGATAACTATCTAGGATTTCTCTATCACTCTTAGCTGTGTCTACATCAGGATTATAATATTTTTGTGGCTTCCATTCGCTAAAAGAAATGCTATCTGGTCTTGCAACGCTTCTCCGAGTAAAGTTCAAATCTCTTGAGCAGACAAATTGTCTTTTCATGTTTTTAAATGGTAATGATGTTTGTTTAAATCTTAATAATTTTGTCCACATATCATCATCAGAATCTCTAATTAAAGCAAAATCTTCTTTAATCTGACTAGTGCAAAAAACTCTACAAATATCAATATAATCTTCTTTATAACCAAACCAACGTGCTCTTTGTTCAACTGTATCCAAATTTGCTTTTCCTTTCGGCCTACGAATAATATATGTTAATGCTAAACCATCTATAGTTAGTCCTCTTTCAACTATATTCCCACCTAAATAAATTCTAGTGTCATATTGTTTAGCGTTTGCTTTTGCACACCAAGAACTACTATTCATAATCAGTACATAAGAACATTCTTTTATCGAATCAATTAAATCGCATTCCAATTCACAAAAACTAACCATTTTTACACCGTCTGATTTATAATTTTCATACGCTTTGATTAAAATTGGTTTCAAATCATGTACATATTCATATTCATCTATGCCATCATTTACTAGATCTTTCCAAAATTTAATCTTACTATTTATTTTAGTTGCTAAACTTAGATGAACATTTATTTTAAAACTTGGATGAATTAACATTGAGTGTATTCCTCTATCTCCTCTGCTTTTTCTAATAGCATTCCCAACGAAAAATAAGGATATAGCTGAAATAAAACTTTCGGTCAATCCCTCAGATTCAATTAAATCTTCTGAATCAACATCTGTAGATTTAATATATATATCCTGCATCTCGCCGTGAAAAACATCAAGTCCGCAATATCCTTTCCCTGGTTGAATTAGTTCATAAAAATCTGGAGATAATTTATCTAACATATCTATCATAATATTTGCTTGAGGAGTTGCAGTCACTGATATAAATGTCGACCTGTTTATTTTAGACTTAATTTCTATTAATTTGTTATATGTTTGCGACATTGATTTATCTTTCGAATAAACTTTTGCATTCAAAGAAGCTTGATCACCCTCATCATCTATAATTAACGTATTTTGAAGAGATAGAATTTGAGAATTAAATAAATCGCTAATTTTATTTAAATGCTGAAATTTTTCTATTTTTGACCATTTAAGGCTAACAATAATTACTTTTTTCCCTCTATTAATAAACCCCATGACTTCTGAATCGTTAAGAATTTCTTTATTATCAACTGTAGTTAATACTTTAATATCATGAGAGTCTTCGAAGGAATTCTTAATCCTTTCAGCGTTTTGTTGAAGAAGTTCTCTAGTGTTTCCACCTATTATAACGCATATGTTATATCCGTTATCAAAAGCCAAGGAAATTAATGAAATAAAGTTAGATGTCTTACCGCTTTGTACCTTTCCGATAATCAATCCAGTCGAAGAATATTTAATATCTTTTTCGGGATTGGGGCAATTTCTTAAAATATTCAATCCATTAATAAATATTTCATCAACAGTATCACCAGTTAAATTTTTATTAGATTCTAACATAAACTTTTTCAGTTTTTCTGAATATATCCCATCTAAACGTACTTTAGTAATCAATTGTGATTCATTAGATTGATTTAAAATTTTTAAATAATTACTCATTTTCAGAATTCTCCAAACAATTTAATATTTCATTCATTTTTGTCCTAATAAATGATGGCTCAACTTTTCCATTTGTAGATTGGAGATGAGATTTCACTTCCGCAAGAGCTAATCCAATACATAATTTACTTATTAAACTAATAAAATCCGGTTTTCTTGAGTACGGAAAAAAGAAAGGATGCTTTGTATTAATCTCTATATTATATAAATTATTTATTTCATCTATTGGTTGTAGACCCAACCATTTTTTTCCTATCATAGATATTAATTTGACATTAAAGATATAATGAATATTTTGATAATTAAATTCAATATTAAAGTTATCTTTATTGTTCTCTATTTTTGCAACACTTTCTTCTTTAAAACTTTCTGAATCATTATATGTTTCTATTTCAACATCTTTAATTTTTTCATAGATTTCTTCAGTATCAAGTGGAGTGTTGTCAATAGTCACTTCTACGCCCGTAAAATCACTAGAATTTTTAAAGGTTTTAACAACTGTTTTTGCTATTTCAGAAGTTGAAACATTTTCCCTAATTCTCAAGTCCCGCGCTTTAGAGATATAATCAACACTTTCAAGTTTTAATTTTGATATTAATTTTTCTTCTAAACTGTCGTTATCCCAAATAAATGAATCCTTCGCTTGAGAAACTGGCCACTCATCTAGATTTATTTCTCCATATAGTCGTTGATATTCAAACGAATTAGACGCCCCAAATATTTCCTGTGGACGCCAATTCCTTTCCTCTCCTCCAACAACAACCCTTCCTCTTCTCAATAGTGTAAAACCTGCACTTTTTGTGGAACCAGGTATTGTTATTGCAATAAATCCATTAACATTTAATTGTTGTTCAAATTCAGTTCCTTCTCTAAACAATATATCGAAATCTATGTTCTTTTTCCACTCTTTCCCCTCTTTATCAATAAATGGATCAAAAAACTCAAAAGTTAATAATTCATCATTATAATAAATTTTAATTTCTCCCGTTCTCAAATCAGTTCTATAAGTAGATCCCAATAGTTTCTTTATCTTTTTTATTGTATTCACCCCTTTTATTGATTGATTTAAATTTTTAATTGTAATTTTAGTATAATGTTCTTTTGGACTTTCGGGTTCTTCATCTATATCTATTGTTTCACCTTTATATTTTTGAAAAGCAGCTATATCCATTTCAGCATAATATTTGTAATTGCTTCCGAGTTCTTTACTTTCAACTGACCATAAATTTCCAAACCAACAAGCAGCTGTTTTTAAACCCATTCCGAATTCATTTCTCCCGTTATTTTTTTGGGGTGGTTTATCTAGAATAATTGCTCGTTTGAAATTTTGCTCATCCATTCCATAGGCATTATCTTCTATTGTCAAAATATCACCATTTAATTTGTCTTCTTCATATCTTATATCTACTCGAAGACCCTTAAAATACTTGTCTTTTGAATACAGTTTATCTTTGTTATCAAAAAATGATTGGGTTGAATTGTCTACAAATTCTGCAAGTGCCGAAGCAACTTGATAACTCAATCTTTTATATGTAGAATAGACACTAGTATCTGGTCGAATATTTATTTGCTTTTTCATCGAATTTTACTCATTTCATCAAATCGAGAAAGCATAATGAGTGATTTCATTAATAATTCAATAATATAAACGTTTACAGAGTTACCTAATTGCTTATAAGAAATTTCATCATTCCCATCTAATTTAAAATTATTATCGAAACTCTGTAGTTTGGCTGTTTCTTTAGGAGTTATTTTCCGAAAAAGTAATTTATTATTATCGAAAACTATAGGAGTGTTATTAATGGCTACTAATGCAGGAAAATAAGTTGGTCTCTTGGCTCTTATTCCAGATTGTCTAAATTGAATTATAGTTTCCTTAAGTGAAGAACAATCCGAACCGCAATTCCATTCAAACTTTTTATATAGTAATTTTTTATTTATCATGTCATGTTTCTTTATCCAATTATCTATAAAATCTATGTGCCTTTTATAAAATTCTCGATTCGCTTTAACAAATTTTTGCTTCCAAATTGGCATATCTTTAAAAAAAACCCCTCTATGGTCTTTTTGCTTATAAAACTCTTCTTCTTTTAAACCATAACCAAAATAATGTAACCATACTGGTGCTTCAGGTTTTTCACTAATTGTACCTTTTCTAAATTCATCCCAAATATTAAGAATTTCTTGCTCTTCATCCGAAAGATAGTATTTATCATCAACTTCTTTATCTAGAATTGAAAACGCATCTTTCATTGATCCCGATTTTCTTGAAGACTTCAATTGACTTTTAGGTAATAAATTTTCAATATTAATAGAATCACCATTAAATTTCTCCTCATTAATAAAATCTTTTCTTAGACCCAAAATATAAACTCTTTCTCTAAGTTGTGGAATACCGAACTGGCAAGGAGATAAGATGATTGGTTTGTTAGTCACAAAAAAATTGATTGATCTTAATTGTTCCTGTATTATTTCCCAATTTTCTGTTTTATCTGCTAAATTACGCACATTTTCCAAAAGTAATATTTTACATTCTTCATGAAGTTTTAATATTTCTATGATTCTATAAAATAAATTACCCCTGTTTTCATCCCCAAATCCTTTTTGATTACCTGCTTTACTGAATGGTTGACAAGGGAAACCTCCACAAAGAACATCAAATTTTGGCAATTTATTCCAGTTTTCATTAATATCGCCAACAATTTTCGTTTGATGAAAATTATTTTTGTAGACAATAGTACAATTTTCATTAATTTCGGAAGCTAACACGCATTTACCTCCACATTTTTTTAGGGCTTGATGAAAACCTCCTATCCCTGCGAAAAGATCGATAAATGTAAACTTTATTTTGTTTTTCATTAATAATTAATCTCTTTCTTAATAAATGATTTAAATCCACATCCACTTACCGTATCATCAAAAGAAGATTGCGATATATTTAGATTTATTGTATTTTTCCGATCTTTTCTGGTGCATAGCTTCCCCGTTTCTTTTGGATAAGAATAAGAAAATGTGTTTTCGGGAATTTGTAAAAAATAGATTATTTTCTTTTCTTGATTATTTAAAATAATATACCAGTCTTTTTTTAAGTTTTTTACATTTGGGTTCAACCAAAAAACATCTTTTTCAAGCTGAATCGTTCCATAATTAATGTTATTATTTGAAAAATCGCAACCTTGTTTTTTTAAAAGCTTTATGCTATCTTCTTTATTTATATTATTATCGTTAGGGACAGATTTTTTATTTGGATTAGTTTCTTGACCAATTTCCAAAACTCTATTAGAATTATTTTCAGTATTAATTAAATCTGTTCTCTCTTTTCTGTCGATTGATTTTTTTTCAGCAAAAACTGTTATTCCTATTAATTCTAAAAGCAGTAAGCCTTCCTCAATATATTGTTCCAATTCTGGTTCTCTAAATCTATCAACTTTCGGAGGATTACCCATGTTTTTATTATCACTATCTATTGTTCCTAGTTTAGTAGCTTTATTTATTAAAACAGACTCTAAATAATCAATATCTGATTTATTAAACGAGTTATCTGTAGTTGTAAGTAAAATTGCTCTCTCCCACCATTCTTTGTAACTGTCATGCTGTTTTATCCTATTCCTTAAATTCATAGACTGCCCAACATAAACTTTTTTTGAAGAGATTAATAGATATACCCCGTATTGATTGCATTCTTTAGTATTAGTTAGTTCGTCTATTGATTTCCTTGGAGTTGCGATCATTATTCCAGTATTCCAACTTGAGTCAACAACAGTTAATAGCCCATTTAATGATCCGTCATTTAATAATAGTTTTATTGTTTTTGATTTTGCTAACATTTTTTCTCACCATTATGATTTCCCAAATATATCAAAATTATTTCCAAATAATAAGAAAAAAAATTATCTATTTTTTTACATTCAATTAGATTAAATTTGTTAAAAGAATTTAGACTTAGAAATTTATAAAATTGTCGACGTAGTTGATTTAACACCCCCCCCCCCGAGGATTTCAAGATTTTCTACATTTTCAAAATTTATATTAATATATTTATATTTTCCAACTATTTTACAAGGTTTTGAATTTCTATTAAAATATAAAACGGATTTTCTACTGTAAAGTTTATTCCTTAATTCATCAACAAAAGCAATAAGATTTTCTTTTACCAAATCAATAAGATTTATGCTCACAATACTCTCCCGTTTTTTTATTTAACAACACTCCTAATGCGAGTAATTAAAGATTTAAGTGGTCGGGAAGACAGGATTTGAACCTGCGACCTCCTGGTCCCAAGCCAGGCGCTCTACCAAGCTAAGCTACTTCCCGAAATAAAACCACTTGGATGGCGTACCCAAGAGGATTCGAACCCCCAACCTTCTGATCCGTAGTCAGACGCTCTATCCAATTGCGCTATGGGTACATATTTCGCATTTGGTACCCAGTACGGGATTTGAACCCGTGAATGCATGCGTGAAAGGCATGTGAGTTAACCGTTTCTCCAACTGGGCATATAATTAATGCTTATAAATTATATCACAAGTATGAATAAAAATATTTTTTTTTACTTAATGAAGGAAAAATAAAGAAAAAAAGAACTTTTTAGCAAATTAGTAATTAATAAGTCTAAATATTAATAAATTTAATAATTATTAAAAACTTTATAAGATAACAATAAAAAATCAATTAACGAATTTTTTGTATTTTAGACTTTGAATTTATTATATTATTTGAAAGTTGTATAATTTTACATGTAGGAGATATTGTGGATTGAAAAAAATACGAAACTTAACACAAATCGGATATTTTTTAGGATTAATTACTATGATTTTTAGTTTTTGGGGATCCTTTTATTCAGTAGGAAATAATCCTAAAAGCATTTTATTTTTTACGATTCAATCAAATTTCATTGTAGGAATTGCTTGTTTATTTTTCTTATTTAATTTCAGTGGAACTAAAAATAAATTTTTTGCGGTATTTTCAACAATAGCATTATTTGATATTCTTATAACTGGTATTGTATTCAATATATTCTTATTAGATTTTTTAAAAACTCCAATTCATGTAATCCAACATATGGTAACTCCAGTATTATATTTGCTCTTATATTGCTTTTATATGCTAGATACCTTGAAAATAAAAGATACCCTATTTCTATTAATTCATCCTCTTCTATATTTTGGATTTGGTTTAACATTAAATATAATTGGTGGAAAATATACGGGAGAAGGATATAATCCATATGCAATTTATCCTTTTTTTGATGTATATAATTTCCCCAAAACTAATATTCCTCTTTTAGCTGGCATGCTAGTTTCTGGAACCGCAATAGCGTTTTTAATCGTATATGTAAAGAACAGTATTGAAAGGAGATTTAATGGAACCAACTGATATTTTACTTATTGTAGTAATAATTGCTGCTATATTTCTTTTAATATATTTTCTTTTTAGAAATTCTTTTTCTACTATTTCCCTCAAAGAATATATTAGGAAAAATTCTGATTTAGGTTTTAAACTTGAAGGTAAAGATTACTTTATCGAAATAAAAGACACTAAATATAAAATCATATTTTTTATTGGCGGATCTAATTATGAAGTAACACTAAATAGTTATACCGTTTGGGAAATAAGAGAAGGTCAAAGAATATCATTAAGATATCTTGACAAGATGTTAAAAGATGAATATTTAAAAATTGTTGTTGTAGTAGGAAGTAATTCAAAAATAAAAAGATATATTAATGAAAATGAAATTGAATTCGTAGAAAGAAACCAATTAATTAATAACACTTATTTTTGTTTAATTGATGAATTAAAACTCCTTGTGGATGAATTAAAAAATGAAGAGATTTAGTATTATAATTCTTTTTCTATTATTCGTGCTAATTCTTTCTTCTTGCGTGGTTAAGGAAATAACACCAGAAAATAACTATGATGATTTAGAGTTAAAAATTGAAACTGATAAAAATTATATAAAGGTTCTCCAATTAACTGATGTTCATTTAACATATTGGTATGACAGTTACGATCGCAAAACAATCAATCTTATTGATGATTTATTAGATAAAGATATTAATTTAATTATTATTACAGGAGATATTACTTTAAGTATCTTTGAAGTATTTCTAATAAATAAATTTGGAAAATATATTGATAGCCTAAATATCCCTTGGACTATTTCTTGGGGAAATCATGATAGCTATTTTAGTAATAGAAAAAAAGAAACAGAAGCGCTTCTTTCAGAAAATTATAAAAATATCATCTTTAGCAAAGGTAGTGATTTAGGTCCTGAAAGTGGAATTGGAAACTTTAGAATTAAGACTTATTTAAATAATAAATTATTTTTTAATTTTTATTTATTAGATTCTAATGTCATACCCGAAGATAAATCTTTAGAATATACATCTAATTATGGATACTTTAGTCCGCGTCAAGTGTCTTGGTACCAAAATTTAGCAAGTAAAGATCTAGTTTCATCAATGATGGTCATGCATATTCCGCTTTACGAGTATGAGAGTGGAACTATAATTAAAGGCGAAATAAATGAACCTGTTTGCTACCAAGGACTAGATACTGGAATATTTCAAGTCATAAAAAATGAAACTTTGACTAAATACGTAATAGCAGGTCATGATCATACGAATGATGCTATAATTGAAGAAGATGGCATTTATTTGATATATGGTAAATCTACTGGATATAATGGCTATGGGAATACTAAGAAAGGGGTTAGATATTTCCTTATTTATGAAAATTATCTTGCTACATACACTAGTGATTTAACTAATAAGGTAATGGATTATTATGAAACTAAGTAATAGAATTTTTATTCTTCTCCATTCAATTATCATGTTTTTTGTTTTATTTTTCTTTTTTGATAATTTGTTTTTACTACTAATCTTATTACCGTCCTGTATATTTTTAATAATAGGAGGGAGAGAAAATGTTAGAAATTTTATTAGCAACTAGTCAAATTTTGACAATTGTAGCATTTCTAGGAATAATATTTACTCTTCTCTTTAGAATAATTACAACTCTCACCCAAAACCACCCTTCTAAGGTAAAAATTCTAATGATTATTTGCCCGTTTTCTTTTTATTATTTGTTAAAAAGTGAAAAATCCTATTTATATAAAGTAATCTTACTAATTACTTTTATTAGTGCAATCATGGGACTTTTAGGACTTTTAATATTGAGGTATTTATAATGCAACAAAAAATTATCAAAAAACAAAATAATTCTTCATCTTGCTTCATCTGTGGTCTTAATAATAGCTTTGGTTTTAAAGCTAGATTTTATGAACTAGAAAATAAACAACTAGTTTCTATTGTTACTGGTGATTCTAATCATCAATCTTATCCCAACAGAATGCATGGTGGATTAATTTCTGCACTATTAGATGAAACTATAGGACGTGCAATTCAAATATATCATAGTGATTTATTTGGGGTAACCACTTCTCTTTCCATTAAATATAGGAAACCTGTACCCTTAAACAAGAAATTAATAGTAATTGGAACTATAACTAGTGATACTAGACTCTTATTCGAAGGTGAAGGAGCAATTTATGATACAGACTTTAATTTGCTCGCAACCGCTACTGGAAAATACATGAAGATTGATTTTAATAAAATATCAGAGAAAGAATTAGATGAACATAGCGATTGGTTTTTTGAAGAAGATTTGAATCCTCTTCAATATATAGAGATACCTGAAGCATGAGTTTAATCGAAGTAAAAGATCTCTCATTTAAATATAAAGATACCCTATTAGAAAATATAAATTTTAGACTCTTAGAAAAAGAACATGCCGTTTTAGTTGGAAAAAATGGAACTGGTAAAACTACTCTTTTGAAATTGCTTGCTAAAGAATTAATTCCTGATTCAGGAGTAATTACTTTTAATAATAAAGTTAGAGTTGGTTATCTTGATCAATATGCAAACATAGATAAAGACCTTACTGTTTGGGAATATATATATGCTGTATTTGCTCCCCTACATAAAAAAGAAATTGAATTAAATGAAGTATATCTAAAGATATCAAATGAAAAAGATGATCAAAAAATAAACCGTCTTTTAGCCTATGCTTCCACAATTCAAGATGAATTAAATGATTCTGACTACTATGACTTAGATGTAAAAATAAATAATATTTTGATCGGTCTTGGTCTTTATAAAGAAATTCTATCATTTAAAATAAAAGAATTATCAGGCGGAATGCGAGAAAAATTAATATTAGCTAAATTGCTCCTTAGCGAAAGTGATATGCTTATTTTAGATGAACCAACTAACTTTTTAGATGTTATTCATATCGAATGGCTTACAAAATTTTTAATATCTTTTAAAGGTTCCTACCTTGTTGTATCCCATCAAGAATCATTTATTAATGAGATTGCGGAAGTAGTTTTTTCTCTTGAAAATGGCTATATAGAACGCTATAAAGGAAATTACTTATTTTATTTAGCCGAGAAAGACTTAAGAATTAAACAGCAAAATACTCAATTCAAGAAGCAACAGGAATACATAAAGAAAACGGAAATATTTATTGCAAAAAATATAGCTAAAGCAACACTATCTACTAGAGCTAAAAGTAGAGTTAAGATGTTAAATAAGATAACTAGACTAAAAGGGTATAAAGAGTCTAAAAAATATAGTTTTTCTTTTCCTCTCTCAAAAGAGACAGGTAAAGATGTACTAAAAGTTTCTAATTTAGAAATTGGTTATGAATTCCCTTTAGTTGATCCTATTTCTTTCGAAGTTAAAAAAGGAGATAGAATCGTAATTACTGGTAAGAATGGTGTTGGAAAATCTACTCTTATAAAAACACTTTTAAATTTAAAAGAAAAAATTTCTGGTTCCTATACTTGGATTGATACAGCAATATTCTCGTATTTTTCACAAGAAAACGAAAACAATAAAGAAATTTCTCCTTTTGAACTAGTAGATTATAATTTTGCTACCTGGAACAAAGAAGAAATAATGAGCCTACTTGGAAGTGTAGGAATTAATTATGAAATGGCTAATAGACCGTTAAGTTCTTTATCAGGTGGTGAAGTAACTAGAATAAGACTAGCTATCTTAAAAAATAAAAAGGGAAATGTTTTAATTCTTGATGAACCAACAAATCATTTAGATATAGATGCTAAAAGTGCGTTATTAAAGGCTCTTAAAGAATATGAAGGTACTCTTATTTTAGTAAGTCATGATAAAGAATTTTATTTAAATATTTGTACTATTGAAATAGAATTAACTCAATCTTAAGAGACTTGTAACTGGGCACCACTATATAATATATCTTGATATCCATAATTTCTAACTTTGAAATAAAAGATTAGGAATAAAGTAACACCAACTAAAAGAGTTACTAGATTAGAAATAAACATAGTTACCCCTAGTGCCATGTAATCTATTCCTAAAAACTGGAGTAAATATAAAACTGGAATTCTTAAAACAAAAATTCTTACGATATTTAAAATAAAAGAAACTGATGTTTTCTTGTATCCAACAAATAAATTAGTAGTAACCCCAATAAGAGCCGAAGTAAGCGCACTCCACCTCTCCCAATAAAATAGTTTTCTTGCCATAAATAAAATATTTTCTTCAGTATTACTATTAGTTAAACTAAGAATAGGTTCAAAAAAGATAGTAATTAAAATTATTAAAGGAATAGCTATTAGGACAGAATAAAAGACTGAAACAAAAAAGCTTTGAAATGTTCTTTTCAAATTCCTATTTCCTAAGTTTTGACTTACAACTGCTACCTCAGTATCTTCAAAAGTACCAGCCATTGAGGACGCAATAGATGGAACTCTAACTGCAAGACCAAAGGCAGTAAGAACATCATCACCATAACTAGTAGCGATAATATTTATTAGAACTTTTCCGATTGAAAACAAAAACTTTCCAATAAATATTGGAATAGATAAAAAGAATATTTCTTTAATAACATCTTTTTTAAACTTGAAACCTTTTAAAACTATTTTAAGTGAATTATTTTTTGAAAATAAAATCTTAAATCCAATCGATAAGATAAATAATTGAGCAATAAGGGTAGCTATTGCCACAAAAGTCGCATTTAAATGAAATACTTTTACAAAAAGTAAACTAAGTAAAATCTTAATAACCATCGCACTTAAATTTAATTTAAGTACAATACTGGTGTTACCTTTTGATTTTTCTAAACCAATAAACACAGAATTCATTGCCATAATAGTCGTAGTTAGCATTTGAACAATAAAATATCCTACACCGTTTGCAATTATATTATCAGTTGCACGAAGGAGAATTAATAAATCTTTCGCAAAGATACTAGTTATCAAAGAAACACCAATACTCACTAAAAGTGCAAAAACAAATACTTGACTTGCTGCTTCTTTAGCTTTATCAATATCATTTTTCCCTAAAAGTCTAGCAACTATTACCGTACCACCAACAGCAATTCCAGAACCAAATGCAGAAATTGCATTTTTTATTTCCTCAATAAAAATTACCGAAGTCATTTCACTTGAAGAAACAATAAAAATATCAACTATTCCATATAAATAATTAAAAAGAGAATAAACAAGAAGTGGAATTGTTAAAAAACCTATTACTTTGAATAGGTTTCCATGTAGTAAAAATTCTCTTTTGTTTAATTCTTTAGTACTTAATTTACTTGTCATATTTCAAGAATACTTTTATCTTTCTTTGCTAATTCAATAAATGCGAAAATAAAAGGTCCTACCCCTTTGATTTCGTTTTTAGTAATAGGTTCACTTAAATAATAAGCGATACTTCCATCTCGCTTTTTATTATCTAGACCAGCTACTTTACAAATACCATCTAAATAATATAGACCATCTTCCTCTTTCTTAAAATAAGTAGAAATAATACCTTTAAAGATATCTAACGCAAGATGTGAATAAGTTTCATCTAAAACATGAAGATTATATGCTTTTTGAAGAGTGTATGAAAGCATAGCTGATCCACTTGTTTCTAAATAATTTTTAGGTTCATTAGGTAAATTCACAATTTGGTACATCATCTTTGTTTTTTGATCTAAGAAAGGAATTAGATGATCTACAGCATCTTTTAACATATCTTTAATAAATAATTTATCATCTACATCATTTGAATCTATTAATTCATATATATCAATTAGTGCCATAAGCATCCAACCAATTGATCTTGACCAAGGTAGGTGAGAAAGTCCAGTCTTTTTATCTGCCCATTGCATAGAATGAGTTTCGTCAAACGCATGCATATATAAACCTTCTTTTTCAACAAACATTATTTTAGATACATTTTTTAATTGATTAATAACATCTTTTTTAACCATTTCATCATTTCTTAAAATTCCTATTCTATATCTGAATACTAGTCCCATATAGAGACCATCTAACCAAATCTGATAAGGATAAATATTTTTATGAAAATAATTAGAAGTACTAGTTCTAGGATGAGTATCTAGTTGTCTCTCTAGAGTATTTAAAGCTTTCTCATATTTATTGTTATTACGTGCTACTCTAAATAAAGCATTTCCAGCCAGAATATTATCAATATTATAATCTTCTAAATTGTAAGTAAAAATTGTTCCATCGTCTCCAATACATGAATCTAGGTAACTTAGATTAAAATCTAAATATTTTTTATCATTTAAAAGACTTGCTAATCTTTCAGCCGCAAGTAACATTAATCCATCTTCATAAGTCATTTTTTTATCACTATGATAAGAACTAAAACTCTTCATTATTTGATCATAGAACTCTAATATCATTTTAATCCCTCCAATATCTTTTTTATATATTTCAAACTACTTTTTATATCATCACCAACAACCCCTTCAAAAATAAGAATGGGATGAAGGTCCCTTTTTAATACTTCTTTAAGTAATAAGTTGTAATCAATTATTCCCTTATCTAAACCAACTTGAACTAGTTTATTATCTTCTAAAACAAAATTTTTTAAATGAAGAATTTTAATTCTATCCATAAACAAATCTAAACATTCGATAAATACGCACAAATAATTATTATAATTATCAAGATTTAAATAATTATAAATATCCACTACTACATCTAAATTAGAAGAATTGACTTCATCAATAATATACTTTAAGGTACTAGGGAATCTTGCTACATGAGCATAAGCTCCTTCTAAAAGAACAGTAACATTTTTTGCTTTTGCGTATTCTACAAGTTCTTTAGTAATTTCAATTACTTGATTAAGATAAATCTCTTTTGAATTATCAATATGATAACTTTGTCCTACAACGCTTAGGCTCCCTGTTTCGCTCGCAACATAACCTACATTTAAAAAAGAAGCATAATCAATCATCTTTTTGAAATAATTACTTCCTTCTAAACATACTTTGATATCAGGGTGTATCATATTAAAGTATGCACCTAACATGAAAATAGATGTCTTCTTAAAGTCCTTTTTTAATTCTAAAATATTTTCTATTGTGACTTCTGAAAGAAGAGCTTTTTTTAGGACAAGTTGAACTCCATCAAAACCTAAAAGTCTTACTTTATTTACTAATTCTTTAGCACTAGACTTACCTAAGTCGTGAGCTCTTATACCTATATTAAGCAAATTATCTACCTAACCAACCACCATCTACGGCAATAGTGTAACCATTAATATAATCAGATGCACTTGAAGATAAGAAAACAGCTGCTCCAGCAACATCTCTAGGAGTTCCCCAACGTCCAGCCGGAATACGTTCTAGAATTTCACCTGAACGTTTTTCATCATCTCTTAAGGCAGCCGTATTATTAGTTGCCATATAACCAGGAGCTATTGCATTTACATTAATATTATACTTAGCCCATTCATTAGATAATGTCATAGTTATGCCTTTTAAACCAGATTTACTGGCTGTATAGGAAGGCACTCTAATACCACCTTGATAAGATAACATAGAGCAAATAGAAACAATTTTACCACCGTGACCTTCTTTGATAACCTCATTACCAAAGGCTTGAGATAAAAAGAAAATTGTTTTTAAATTAATATTCATTACATCATCCCAACTCTTTTCACTAAAGACAAGAGAATCTTCTCTTTTGATGATTCCTGCATTATTAACTAAAATATCTACGTGACCAAATGCTTTAACACCTTGCTCCACAATAGTCTTTAATTCTTCTACAGAAGAATTAATTAAATCCATTTTAATATTTAAATATTTTCTACCAAGACCTTCAATAAGTCTTTTAGTATCAACTTGATCAACATAATCTACACCAACAATATCAGCACCTGCTTCTGCTAAACCTAAAGCCATACCTTGACCTAAACCAGTAGAAGTACCTGTTACGATTGCTACCTTACCACTTAAACTAAAACTATCTAAAATTGACATTTTTTCTCTCCTTTTTTATTTTAAATCTTTATTATCAATATTATCCATATCATCAAACGTTAAATTTTCACCGCACATTGCCCAAATAAAAGTATAATTTGTAGTGCCTACCCCTGAGTGAATTGACCAACTAGGAGAAATTACTGCTTCTTCAGGTCCAAGAACTATATGTCTTGTTTCGTCACTTTTACCCATCATATGAAATACTCTTTCGGTTTCTGGGAAATTAAAATATAAATAAACTTCCATTCTTCTCTCATGAGTATGAGATGGCATTGTATTCCAAGAAGATCCAACGTTAAGTTTTGTGAGTCCCATTGAAAGTTGACAAGTATGCAAAACATTTGGATGTAAATACTGATAAATAGTCCTGCTATTAATAGTTTTTACATCTCCTACTACTCTTGGATTAGCTTCAGTAATTGGAATATATTTAACTGGATACGCTGCGTGAGCAGGACTACTAGCACAATAAAATTTTGCTGGATTACTAGCTTCAACTGATGAAAATGTAACTATTTTTGAACCAAGAGGAATATAAAGTGCATCTTCTGTGTTTAGATTATATGTTATACCATCTATCTCAATAACCCCACTTCCACCGATATTTATTACTCCCATTTCTCTACGTTCTAAGAAAAATGAAGTACCTAAATCTTTTGTTGTTGGTAAAACTAACTTTTCCTTTACTGGTTTTATACCACCAAAAATAATTCTATCATGATGTGAATAAGTAAAATTTATTTCATCACTAACAAAAATATTTTGGACTAGAAAATTCTCTCTTAATTTTTTTGTATCATAACTTTGCACATCACTAGGATGATTATTATATCTAATATCTAATTTCATTATTCTTCCTCCCAAATATATCCTAATCTTTTACTAATTTCTTTCCCTATATTTACAAAATCATTTATACTATCATCTGAAATATCGTCACTTGCTAGATTATAAGATGAAATAACTCCACAAACACGATTCTCAAAATTATAAATTGGAACGGAATAAGTTTTTAAATAACAATTGCACTGAGGATTATCAATTACAAATCCATCTTTTACAACTTGTTCATCTTTTTTATAATTACTATAATTTCTATCAAAATAACCATATGTTTTGCCTACAGAATTAAGATTAAAATCATATTCAATCGAACCAACTCCAAGAGGAGTAGAAACTTTCGTTAAATTTGGTTGATATTTATAAACAAAGATGATTTTATTATCAATTCTCTTCGAAATAAAGACAATAGTTTCATTCTTTTCAGAAAAACTCTTTAATAATTTATTAGATGCCTCTATAATACTAGAATGCTTAATATAAGTATTTCCGATTTGAAACATCTTAGAACCGATTACATAATTTTTAATTCTCTGATCTTTATAATAAATTGCATCCATCTTATATAATGTTTTCAAAATATCATAAGTAGTTGACTTTGAATAATTAAGTTCTTTATAAATCTCTGATAAAGTTAATCCGTCACTATTTTTTGATATTAAATCTAAAATATGGAATGTTTTAGCAACCGTATTATTAATCATCTTACAACTCTTCCTGAAGTATTACCTTTTACCAATGAATTTATTTCCTCGATTGAAGCCTCATTAAAGTCTCCTAAAATAGTATGTTTTAATGCGCTAGCCGCAACCGCAAATTCAAGAGCATCTTTATCACTTAAAGTAAGTAATCCATGAATTAAACCAGCAGAAAATGAATCTCCACCTCCTACTCTATCATAAATAGGATTAATATCATAATGATTAGATACATAAAACTTATCATCACTTAACATTACTGCACTCCAACCATTATGAGTAGCGGAAAAACTTTCTCTCAAAGTTGAAGCAATAACTTTAAAACCAAATTCCTTTTTCATTTCTTTGAATATTTCATGATAAGCATTCTTATCTAGAGTACCCTTATTTACATCAACGCCGTGCGCTTTAAAACCAAGTACTAGATCAGCATCCTCTTCATTACCAATACATACATCAACATACTTCATCAAAGGTCTCATAACACTAATTGCCTTTTCGCTTGTCCAAAGTTTCTTTCTATAATTCAAATCAACAGATACAATTAACCCCGCTTTTTTTGCCTCTATTAATGCAAGTTCAGTAATCTTAGCACAAGAATCTGAAAGGGCTGGAGTAATTCCTGAAAAATGAAACCAATTTTTATCTTTAAAAATAGTACTAAAATCAAAATCATTAATTGTACTTTCAGCAATCGATGAATTTGCTCTATCATAGATTACCTTTGAAGGTCTTAATGAAGTACCTGTTTCAAGATAATAAATACCAAGTCTATTTCCGCCTCTAGCAATATAATCAATATTAACACCATGAGCCAATAAACTTCTAAGACATGCTTCTCCAATTTCATTTTTTACTACTTTTGATACAAAGTAAGTTTTATGACCAAAAGCCGATAAACTAACAGCAACATTAGCCTCTCCACCACCATAACAAACATCAAATTCATTACTTTGAACAACTCTTAAATTATCTCTTGGAGATAATCTAAGCATAATTTCTCCTAATGTAACAATATTACTCATACAAATACCTCTTTATGCGATTTTATTAAGAAACTTTTTTACAGTTTCCGCAATTTGAACTTCTTTTTTGATAGAAGAAGAAATATCAAATTTTGTAAGCTCACTTCCTACTCCTACCGCAACCACACCTTTTTTGAACCAGTCATTAATATTATCTAGATTAACTCCCCCAGTAGGCATAATATTTACATATGGAAGAGGACCTTTAATTGCTTTAACATAATCAGAAGATACAAGGGAACCAGGAAATAATTTGATAATATCTGCTCCACATTCAAGAGCATGTATAATTTCATTAATAGTGACACAACCTGGTAAATAAGGAATTTGATATCTTCCGCATAATTTAGCAGTTTCCTCGTCAAGAGAAGGAGACACAATAAACTTAGCACCAGCTAGAATAGCAATTCTTGCTGTAACGGCATCTAAGACTGTACCAGCGCCAAAAATAATATCTTTATATAAACTAGATAATTTAGTAATTAATTCAGGGGCGCCGTTTACAGTAAAAGTAATCTCAACTGCTTTAATCCCTCCTAAAACTAATCCATCAATTAATTCTTTCGCTTCTTCACTTGAAGATGCTCTTACAACAGCTACTATTTTACTACTTATAACCTTATTTAAAATATCATATTTTTGCATTAATTTACTCCTTCATCAAAAAATTCGTCAACATTTTCTTTGACAATTTTAGACTTCTTAATATTTTCAAATTCACAATTTTCTAAAACAACTTTCCGTACATTATTAAAATATAGTCCTTCACCACTCGTTTTTTCTAAATAACTCATCATGGCTGGATAAAAAGGAGTTGGATCATCTTTATAAGCAAATAATACATTTTTAAGAGTTACTGAATCAATTTTTGATTCTGGTAATCCATAAAAAAATCCTGCATGAGCATTTACTTCAAAACATTTAATATTAGTGAAAGTAAAATCTCCTAAATGAGGTGTTCTTTCATCAACAGGTAATGTTTCTTTTGACCATACATATTCAGTCTTTCCATCAAAATCACAATAATAAAACATATTAATAACGAAAGGAACTAATACATTATTCATAATGCAATTATCAAAGGTAACATTACTTATAATGCCATATTTACCTCTTCCTCTTCTAGTTTTAATTCTAAAACCACGATCTGTGGATTCAAAGAAACATTGAGTTACCACTAAATTATTAATTCCACCACTCATTTCTGAACCAATAGTAATAGCTCCATGTCCATAAGACATTGAACAATTTCTAATAACTATATTTTCACTAGGTCTTTTATATTTAGAACCTAATTTGAATTTACCACTCTTAATAGCAATACAATCGTCCCCTACTGAAAATACAACACCAATACAATTAATATTCTTTGTCATATCAGGATCAAAACCATCGGTATTAGGAGAATCTTTAGGATTAATAATATCACAATCATATAAATTAAACCCGTCACAAAGGAAAGGATGTACAGCCCAAGATGGAGTATTTTGAATTGTTACCCCTGAAAAAGTTATATTTTTACAATGAGAAAAATAAACTCCAAAAGGTCTATAAGCAACTCTTGGCTTTTTAACATCTATCCACCAATCAGAATTATGCGCATTACATTCGATAATACCTTCCCCCGTAATTTGAACGTTTTCAACATTTACACCGGTAATAAGACTTGCATAAGTATGAGCTAGTTCACCTTCCCAAGTAGAAATATCCATCTGATCAATTTTAGAAGGTAGTACTGGATATTTATATCTATTAGTAGTTCCAATTAGAGCTGCTCCTTGATCTAGATAAATAGTAATGTTATCTTTCAAAAATAAAGGACCACTTAAGTAATCTCCAGCCGCAAAAAATAGCGTTGAATGCGGAGGAGCAACATTTATTGCTTCCTGCAAAGTAGTAGTAATTTCTGTTTCCCCAGTAAGTGGTAAGATAAAATCTTTGGCTATATCAATAAAGGCAGATTCATAACAGGTAGTAAACTCTAATGATTGTCCAACGACTTCAACTTTATAAGTTGTATTAGGAGTTAAATTAAATAAAGAAAAAACATTATTAGAAGTTTTTTCTACTATTACACCATTTAATTTTACAGGCTTTAGGCTATCTAGAAAATACACTAAATCATTTTCTATCTCAAATTGAGCAGACCTGGTTGTTTTATTAAGTAATATCATTTTTATTAATCTCCTTTTCTTTATAAAATAATAATCTTACACGACGATATATATAATCTAATAATAAATAGATGAATCCAAACGAGAAAGGATCTAATTCAGTTTCTCCTAAAATATTTCCTAAAGTTGGAAGTCCTAAACTCACCCATTTTGATAATATTAGAACTGAAATCGCCTCAATAATACCGCAAAAAAGTAATGTGGCGAACATACTGAATACTGATTTACTTCTAATAAAATGAGGTAAATAGTAATTAGCATCTTTGTTTGATAATGCCATTTGACGAATAACTAAGTTACTAACAAACTCAGTTGCTAAAGTAAATATTAAGAGAAGGACGACTAGTTGATCAAGAAAGTCTAAATCAACGGTCATAAATGTTAGAAAAAAAGATGCGCTTCCAACCCAAAACTTAATGAATTGACATTTAAACCATAACGGTAACTTAGCAAGTCCATCGACATGATAAGCGTTAGTACTTATTTGCCCGTCCCGAACTTTCTTATCATTCTTTTTCTTTGACATACTTTAGGTCTACATAAAAGAATGTAAATATTGAAGCAAGAATCATGAAGAGAAGACCTACACCAAAAATAATAAGCGAGAAATATGTCGCTTTAATAAAATGAAAAGTAGAAACAGTATTAGCTTCATTTATAAAAACCATAACGTATGAAGCATAAATAATGATTGAAGAAATAGTTAGTACTTGAATTAAAATTAAGGTTGCTAAATTATTCTTCTTTCTAAAAGTAAAACAATTAAATAACTGGATAATTGAAATAAGGTATAACAAGAAAATAAATAAGGCCGCTGCACTACCTGGTCCTAACTTTGAAATTGCTAAAAAGTGAGATTCTAATTTTAAAGGAGTTCCTTGAACTTCAAAATCCACAAATGCGGTAATTAAAATAGTAGCTAAAAAAGCAAATATAGCAGGAATAGACTGCTTATTAAAAGAATACCATCTTTTAAACCAAGACTCTTTAACAATTTGAATTGATGAATCTAATACTTTATTGTTATCAGGTGTTATCATAAAGTCTCCTCAGTATCTTTATCAAAGAAATAAATATGCTCAACTTCAAAACTATAATGAATTGTTTCTCCAATCTTAACTGGATTAACAATTGGGGAATTAGCGATGACATCTTCTCTACCAATATTGAAATGAACAAGAGAATTCTTTCCTAATAATTCAAAAGTTTCGCAAGCAGAAATAAAACAATTAATTGAATCAATATGATCATTAGAAACAATGATATTTTCAGGTCTAACGCCTACATATATTTCTTTCCCACGATAGGCTTTTAATTTTTCAAAAGAAGGATGATTAAATACATTAATAACTAATTCTTTATTTAAAATTAGATTGCCACTCTCATCAATAGCACCATTAAATGTATTCATTGGAGGAAGTCCAATAAAATTAGCTACAAATAGGTTACTAGGATTTTTATATACTTCAATAGGAGTACCAATTTGTTGAACATATCCATCTTTCATAATTACTATTCTATCAGCCAAAGTTAATGCTTCAATTTGATCATGAGTTACATAAACAAATGTTGCTTTTAAACGGTCATGTAAGTACCTAATTTCTTTACGCATTGAATTTCTTAATTTCGCATCTAGATTAGAAAGTGGTTCATCAAGTAAAAAGATCTTAGGATCTCTTACTATTGCTCTTCCTACCGCAACCCGTTGCCTTTGACCACCAGAGAGTTGTCCTGGTTTCCTGTTTAAATAAGGTGTTAATCCTAAAACACCAGCTGCCCACATAACTTTTTTATGAATTTCATTAGAATTCACTTTTCTTAACATTAAAGAAAAAGCCATATTATGATAGACAGTTAAATGTGCATAAAGTGCATAATTTTGAAAAACGAAAGCAATATCTCTATCTTTAGGGGCTTTGTCATTTATTTTTTTATCATCTAGAATCATTTCTCCACTAGAAATTTCTTCTAGACCAGCAATCATTCTCAAGGTTGTTGATTTACCACAACCAGAAGGACCTACAAGAACTACAAACTCCCCGTCTTTAATATCAAGATTAAAATCATAAACAGCTTGTACACCGTTAGGATATATTTTATTAACTCCCTTTAACAATAAATTAGGCATTATTTACACCTCTATATTTTTTCATTAAATTAATCTTTTGCAAAGAAATAATACCAGCAAGAACTAAAAGAATTGAAGAAACAGTAAGTTCAACAATTAAAGTAATAAAAGTTGAAGTAGTATAAGCTGGTGTATCTTTAGTATAAAAAGTAAGTGGTACATTAAAAATTCGAATAATATTAATACCTGCTAAAACAAAAGTAAAATATGTAAGCTTAAGATTATAAGCTTTTATTTTTTCTGCAGTTAAAAAAGTAACAAGCATTAATACGATTCCAATAGCAATTTCAATTCCTATTAAAGGATCTGGAATTACACTAATTGTAACGTCACTTATGATAAAATCATCGTTATTGATCATCGAAAACAAAGAAATAATAGTTAATACTAAAGAAAGTAATACTAGCCAATAAGAAAAACTGTTAAATTGATATTTTAACTTATCCGCCTTGACTTCTTGTAAATTTACTTTTTCAATTCTCTCGTTAGAATCATTAATTTTAATAGAATTACGAAATAGTTTCATGTTTTTTCCTACTTAATTTAGATTTAATTACTTTAATTTTATCAATAATTTCATGATAAATATGATTTTGTACAAATTGATAAATAGTATATGCTAAAACCATTGCCCAAACTACTAGACTAGTTATGCCAATAATTATACCAATTTGAAACGTTAATAGAGAATATTCCGATTTAGAGTTAAGGAAGTTCCAAAACCAAGTAACCTCGAGAGGATCAAGTTCAGAAAGAGATGTTTTATCAGGATCAATAATTGGAATTTCGCTAACGTAAAGATCTCTTAAATAAGGTACTTTAACTAAAACAAAAATTATAAGACCAAGAGCAACTACAAGCGATAAACCGATAAAGAGATAATTGTAAATGTAATATTTTTTATGTTTAAAAGAACCAAATAGAAAACTCAAAACTGTAATAACTAAAGCCCATAAGCTAAATTCAAATAAAGCAAAGTTAATTTTTTGGGCTTCTACTTGAAAAAGTGGAACATCATTCATATTACCAGCAATTGCCCAATTAGTTGACAAACCTAAACTATAAACAAAAATACTTCCAATAGTTAAAAGAAAGAGTATTGTAACAACTTTTTGAATCAAATTTAAAATTTCTTTTTTAGTTTTAGGAACCCTAATAAAATTTAACGCCTTTCCCATTCTCTCTCCCTTTATAAGGATAGTTTTGGCCGATTATTAGTCGGCCAAAACTATTTAATTATTTAAAACCTAGTTATATCCTCTTGCATAAGCATCTCTTACTGCTTTAATGTAAATATCATTATAGTAGTTAAGAGTAACTGAACCTTGAGTAATAACAAATAAACTATTGTATGCTTCCCAGTTCATAGGAGGATTAGCACCTAAACCACCTTTGAAACCAAATTGTACAAGTTTGTATAATTGGTTATCAGCATATAAGCCAGTAAATATTGCGCCATTACTAGAAATTCTAGTACTTTCGTCAGAAGTGAAAGGTAAGAAAGTAGGAGCAAGATCAAACCAATGATCAGTAGGATTAGAAATACCAGCTAATTTGAATGTTCCAGCAGCAACTGCAGTGTTAATTCTAGCAATACCAGCAAGACCATCATCAGAAAGTCCTTGATATTCAAGACCCATAGAACGAACGTGACCAATTGGAAGTGTAGCACCAACATATTGTCTTAAATAGTTAATTCTATTACCACTAGCCTTAGAAACAATTTCAGCTTTACAAGCATCACTTAATTTATAAACTTTATCAGCAAGTTCTCCACCATAAGCAATAGTTCCATCAGTATAACCTTTAGGTCCATATAGATGAATAGTACCAACAGATTCATCAGTGCTATAATCGTATAAATCATCAACTAATTTTAATGCTCTGTTTAATTTAACTTCATCAGCTTCAACAGTTTTCAAAATTCCCCAAGCTTCATTCTTAACAGAACGAACTGATTCAGAGAAATGGAAATATTGTCCGTTTCCTTTCCAATCAACAACAGGAGGTAATATAGCTTGGAAATGAAGATCAGCATCTTTAGCGCGTCCAGTAGCTAATTCACCAGCAGAAGTAGAAGAATCGTTATAATCATACATCATGAAACCACTTGAAGAAGTAATGATTTCAGTTCTCCAGTTTTTAGAAGTAGTTAAATCACTAGGAATTAAACCATCAGCATATAAACTAGATAAATCATCAATACCATCTCTAAATTTAGTGTCAAATCTGATATCTTGAAGATTAGTTCCATCATTGTAGATATATTCATATCTTGAGAATACACCACGAAGACCAAACATTTCAGTACCACGGATTAAGTTTCTAACTCTATTTCCAGCATTTTCTCTTGGAACATATGCTTGAACAGTATCTAAACCAGCAGGACGAAGAGCAGTCTTTGTAAGATATTGAGGATTATTCTTAACTACATATAATAATGCAATTAATTCATCAGTATCATAACAAGCATCAGTTCCAACGTAAACATCAGATAACTTAGCATATCCTTGAGATGAATAAGCAGCAGTGATATGAGTTCTTAAAGCGTTAGCATAATCAGCACCAGTAGCACTAGCAGGTAATTCTTGAAGAACAGTTAAAATATTTTTAGTATATTTTTTATTAACTGATCTTGTAGTTCCATTAGCGTTAGCAACTGTAATAGTTGTATTAATACCAGCAGCAGGAATAGCTCTACGAGTATAAGATGAAATAGGATTAGTTACAACAGTAGTGTCAAAACTAGGGGATACTGCATCAATGATTTCTTGAACCCAGTCAGTTCTTACTAAAAACATTTGCTCTAGTTCGTTAAGACCATCGAAATAAGGTGTGAAGTAAATACCACCATCAGCAGCAGTTAAAGAAACTTTAACACTTGGATTTGCAGCCAAGAAAGCTTTAAGGTTAGGCATTTGGTTTAAATATTTAGCAATATCAACAAAATTGTGATTTTGAACTGCTTCTTTAGCAATATTTTGACCAGTTCCATTTACAATATCAACACCAGCAAAACCTTCAGTTTGTAATCTTGTAAACTGAGCATTAGTACTAGCATCATTTACTGTAGCAACATCATGGAAATTAATGTTTAATTTCTCACCTATAGCTCTCCATGCAGGAGTAAGATCACCTTTAGTATAAGTAACACCATCAAGTCCAGTGTAACTATCTTCAAGATTATAACTTATATTCATAAGTGCTCCTCCTGAAACATAATTTACAGCTAGATTTAAATCAACAGTTTCCTTTAAAGGATCAACATCTGGATCATCACAGCTAACAAGAACAACTGTGAAAAGCAACAACATAACTACAAACAAACTTAATACATAATTTTTTTTCATTTTTTTCTCCTTTTTTATGTTTTTTCGATCTTATTATAAGACCGTTTGTTCCAATAATTTATTCTTTAACTCCACCCACATTTACTCCTTTCGCAAAATATTTTTGTAAATATGGATAAACAACTAAAATAGGTATAATAGATAAGACTATGGCTGCATATAAATAAGAATTAAGAGCATAGTTAGAAGGTGGCGTGTAATCCGAATTCCTAGCGTTTTCAATCAACCCTTGAAGAACAACTTGCAGTGGATGTTCATCTGATTTAACTAATTGCCTATTCCAATAATAACCATTCCATCTATTAAGGGCATAGAAGAGCGTTACCGTCGCGATTGATGATTTACTCATTGGTACATATACATCAAACAAGATTTGAAAATGATTTGCACCATCGATAATAGCAGCTTCTTCAATTTCTCTACTAATACCATTAAAGTAATTTCTTAAAAGTAAGATATTAAATGCTTGAACACCGAAACCAAAGATAATACCCCATCTATTGTTAATCAATAAATCTTTGTAGTTTAGATAAGACGGTATAATACCTGCACTAAACCACATCGTAAATACAATAAAAATACTAATTTGTTTCTTAAATACTAGTTTTGTTCTTGAGAGTGCATAGGCCGCAAATATACTTAAGACTAAACTAAATGCGGTACCATATAGAGTGTAGAACAATGTATTAGTGTAAGAATTCCAGAACTTCTTTGAATCAGTTCCTTTAATCAAAGCAATTACAGCATCGAATTGAATGTCTTTTGGCCATAAAACAATACCACCTGCTTCAACAATTTCTTTACCACTAATTGAACTACTAATAACAAAGACAAAAGGATATATGGTTGCTATAGCAAATACAGTAATAATAACATATGAAAGTATTTTAAATATCAATTCAGTAGCATCTAATCTTTTCATCTCTCTCCTAAAACAAACTCGTCTCGCTTACTTTCTTTGAAACATAATTAGCCCCTAATACTAGAAGCATTGCAATTAATGAATTAAATAAATCCGCAGCTGCTCCATAACCTACTCCTTGACTTCCAGCGGAGGAGGTAGCTCCGATAGAACCCAGTCTAATAACATAAGTAGAAAGCACATCCGCGACCCTAGCCGCTCCTGTACTATCTCCATTTAATAAGATTACTTTTTCATAACCAACATTTAATATCTCACCTATCCTTAAGATAAGCATAATTGTGAGGGTGGGAGCCATACCTGGAAAAGTAATATATCTAATTTGATCTAATTTTGAAGCGCCATCAATCTTAGCTGCTTCATAATTAGTAGGACTAATAGCCATAATAGCCGCAAAGTAGACAATTGAACCATAACCAGCCCCTTCCCAAATACCAGATAAAATATAAACTGTTCTAAAGTACTCTGGTTTTTGAAGAATAGGTGTCCCATCAGGGACTACTCGAATCAATACTAAAAATTGATTTATAATTCCAGTTGGACTTTGTCCAATCTTTTGTTGTAACATAAGTGTTAAAATTGAAGTAATAACAACTGTTGAAATAAATTTAGGCAAGTAAGTAATAATTTGAGTTACTGCTCTATATCCTTCAACTTTAATTTCAGAAAATAATAACGCAATAATAATTGGAACTGGAAATCCAAAAAACAAACCATAAGCACTCAAAGTAAATGTATTTCTAAATGCTTTCCAGAAATCTCTTGCTTGTTCACCAAACATGATAACTTTGAAGTTATAAAATCCAGCAAATGGTCTATCGCTTATCGCAATAGTTCCAGATTCAGTACGCTTAAAAGCTACCATCAGTCCACCAATTGGACGATATCTAAAAAGAATAAAAAATATAATAACTGGAATAAGCATTACATAAATTGGCCAATCTTTTTTTATTTGTTCAAAAGCTCTTTTCCATTTAGTTTTTTCAAGTTCTTCAATTTTTTCAATACTTGCTAGATTTTTGAATTCTTCCGCCACTTTCTTTTCCCTTACTCTCCTTAATTAGATATTCTTTCATATCCACTAATAAATTTTCTTGTTTACTTATGATTATCAAGATAAGAATATTTAATAATAAATTCAAACTATGATAAATCAAATAAGAAACAAGCGAAGATGCACCAACAAAAGATAATCCAAGTAAATATTCTACACTAATTGCGATAATAAATACAGGTACTATCAATATTATAACATTTAAAAGACTTTTTTTTCCTAGATTATTATTAATTAATTTCTTAAAACTAGGAATTAATAAGAAACTAAGAAGGGACACAGAATGAAATATAAGAGATACAATATCATCAGTCTTAAAATAAACTAGGAAATGAGTAACAATAATTGCTACATTAATTACTATTCCATAGTAGCCCCAACGGTAATAAACAAGCACAATGAGTGAATATGATAGCGTCATGAGAAATTTGATGTAAAATATATTAGTCAGTCCTAAAAAACTATCAAGTAAAATTCCTAGGACTGTGAATATCGATATATCGATAATCATCATTTTCTTTAAACTCATGAGGTGCTCCTATCAAAACAATTTACTTAAACCCAAAATCTAATTTGAATCAAGCAATATTAAACTCCGATCTAGAAGATAGTCTTTTAGTTATCTTAGAAAAAGGAATCTATGAACAACGGTTACAAATAACAAGAGACAATGTAACCATCGAGGGGAATGATTCGTTGATAACTTCTAGCATCTATGCTACAATGTTAGATGATAAGAATGAACCATTAACTACTTTTAGAACTGAGACTCTTTTAATCTTAGGTTCTAATATAACACTTTCTAACTTGACCATTCAAAATGCCTCAGGATTTTCAAAAGAAATAGGTCAAGCAGTTGCACTAGCTATCTTAGGTGATAATGCTAGAGTAATTAATTGCACATTAAGTGCTTTCCAAGACACTCTTTTCTTAGGACCTTTCCCAAAAGATTTACAAGAAAGATACAAGAATATGCTTGGTGCTAAGTGGTTAAGAAACATTGATTTCTATTCCACTTTTGAAAATACTACAATTATAGGTAATGTTGATTTCATCTTTGGTTCTGGAATTGCATTATTTTACGAATGCAATATAATTTGTAATGGTAATGGTTATATATTTGCACCATCACATGACCTTACTAAACCATACGGATTTATCACCTATAAAACAACTATAACTTCAAGAGATAATAACTTTAATGTTATTCTCGCAAGACCTTGGAGAGATTATGGAAGTATATTTTTAATAGATACAACCTATAACCTAACTTTTAAGAAGGAAATATTCGACTCTTGGAACAATAAGGAAACAAGATTTTATCTTGATCCATATCTAGATTCCCCTCTTTCAAAGAAAATTACTTCTAGTGAATTAGATGAAATTAAAGAATTCATCTTAAAACACTTTCAACTAAAATTAAAGTAATTAAGCGCATTACGATATGAAATATCCTCTACAATCTCGCCTAGAATATTAATATCATCAATAAATAAACCATCATCTACTATATTTGCAATAATATTACAAAGTAGCCTTCTAAAGTAATCATGTCTTGAATAAGATAAGAAACTTCTTGAATCAGTTAACATACCCACAAATCTTGCTAGTAAGCCGTTTGCAGCTAAGGCTTTAATTTGTTTTGTCATGCCATCAATATTATCTAAAAACCACCAAGAAGATCCAAATTGAAGTTTACCTTTTGTAATACCATCTTGAAAACATTGGATCGTAGTTATTACAATTTCAAAATCACTAGGATTAAGAGGATAAACTATCGTTTTTGGTAATTTATTAATCGAATCAAGTTTATCTAGTATCAAAGCTAATGAAGAAGAAACACTTGAATCGTTAATAGCATCAAACCCTGTATCTGGTCCATGGAGTTTCAAGTTCTTGGATGAAAGATTTCGTCTTGCTCCAATATGAAGTTGCATAGTCCAATTATAATTACTGTATAAACTACCAAGATAAACTAATATATAACCTTTATACTTATCAATTTCTACAGGAGTTAACGCTTTTTTGTTTAATGCTTTTTTTAATATCTTATCAACTTCAGTAGAAGTCCCTATATACTTAGGAAGAATATCAAGTCCATGATCTGATAGTTTACAATGATTTTCATTGAAGTAATCTACCCTTTCTTTGAGTGCTATTTCAAGAGACTCAAGTGTTTTAATAGGACGATTAATGACACTTTCTAGTTTAGTAATCCAATCTATAAACCAAGTAGCATCTATGTTAATTGCTTTATCAGGTCTAAAAGCTGGAATAACTAAAGTTTTAAATCCACTAGTCTCATTTCTTAATAATTGATGATATTTAAGATCATCTGTTGGATCATCTGTCGTACAGATTACTTCAACGTTACTAGCTTTAATAATTTCTCTAGCAGTAAATGTTTCAAGTTTTTTACGAGCTATTTCATAAATTCTTGGAGCAGATTCTAGGCATAACAATTCATTCACTCCGAAATACTTCTTAAGTTCAAGATGATTCCAATGATATAATGGACTTCCAATCAGATTTGGAACAAGTTCAGCCCACTTCAAAAATTTATCATAAGGAGCAGCTTTGCCGGTAATAAAATCTTCATTAACCCCATTAGTTCTTAATAATCTCCATTTGTAATGATCTCCAGATAACATACAATCATACAAATTATCAAACTTCTTATTTTCATAAATATCTTTTGCCGTTAAATGACAATGATAATCTATAATAGGTAGATTAGAAGCATATTTAGTGTATAAAGTTTTAGCTAATTCACTTTTTAATAAAAAATCCTCTTTAATAATTTCTGTTCCCATCTACAAAGTTACCCCCGTTTTAAATATACCTATATCACAACAACCATTAATCTCATTCAAAACTTCTTTACCATTACAAACATCTTGAACAAATTTAATTAAACTCAATAATACTTCTTTTTTATCTTCTACTAATACTCTACTAGAATCAAAATCGATCCAGTTTTTCTTTTTTAGAAATAAATCATGATTGGTAGAGAGTTTTAGTGTTGGTACAAATGTTCCAAATGGAGTACCTCTTCCGGTGGAAAATAAAATAAGATTCGCACCACTTGCTCCTAAAACCGTCGAACTAATAAGATCATTTCCTGGAGCTGATATCAAATTAAGACCAGATCTACACACTCTTTCAGTCATCTTATAACAACCGACTATTGTAGATACACCACCTTTTTGAACACATCCTAAGGATTTCTCTTCTAAGGTCGTAATTCCTCCTTTCTTATTACCAGGAGAAGGATTTTCATAAATAACCACATCATGTTTCTTATAATAATCTTTGAAATCATTGATCATGTCAGTTATTTCACCAAAGACACGCAAATCCTTTGCTCTTTCCATCAAAGTACTTTCTGCTCCAAACATTTCTGGAACTTCAGTTTGAATTACTGTACCACCAATACTAGTTAAGTAATTAGTAAACAATCCAATTAGAGGATTAGCTGTAATTCCAGAAAATCCATCTGATCCACCACACTTAACCCCTACTTTAACTCGACTTATACCAGTTTCTATTCTAGTATCACTAGACATTTTCTCATAAAGTTCATTTAGAACTTCTTGAATTGTCTTGTTCTCATCTTCTAATTCTTGAAGAATTAAATACTTTAATCTTTTACTATCTACATCTAAATCTTTAACAAATTCACTAAGCTCATTGTTTTCACAACCTAGGGAGAGAATAAGTACTCCACCAGCATTAGGATTTTTAGCAATGTTTTGAAGAAGTTTTTTAGTAATATTTAAATCATCTCCTAGTTGACTACAACCATATTGATGATTAATACCAATAATTCCATCATAGAAAGAATTATTAGTGTGACTATTTCTAAAAATTTCAACATTTTTATTAACAACCCCGTTTATACACCCAACAGTCGGAACAACAAATAGATTATTTCTTATTCCATAACTAATTTCACTTCTCTTGTAAAGATTCACATTTACTTCTTTAATATCATTAATAATATTATACTCTTTTTTTAAAAATAAATAAGAAATTTTGTCATCTAAATTTGTCTTAAGATTATGAGTATGGACAAATTCACCTTTTTTGATATTTCTAATTGCATTTCCAATTACATATCCATATTTTATGACGTTTGTTCCCCTCTCAATATCTTGCGAGGCAACTTTATGACCTTTAATAACATCATCAAGTAATACGAAATCAAGTATTTTTTCGCCTGCTTTATAATTTCTTAATACAATTATGACATTATCTTTATCATTTATTTTTACAAAATCATTCATAGACAATCTCTTGAAGTACTTCAATTAATTTATTATTATCAACTTTCTCTAAATTACTAACTAAGTAATCAACTACTTTTTGATCTTTAAATAATTCATATTTACTATAATAATTATTAATTACTTCACTAACTATATATTTGTAATCATTAGTTGCCCAAATCTTTTTAAAATGTTCTAGTATTTTAGGATCATCATTTAGTGGGATTATTTCTCCATTAAAAGTAACACCTTTATATAATCTAATTAATCCAACTAATCCTAGTAATCCATATTTAGGGAATTTAGAAGTTCCATAAGTCTTACTAATACTAATTAAAATTCTTGCTTCATATTTAGAAATACTATTTAGAGCAATTGATATAAGCAAATGATGAATAAATGGATTTTCAAATCTTTCAATTACACTATCTTTAAAGCTAATTAATTTCTCTTTATCTAAATTAATAGTATCTAGTACTTCTTCATAAAGATATTTTAAAACAAAATCTTTGACTAATTTATCAGAAATTGCATTCTTAACTTCTCTATGACCTAATAAATAACTTACAGGTACTAGAAGTGTATGAGATCCATTTAAAACTTTAACCTTTTGTTCTTTATAAGGATAAATTGCGTCAACATAGTAAGCATGAATTGAAGTTTTACCAAAAGGTAGTATTTTTTGAAGATTTGTATATTTTGATTCAATTACCCAAAGATGAAAAGGTTCTGCTTTAACAATAGATGAATCTAGATAATTATTTTCTTTTTCAATTTTAAGAATATCATCTTTAGGGAATCCTGGTACTATTCTATCAACTAAAGAATTATAATATCTTTGATTTAAGATATATTCAATAAATGATTCCTCATATTTATTATATTTTGCTAATTCAACTAAAACCTTAGATAAAGTAGTAGCATTATTATCAATTAATTCACAACATAAGATATCTAGTAGGCTGTCCGCTCCTAATTTCAAAAATCTTTTTCTTAAAAGAATAAGTAATTTTCCTGGAAAACTTAAAGGAGTATTTTTAGTATCAAGTAATTCTTCATTATATACAATTCCAGATTCAGTCGTATTTGAAATAATAACTTGAATATTCTTATTCTCTCCATATTCAAGATATTTTTGATATTCTGTAAATGGATCTACAAAATCACTTAAACAAGAAACAATTTTCTTAGTACTAGTAATTTCCCCGCTATCTTTTCCTTCTAAAATCAAAGTATAAAGACCATCTTGGGCTTCTAGATCTCTAACTCTACCAAGGGCCATTGGTTGAATAACACATACCCCATTATTAGTGAGTCCAGATTCATTTAAAATATCAATAAAATCATCCACAAATGCACGCAAAAAATTACCTTCACCAAATTGAAGAATATTAACTGGTCTTAAAGTAAATTCTTTTAATTTTCTCGATAATTTTTCCATTTCCTCTCCGTCCGCATATATGAACCAAGTTTATACAATAATAATTATACAAGAAATGTAAAGCGTTTTCAACTAATATGCTCACAATATATTTATTTAGAAAAATTATAGCTAAAACTTATTAATTTCTTCTTTCAAAATATTAATAGCATCCCTAACATCTATTTTTTTAATAACCTCACCTTTTATAAAAAGTAAGCCTGAATCTTTTCCGAATGCAATGCCAATATCAGCGTTTTTACCTTCACCGATTCCGTTTACTACACAACCCATAATAGCTACTTTTAAGTTCTTTTTTAGATGATGAATGTAATCACTTATTTCATTGATAATAAGAAACGTATTATACTCACATCTTCCACAGGTAGGACAACTTATAAGTTCAACATAATTATCTAATAAATTATGAGATTTAAGTATTTGTTTGGTTACTTTTACCTCATTTAAAGAAGTACTTGATAAAGATACTCTAATCGTATTTCCAAGCCCTAATTCAAGTAGTTTTGATAATCCAATCGTTGATTTAACGGTTCCAGACAGTAAGTCTCCTGCTTCAGTTAAACCTAAATGTAGGGGATAATCGTATAGTTTAGCAAATTCAATATTTGCTTCAATAGTTTCTTCAATATTACTTGCTTTTAAAGATACAATTATATCTCTAAAATTAAGACTTTCTAAAATATCAATATGTAATTTAGCAGCTAAAACATATTTATTTAAATTAGTATCATTAACTTCAGGAAGAGAACCTGAATTTATTCCTATCCGAATAGGAACTCTCTTTTTTTGAGCTTCTTCCACAAGTTTTATAATATCTTCTCTTTTGGAAATATTTCCAGGATTAATTCGTATTTTAGATGCTCCATTTTCTAGTGATTTTATTGCAAGTTTATAGTCAAAATGAATATCTGCTACTAATGGGATATGAATAAATTTAACGATTTCACTAATTGCATTAGCATCTCTCTCATCAAGGACTGCACATCTTACGAGTTCTACTCCTATACTCTCTAATTCTAATATTTCCTGTACAGTAGCTAAAACGTCCTTAGTTCTTGATTTAGTCATACTTTGAATTATAACTCTATTTTCCCCACCAATGATTAAATTGCCTACTTTTACTTGTCTTGTTTCTGATCTTTTAAACATAATTTAAGTTTCCTCACATAAATTATACTTAATATTTGCTTTATTTTAAATTATTTGTTAAAATTAGTAGAGATATTGGAGGAAATGTAATGCCACGTGATTTTGTAAAACTTGTATGTACTGTTTGCGGTGAAGAAAACTACCATACAAATAAGAATAAAAAAACGACACCTGAGCGTTTAGAATTTAATAAATACTGTTCTCGTTGTCAAAAACAAACTTCTCACAAAGAAAAGAAATAAACTATTCGTCAAGAATAGTTTTTTCTATCTTTTAATCTACTATGCTATACACATTTAATCATGAAGAATTATCTAACACATATCTCTATATAAAGAAAGATTCTTGTTTTTTAGTAGATCCATCTCATAGTTACGATCAAATTTTAGAAAAAATAGAAGGAAAAGAATTAAAATTTATTCTCCTTACTCACGCTCATTATGATCATATAGGTTTAATTCATAAATTTAGTGTTCCAATTTACATTGGAAAAGATGAAGTAGAAATTCTATTCGATCCCTCTTATAATTATAGTCCAAGAAAACTACCCTTTGATGAAAAAACTCTCAATCTAAGAAAAGTTATTGATAAAGATATTATCGAATTTGAAAACGAAAAAATACAGGTTATAGAAACACCAGGACATACGAAAGGAAGTATATGTTATCTTATTAACATTTTTTTGTTTTCTGGTGATACTTTATTTCATCTAGATGTCGGAAGGACTGATTTAAAAACAGGAAGTACCGTGGATCTTGTAAAATCAATTAAAAAACTAATGCGATTAAATGAAAAAATTAAAGTTTTTCCAGGTCATGAAGAATCTAGTTCGATCGGGGAAGAAAGAAATAATAATGAATTTTATTTAAAATATAAAGGAAGGTAAAATTATGAAAAAATTATTAGTTTGTTTAGGGTTAATTGGGCTACTTTTTATTTATTCTTGTGGCACAAAGTCTTATTTCAAAGGGATTAGAGATCTTGATTTTGAAATTGGAGAAACAATGAGTTTTATCAGTGGAGTAGAAGCTTTTGATTCCGACGGTTCAAAAACTACTTTTAGAGTAGATACTTCGAAAGTAAATTTCCAAGAAGAGGGAGTTTATGAAATTAGATATTACTTTACTGATAAATCCGGAAAATTAGTTGAAGAGTTCGCTTCAGTATTTCTTCACTATAAAATTGATGTATTTTATAGTTTTGATGATTTACAAATAGCTATCTCCGAGGTCCCAGATTTTAGTGAAGGTTTAGAAATATCAGGAACTTATACTACTTTTGAAGTAGATGATTCTAAACTTGATATAACAAAGAAAGGTACTTATGTAGTAACTTATTCAATTTATTACTATTCTTTGCTAGTTGCTACATTTGAAAGAACAGTAATTGTTTCAGCTGATACTACTGCTCCAGTACTACTTACAAATAGACTTACTATAATAACAGGAACTAATCCAGATACTATTTCAGACCTATTAGACTATAGAGACGATAGCACTAAAAAAGAGGATATACTCGTTCAAATAACTTATACAGTGTTTGATTATAATACTCCTGGCGACTATAGTATTACAATTTCTCTAACAGATATTTCCGGAAATAGTAGCACTTATGTAATTATATGTGTTGTTACCAATGGATCTAGTCCTAGAATAAATATTAGTGAAGACATATACACTCCAGTAGGATCTAGTCTTAATTTTCTTAATTTAGTTTATGCAATTGATTTTGAAGATGGTGACTTAATTAGTTCTTTAATCATTGAAAGTGATGAAGTTAATTATGAGGTTGAAGGAATTTATAATGTTTATTTTACACTAACTGATTCTCATGCAAATTTTACTGAAAAAATAGTTCATGTTCATGTTACTCCCCCAGCTACTGAAATCGATATTTTATATTTAAATGATTTGCATGGTGATGTTCTTGGAAATCTTTCTTACTCAAGTGCAGGAATAAGTAAAATAGGTAATTATATTGAAGAAACAAGAAAAAATAATCCATACACTCTTTTCCTATCTGGTGGAGATATGTTTCAAGGAACTTTAATCTCTAATTACTTTAATGGGGCACCTGTCGTAGAAGCCCTTAATTATCTTGGTCTTGATTCGTTTACTTTAGGAAATCATGAATTTGATTGGGGATTAAAAGAAACAATGGTTCCCATATTTACAGGTAACTCTTCTTATGTCAATACAAATTATAGAATGTTAGCGGCTAATTTAGTATATAAAGGAACAGATATCATGCCTAGTTTCGTTTATCCTTACGAAATTAAAGAAGTAGCAGGCTTTACTATCGGTATTATTGGTCTTCTTGGAGAAAACATTGAATCTGCAATCGCAACTAAAAGAGTTGAAGATTATGAATTTACTTCTGAACTTGAAGCTATAAAGAAATATTCTAAATATTTAAGAGAAAGTGAAGGTTGTGATTTCATTATTGTAGATACTCATAATGATAATTCATTTATAATTAGAGATATTTCACATCTACCTGCTAATGAAAGAGTAGATTTAGTATTTAATGGACATACACATCAATCATATGTTAATACTTACACAAATTCATCTAATGGCGAGAAATTATATCAAATTCAATCTGCTTCTTATGGTTTAGCTTTAGGACAAGTAAAATTAAGTATTTCAGGTAAAACAATTACTGATATAGAAGCTTATAATATTCCTAGTTATGATCTTCAAACTGAGAGTACTAATATTAATAATATTATTGCTCCTTACGTAGAACAAGTATATGAACTAATGAATACAACTATCCTAGTAGCTGGTGAGTATTTATCAAGAAATAATTTAGCTGATTTTATCGCCTTATTAATGCGTAAAGCAACCGGTGTTGTCATTGCATGGCATAACTATGGTGGAACAAGAGTAGATATTCAAGAAGGTGTTCCAATTACAGTGGGTAAGATATATGAAGTATTTCCTTTTGATAATGTAATAGTAACCGGAAAGATGAGAGGAGATTTTATCAAACAAATATATAGTTATAATAATTATAGTGCTAGTGTTGATATAAATTCTTTAGAGAATTCAAGAGAGTATACAATTGCTTCTAATGATTTTATTTATTATGGTGATGATTTCTATGACTTAACATCTGGCACGGAAAATAATACGCAAGTTCTAATTAGAGATATCTTGATAGCGGAACTAATACTTAAAAAGAATTTTGGATACCCTAATTTTAAATTCTCAAATACTGTATTTACTACTCCATCTATTTTAGATGTAAGTTACAGGACTATTAACTCATATAACTATATTAATATTTAAAAATTAATAGTCTAGAACATTAAAAAATAGTATTATTAAAAAGGGAACCTAGGTTTAATCCTAGGTTCCCTTTTCTCATTTTTAATATTTAATTAGGCCTCATTGTATGGTCTAATTACTGCTTTACTAATTACTTGAAGAAGATTCTTTGATTTTTCTTTGATTTCTTCCACCGATTCATACAAATTAGATTCATAAGTGAATTTACTTACCATTGAATTCTTATTCTTAATCGATAACTTATAGAACTTCTTAGAATCACTTACTACAACTAGTATTTGGAATGATGCGTTTGCTAACATCTTCTTGAAGTTATTAACCCCATTCGTTACTCCGCTTGCTTCCTTATATCCATAACTACTAGTTATAAGTAATTCGTCACTAGAGTTCTTTAATACGAAGTGATAACCGTCCTTCTCTTTAATAACCATGAAGTATCCAGGAAGTGCATCAGGATCACTATCATTAAATTCTAATTCTTCAATTAAGTCAAGTGATTTGTTAGAGGTTACACTATTTACCTCATGTCCACTTGCTTTATTAGATGCAATTAGATTAGTTCTTACATTAGCTAATCTTTCATTTAGTTCAACTAATTCTTGTTTAGTTACTATATCTTTCTTAGCTAGATTATCAAGGATAATATTTAATCTTCCTACTTCATCACTAGATAGATTAGGATT
>JAITXT010000002.1 GCA_031284585.1 Acholeplasmatales bacterium
TAGGATTATTTTTAATTGGGAGTCTAATTACTTTTATCTCTTGTAATGGGAAGGCTCTCTCTTATAGCGTTAAATTTTATGTAGACGACGTAGAAGTAAAAGAGTTAGTTGTTATAAGTGGAAAGTTAATTGAGGACTGGCCTGATGAACCAGTTAAAGATTCGGTTACATTTATTGGTTGGTATACAAGTGATGATAAAGTTATTAGTTTTGGTGAAAGAATTAATAAAAATTATGAATTATACGCAAAATTTGATGATTATTCAGATGTTAATATTGTTTATCATACTGTAAAATTTTATTCAGAAGCTGAAGTTCTCTTAAGCGAGGTATTAGTAGGGCACAATAGGATTCTTGAAGCGTCAAGTTTTCCGGATATAGCGGATAAAGATGGTTTTACTTTTGCAGGTTGGTATAATAATGATACTAAAGTTAATATTGAAGCAAGAGTACTTAGCGATTTAAATCTTCGTCCTAAATTTGTTAAGAATTCAGATATTAACGAATTATATTACGCAAATATTAATTTTAACGCTAATAAAGTTGATTTAAAAGCTAGTTTAAATAATTTAATTAAGGGTCATAAAACATATTCATATTCATCTCTTAATAATTATTTATCTCATACGGATGAGAGTGTAACTGGAAATTCTAAAGTTATTTATTTAACTTATAGTGGTCCAAATACTAATAATTATTCTTGGAACAAAGAACATGTTTGGGCTCAATCAAGAGGTCAAAATGGTTCATTTGGTACATCTAATGGAATTGGTACAGATATGCATCATATTAGACCATCGATTGTTGCTTTAAATAGTGCAAGAAGCAATTATAGTTTTGATGAGGGTGGAGTATTAACTAGTAGTTACCCTGAATACAAAAATTATGTAAATAATAGTGCTAAGACTTTTGAACCTCGTGATGAAGATAAAGGCGATATCGCAAGAATCTTATTCTATATGGATGTTAGATACGAAGGAAATGATAACTATGATAATTTAACTTTAAGTGAAAATGCACCATCTTCTAGTCCTTATAATGGTCAAATAGGAAGACTTTCTACTTTACTAAGATGGAACATTGAAGATCCTGTTAGTGAACAAGAAATAAGTAGAAATAACCGTGTTTATGACTTACAAGGGAATAGAAATCCATTTATTGATCATCCTGAACTTGCTAATAAGATTTTTGGTTCAGTAAACGGGAAAGCATTTATTGAACTTAGACAGGCTCATTTAAATTTAGTAGTATTAGATCTAAATACTTTAAGTAGTAATTATAAAGTAAGAGAAGAAGGTTTATAAAATGAAAAAAATTATTGTTATATTTAGTTTACTTTTCATATCTATTTTAGTAAGTTGTGAGAAAGTTAGTCTTGATTCTGAGGGAGTTATCTTATCAACTTTTGAAATTATTTATGCGGATGGCGATAGTGCTGATAGCGTAAAAGAAAATATTGTCTTGCCAAGAGGAAATAAAAATTACTATGGAGCAGTTGTGGAATGGGAATCTTCTAATGAGAACATTATTACTACTTCTGGTCTAGTAACTAGACCTATTGGAGTAGATGTTAATGTTGTTTTAACTATTTCAATTTCTTATGAAAATAAGACTTATTCCGAAAAAAGAAGTGTTAAAGTAATTGGTACGGAAGATACTAGTGGCCTAGATTATGGAGATGTATTTAATAGTCTAGTAATTACATATGCATCAGGAGACTCAAGAGAGAGTGTAAGTAGGAATTTTTCTTTCAATGAATTAAGTTCTACTTATGCTAAATATGGTATAACTATTACCTATAGTTCTTTAAATGATAGTAATACTAATCCAATTTTAAGATTTGAAAATAATGTTGGAATTATTTCTAGACCTCTTGATGAGAATAAAAATGTTATTATTCTAATTACTCTTAGAAGAGGTTCTTATGTTGAATATGAACATAGAGAAATTATCGTTATTAAAGGAAAAGATCATAGTGATATTACTACTGTAGAAGATTTATATTTACTTGATCAAGATGAAGAGGTTACAGTAAGAGCCGTATTTGTTGATCAATCTAGGTCTGATTATTTTTGGATTACTGATGAGGTTAGAGGAATTCTAGTAGTTGATGATAATAATTTATTTGCAGGTATTCCTTTATACACTGAGGTTATCATTGATGGTTTAATTGGTAATTTTGCTCAAGTAGGAACTAATTTGCTTTATGCTGTAGAAGTAGAAGCTGTAGAAAGTACAATTACTATTCATGAAAATATTATAACTGATTTTAGTACTGCTAATTTAGAGAAGAATGTTAATAATAGAGTATCATTCACAGGATTTAAGTTAGTAACTGCTCCTAAAGTTCCTGGTCCTTTTAATATCACTAAAGGAGCTGTTAGTATTGGAGTTTATGTTGAAACAAGTTGTCCTGATGTTTTAGATGTAACAGCTTATTTTGCAACTCTTAAGGCGGGAACTGATGTCGATATTATAAATGCAATCTTGACATTTTATAACGGTGCCCCTGAAATATATGTATCTCGGGTAGATCAAATTTCTACTAAATCTCTTACCACCTTAGAAAAACTTACATCAGTTGAAAATAATTTATTAGCAACTTATAATAATAAAATAGTTATTAATAATTTCAAGTTGTTAACAGAATCATCTTATAATTCTACAATTAGCTATACATATAGTTCCTCTTATATCACAATTGATGCGAGTGGAAACGTAGTTGTTACTAGACCATCTGAAGTAGAAGGTGATAAGGAAGTAGTTGTAAGTTACCTAATTCAAATAGGAACAGATAGTAAGTCAGGTACTTTTAAATTAATTATTAAAGCAAATACAAATTCAAGTTTAACTGTCTTACATCAATTCTCATTTGATAATTTCCAATTTCCAATGGTACCTGGGCAAACTTACAGGGAAGCTTATCAAGAAAACTTCGCTTTACAAATGCTTGATGTAGCATCAAACACGGTTACTGTTTATAAGAATCGTTGGCAATTATTAGCTCCTAGATTTGGTTCTAATTTAAGTGCTGCTTTTGCTCCAAGACAAGGAGCAAGCGGGGAATTAAGATTTGATTTTAGTACTACAACTAAGAGAGTATCAAGAATTACCTTTGATGCAGGAAAATATAGTTCTTGTTCAATTGATAGTGCAGTAGTCCTAGCTTATATAGGTACTTCATGGGTAACATATAACTTTTTATCTAGTGTATTAGAAGAAAGTTACGGAACTATTGAAATAGATTTTCCTAGTTCTACTGATAAAATAACTATTCTTATTGGAGATTCAAGTAACCCTAATGACAATAGTCAAAGAATCTACATTGATAATTTGATTTTATTTTCATAGAATGAATTTATAATTTTATAACAAAAGGGAATCTTTTAAAGATTCCCTTTTTTTAAAGATAAGTATTTTTTAATTATTTGAATTTATTAGAATAATAGATGATACTAGTATTATCTCTTAGTTTCTCAAATGGGATTAAAAATCCACTATCACGGTATTTGTTTTTTAAGGTATCTAATAAATATCTTTTATTATTAATTAGGATATAGTTATTAGTATCCTTTTTGTAAGTGATACTAATTTTAAGTCCCAAGACTATAAAACTAAGTGTCACGTCAACATATTCATTTGGGAGTACTGGATCTAGAACTAAATCGTTATGTAATAATCTAATTCCAAAGAAGTTAGAGATTATTTGATTAATAAAAATACCTGGACCTGAGGAATATAATCTCCAACCACCTTTTACATAAACTCTCCCATCTTTAAGTTTATTAAAATTTTCATAGGCTTCATACCTATTATTAAACGCTCCATCACTAGATGAAAAATACATATTTGATTGTCTAGGTTCACTATTTGGGACTACATTTTTTATTTGAATAGGGTTACTTTTATTGATAATATCTATTGCACGTTCAGGAAGACCTAATTTTAACATTGCTTCTATATATCTTATCTGGGCATGAGTATAAAGGAGTCCTACTTCCCTTCCAAAATTAGCTGAAGTTTCTGCTCTTTGAAAATAAGTTTTCTCGCCTCTAAGATATTTTGCATTAATATCCATTAATCTAATTCCATCTTTAAATGTTAAATTCTGATCAATATTTTCTAAAATGTGATCAATAATATCTCTGTCAAATAATTCAGAGATGATTCCTCTTGTATGAGGAAGTAATCTATATTTGATATTTGTTTTATCATCTTTAGGATGTAGAAGTAGACTATTATTTTTGTAAATTAGAAACCCAGCTGGCGTATTATCTATTAGAATATGCAATTTGTAGTCTCTTTCTATTTGTAAGGCTAAATTGGAAATATAATAAGCAAATTTTTTATTATAAGTTGTTAATTCCTTAGATAGTAATGATAAAGATTCAAATAAAAGAAGAGGAGTCCAACCTGATACCATATCTTTAGCTAGTTCTTTATTTGCAGGTTGTAAAGTATCATCCCAATCTCCTCCTAAATATTTAGGAAGTGAAATATCGCCAATAAATGATGATACTATTACATCTATTTGTTTTATGAGATGATTATAAATTGATTCGGTATCATCAGTATAATTATTTAAAGTTTTAGAATAATAAGGTAATTTTTCATCTAGAATAGATAAGTCTTTAGTTCTTTTTAAATATTCACCAAGACATTTAATAGGCCATATAATTACATCTCCGTGCGAATCACTTGCACGAATACTATAAAATTTATCAAACATAAACCACTGTGGCCAATCATAAGTTTGAGTAAATTGATTTCTATAGATGGTTTTGATAATTTTTTTAGTTTCCTCGAAGTTATTTAGAGAAAGAAATAATTCAAATGGTCCTTGTGATAAATCTCTTGTACCATATGCCGCCCCTGAAAATTGTTCTAAACCATGAGGGGAAGTATAATGAATTAAAGCATTATGAAAATACCAATAGAGAATTGTATTTAGTTTTAAGGTTTCATTTTCATTCTGAGAATTTGTAATTTTAAAAAAATTTAATTTACTTTTAAGAAAATTATAATAAGTAAAGATATCTTCAGAAAAATCAAAATTTATATTCTTAATCTCTTTTTTGGTACTTGAAGTAGAAATAAGATAGAAATCATTGGTATTTTTATAATTAAGTGAGATTATTGTATCAAAATATTTATTTTCAAATAAAAATTCATCGCGTCCGATAGTAGCATCCTCATTAAAATAATATTTAAAATTAAGCTCACTATATTTATCAGTTATAAAAGAGTTATTAGCGGGACTAATTTCAAACATATTATCTTTAATCTCTAGATTATAATCACATTGATATGGCTTGTCACTTAATTCATATTGCATAGTTAGATAAAAATCATGACATAAAGTACTTGATAATGTTAATTTGAAAGCATTAGAATATAGAGGAGTCCAAATTTTAACTGTAATTGTATCAGAATCTGTAATATATATATATTTAGTAAAATTAAATCCAATTTCAAAAAGAGAGGGCATATTTAATAATTTTAGAGTCTCTTTTTCTTTGATATAGATTCTTAAACCTTGGATACTAAAAAGGTTTAAGCCTTCTCTTGAGATACTAAGTGATTTATTAAAAGATGTATTTCCAATTGTCTGGTGAGATGCAAAGATCCCGTACATAAAAGAGGTAAACGAAGAAGTCTCTAAACCATTAAAGTAACCTTGGTCTATTGTGATAGTACTTGTAGGACGTTCTTGAAGTAGTTCTTTTTCTTTTAGTACTACGTGAGTCTTATGAGGAGTAAAGAAAGATAAAATGGAATTAGATTCACTTAATTCCTCTAAATTCCTTCTAGGGTATAGTTCATTTAACTTAGAATCATTAACTAATTCCCCATTTAAAGGAATAACTTTTTTCTTAGTAACTTTATTATAAATTGGGAGTTCTAGAGTTCTTATATTTTTATATATAATTTTAGTTTCATAATCATTAAAATCTTTTTTATTACTATAATATTTATTAAAAAACTGAACACTCTCTGAATCTTCAATTATAAAAGGAATAGTTTTAATAGCATTAAAAGATAATTCATATTGATAGATTAAATTATCTAAATTAATAGAAGTGAGACTTGTGGCGCTTCTAGTTTCTTTATAAGTTTTCCCGTAAAATTTATAACCATCTGTTGAAAATGAATTTATTTCTTTATTTATCGATCCAACCATTAATAAAGAAGTACCTTGATTTTCTCTATTTATAATTCTGTATCCATTTTCTTTTGTCAAATAGATCTCGTGATCTATATACTGAGAAACATAAGCTGCATTATTAAAAATGGCATTTTGATCAGATATACCAACATCTATAGTATGAACTAAATCAATAGTAAAATTTTTATTTTTATCAAGATTAATAATATTTAAATCATATACAATTAAATCATTATCTAGGATAATATTTAATTCATACTTTAAATTGTTAAAAATACCTTTGTAGTGAGCAGTGTTATTACTAATACCAAAACTACTATTTGAATTAATCCCAATTAAAGGAGAATAGATGATTCTGTCAGTTTCTATTATTCTTAAATAGATATTAATAAGGCATCCATCAATTTCATTTCCTTGATATAAATTAATCATTTTATCAGCATTTATATCAAAAATATCACCAGTTTCTAAAAAGGAAATAGCCAATTTTTCATTTTTAATTGTTTTTAATTTTGGTTTTGTGGTTTTTATCATGAGATATTTTCTCCTTTGATCTTATATTTTTCTAGTGAATTAATATTGCTACCTATATTTAAGACGTATTCTTTATTTTCATAAACTTTTTTAAATAAAATATTATAATAAAATAAATCTTCTCTAGTTATTTTAAAAATAAAGTCTTTTCTTTCTCCCACTTTGATATTCTTTTTTTCAAATTTGATGAGTTTTAAAGTAGGTTGAGATATTAAAGATGAACCATGACTTAAAAAGATAAAAATAGTTTCTTTTCCAACAAAGGTGCCACTATTTAAAACACTAACTTTGATATTAATACTTTTATTTTTACTAATTACATTGTTATCAAGAGAAATATTAGTAATGATAAAATTAGTGTAAGATAATCCAAAAGTAAAAGGATAAAGAGGAGAATTAAATTCATCTTGATAATTAGATACATATTCTTTATTTATTATATCAAATGCTGGTCTTCCAGTATTTAGACTATTATATGATAAAGGTATTTGACCAACGTTTCTTGGAAAAGATATTGTTAATTTTCCGCTAGGATTATTTTTTCCAAAAAGTGTCATAGATGTAGACGTGGAATGAGTAGAACCTAAAAACATAGTTAAAAGAATTGCTTTTGCATATTTTGAAATATAACTTAAATCTAGTGGCCTACCAGCATAGATGATAACAATTATATTTTCATTTATCTCTCTTAAATAATCAAAATATTCTATTTGTTCTTTTTTAAGAGAAATGTTTGTTTTAGATTTTGCCTCTCCAGTTTCGGATCTTCTTTCACCTAAAGTAAGAACTACATAATCACTTTCTTTAATTTTATCAATATCAATTAAATTAGTATTAAATAGTTCATCATCTAGAGTATAGATATTATTAGTGAATTTAGAAATTGTATCATAGAGACTTATATTATCATTAATATCTTGCTTATAACTCCAAGCTCCATTAAAATCTAATGATTTTTGATACATTCCTAGTAAAGATATTTTTGCATTTTGCTTTAAAGGCAGTGTTTTTTCCTCGTTTTTAAGTAGTACTATTGACTCAAGGGATACTTTTAAAGCAATTTTAAAATGTTTTTCTAAGATAGTTTTATCATTTTCTAAAAGACTATTATTATTTTTATAGGGATTTTCAAAGAGTCCTAAATCATCTTTAAGCTTTAAAATCTTAAGTACTCTTTCATCTAAATCGCTTAATTTTATTTTACCACTTAAAACATGTTCTTCTAGTAATGAATAAGATCCTGATGCCATGTCGATATCTATTCCTGCTTCAAAGGCTTTTAAAGATGCTTCTAGATTAGATTCTGCATTACCATGAGTTATGGTTTCACTAATGGCATTATAATCCGTTACAATAACTCCCTTATATTTTAATTTTTTTTGCAGTAAATCTTTTACTAAAAATTTATTTATAGTGAGAGGAATTCTATCTATGGTATTAAAAGAAGTCATGACAAGGGAAGGACTTAATTTTATGCTATTAATATAAGGAACTAAATATTCATTGTAAAGAGTTACATGAGACATATCAGAAGTATTATAATCTCTTCCTCCCTCTGGTTTCCCGTATCCTATATAATGTTTAAGACAAGATAAAATTGCATCTTTTTCTTTTAAGTTATTCTTTTCATAACCTTTAATCATCTCTCTTGAAAATTTAGAGATAACATAAGAATCTTCTCCAAAAGTCTCCATTACTCTTCCCCACCTAGGATCTTTTGTGACATCAATCATGGGTGAATATGTACCATGAATTCCAGAATAACTTGCTTCAAGAGAGGAAATTCTTGCTACAAGGAGTGAAAGATACGGGTTAAAAGAAAAAGAAAAAGCTAGAGGTATGGGAAAAATAGTTTTAAAACCATGAATAACATCCGCAAATATAAGAGGAGGAATTTTATGAGGATTCATTTTTAAGTATTCATCAATTAATTTTCTTGATTCAATGCTTCTAGATGTTCCTAAAAAAGAACCTGCAAGGTAAACATCTTCTTTTGAAATTGAAATATCAACACTAGGGTTATAGGACTCTATTTTATCTTTAACAATAAAATCTGATGATATTTGAATTAATTGAAACACTTTTTCTCTTAATGACATAGATTGAAGTAATTTATTAATATCCATTAACAACTCTTCCTCCAAATAATTTTTGTAATCGTAGGGGATAAAGAGATATCCTTATTATCTTCTAAGAAAGAAACTAAAAAGTTACTAACTGATTCACCCCATCTATAATAACTAACATCAATAGTTGTAAGTTTTGGAGTGACATATTCGCAGAGATTAATATTATCATATCCAGCAATTCCTAATTCCTCTGGAATTTTAATATTTAATTCTTGAGCAGCTTTAATTAATCCAACTGCTAGTTCATCATTTGCACAATAGATAAACCTAGGATGCAATTTACTTAAAATATGAAGACCATTATCATAACCACTTTGAATCGTAAAATCACCTTGGTAAACTGTATAGTTTAACTTATACTCCTCTAGGGCCTTTTTAAACCCTGAAAATCTTTGATTATTATTATAAGAGTCACTAGGACCTGACAAATATCCAAATTCATGATATCCTTTTTCAATAAGAAGTTTAATTAATGAATAAACAGGTTCTTTGTTATTAAGTAGACTAGAAAAGATATTTTTTCCTTGTAATTCTCTATCTAATAAAACAACAGGAGAATGTTTAGCAAAGAAGATAATAGTTTCATCTTCAATCTTATTATCAAAAATAATAGCTGCATCTACTTGTTTTTCGAGTAGAATTTGTTTACTACGGTTCCCCGTAGATACAATTATTGTATATCCTGCATCGTTTAGTTTTTTGTTAATTCCAGCAAGAATAGATGAAAAAGTAGGACCAGCAAAATCATAGATAAAAACTCCAATGTTATAGGTTTTTTTCCTTTTGAGGTTCCTTGCTGCACCATTTGGATGGTAGTCTAGTTCTTCACAGACTCTAAGAATCTTTTCTTTAGTAGTAGGTGAAATATTTTTAGTTAAACCGTTAATCGCATAACTCACGGTTGCTACAGAAACATTACAACGAGTAGCTATATCTTTTATGGTTGCCATTTGAAACCTAACCTCTCTAAACCAGTTTTAATATATTTACTATTACTATAGTATTTGAATATATTATTATTTAGATAATTATCAAGCATTAAAAGTTCTAAACCTTTATCAATTGAATAGTAACTACTGCTATACCAATTTTCTTTTAAATTAAATGCATCATAAAATCCATATTTTCCTTGATAATTAGGATAATTATTGTAGATATATTTAATACAATTAATTGAACTATCAGGAATAAATGGGAGTGAACCTATAAAACCATGAGCACAGAGAGTTCCGTCAACATTGAAAAAATCTTTGTCGTTAGGAGGCAGGCAATAAACTTTATATCCATTTTTAGATTCTGATGCTGAAAATCCAAATAGATCATCATTAAGAAGAAATTTATCTTTATTTTTACTAGCATATATTTTCTGCGCTCTACACGCTTTTGTGCAGTTATCCCACCAACTAAAGTTATTAATATCAGTTAATGTATTATTATAAAGCCAGGCAAGTGGGTACTGGTAGACAAATAAAGTATTTAGAGGTGAATGAGTAAAAGATATATTCTCATAAGTTCCATTACTTCTTTCAAAAGAATTATAAAGTTCACGACTTATATCAATATCTAAATAATTTGCTGCAATAATATACATCATTATTTGTTCAGCTGTCATATCCCAAAGAGAAATGTAACCTTCTTTTCCATTAGCATAAGCTCCATATTTATTAGGATTATAAGACATATAAAAATAAGTTTTTTCCTCTTTCTTAGTAATAAAGGATTTAAAATCAATTCTATCTAAAAGAGAGGTAGATAAAAATTTAACCTCTTCATCTTCATTAAAATAAGATGAAATTGTTATTACTCCATTTAATAGTAGCATGGTATCAATGGTTGAATATTCTGAGTTATGATAGAGAGAATTATCTCTAGCATCAATGAAATGAGCTAAAAAACCTTTGAAATGTGGTAATTTAATTAAAGTTTTTAAAGTTTTTTTCGTGTTTTCAAGAGCTTTATCTCTCTCGATATAATTATTTTCAACTCCAATTAAGAGACTAGTTAAGTAAAATCCAGTTCCAGCGATTGAACAAATGTTTTTATCCTTACTATTATCATAAATTAGACCAAAATTAGAATCTTCCTTTTTAACTTCTTCCTCAAAAAATAGATATGCTTTTTTATGTAATTCTTTCAAAATTTCTAGACTCATATTTTCTTAAACCCCATAATATATAATCCTTCCTGGACTTCTTTATTACTCATAAATGTTCTCCAAACTAAAGCATTTTTATAGTTTTGAAGATTTACCATTTCATTACCTTTGTCGATTCCTATAAAATCGGCTGAATACCATTCATAATTTATTCCATCAATAGTCTCACTAACATCATCAAATAATCCTAGATTATAAGCCGAAATAAATCCATATTTTTGAAAGATCTTTGGATTACTAGCAAGATAATCAGTTAAAGATATTACAAGTTCTGGTGCATAGTTAATTGAACCTATAATTGAATAAGGAGATACTGTTCCATCAATCTCGTTTTTAAGAGTTTCACAAGGTCTAGAACCATAGGCTTTATAGCCTTTAGGTCCATCACTAGCGGAAACACCAAAGACATTATTTTGGAAAGTTTTATAAGTAGTATTTAGGCTTTGACAATATAAGTAATTAGCTTGTGTCGCTGTAACACTATTTAAAAACCAATTAATTCCTTTTTTATCAACAATATTATCAAAATAAATATATGAATTAGAATATTGATTAATAAATAACTGTCCACCCCAAGTAAGATAAAATTCCTCTGTTTCTTGGTTAAATTGCCCTTTATGTTTCACGATTTCATTTAGAATGGTTGAATAAGGAAGACTTCCTGAGGGATAAGTTCTTGATCCTGCGGCTAGTAAATAGATAATATGTTGTTCAGAATACCTGTCCCAATGTCCTGAGAACTTTTTAGTGCTTGGATTATATCCCATATAGTATTCATTCACACTAGTATCAAAATAGAAATTCCAATTAACAGCATCATAAATTTCTAAGAATAGTGCAAGAACTTCATCTTTAAAATACTCTGCTGCAGTTAAAGCACCAACTAGAAAAAGAGATGTGTCAATAATAGATACTTCACTTCCACTAGATGGATACCCTGAATTCATGCTGTAGAAGTGATACATAAATCCCTCAACTTTATTTAGTGTTTTAATAGTTTGTAAAGTTTTTAATGCTTTTTCATAGCCCTCACTATAACTAATATAACCATTATCTACTCCTATTACGTAAGAGAGAATTGCATATCCAGTACTCGCGATACTAGATAGTCCTGAATTAGTATATCTATCTCTAGCTAAACCATAAGTTAAATTTGTCTTAGATGTTAGTTCTTCAAAATATAAATAAGATAGATAAAGTTCATCTTCTAAATTCTTTGTAAGAACATGGTTATAATCATTAGGCAAATTAACTAATTTCTCTTTAAGATCTTCATTAATATTTTTACAACTTAATAATAAAAATGCGCCTACAAATAGTATTATAATTAATAAATAATTTTTTTTGCTCACTATTCTCCTCCTAACCCTTTAGCATCTATTCCTTCCACAAATTTTCTTTGTAAAATAACGTATACTATAATAAGTGGTATTATTACTACTAGCATGGCAGCAAGCCTTGCTCCTTCAAATTCACGCATTAGATAATCCGCTCCTGTTTCATTAAATTGACTTGCAAATCTTAGAAATCTTAGTTGCAAGGTTGAATCTTTAGCTTTATTTCCTAAAAACAAATCCGAGATATATGTTTCATTCCAATACCAGACTAGGGAAAACAAAAAGGAAGAAATAATAGCTGGTTTCACAAGAGGCAGAGTAATCAAATAGAAGGTTTTGAATTTAGATGCTCCATCAATTTCCGCAGATTCTTCTAATTGAATAGGTATAAGTCTATAAAATTGATAAAATATTAATAAGAATATAGCCGAATTAAGACCCTGACCTGTAGTTGCGGGAATAATGAAAGATAAAATATTTCCTACCATATGAAAATTAGAAAACAGCATATATTTAGGTAACATAGTAATTTGAGGAATAATGACATAAGTAATTAGTGATAGAGCAAAGAATAATTTTCTTAAAGGAAATTTAAATCTTGCGAATCCGTAAGCAATAATAGAAATAGAAATTGTTTGGAAAAGGGATGGTAATACTGTAAATAAAAGACTACTAAATAAAACTTTAAAATAATCTAATTTTTCAAAAGCAATCCTATAGTTATCTAAATAAAATTTTGTAGGTACAAAATATACAGTCGGGTTTTGCATATCAGAAATATCCATTAAGGAACCACTAATCATATAAAGTAAAGGATATAAATAAATGAAAGAAATAATTATTAGTAAACCATAGATAATTAAATTATAAATAAATCCATATTTATCTTTCGTACCAAAAAAGAATTTCTTTATTTTTCTTTTGTTAATTTTTGATATCTTTAATTTTATAGTTTTATAAACTTTATTAAGTTTTACCTTTAAACTTAGAAGGAATTTTTTTATTTTTTTCATGTTAATCTTTCTTCTCCCTTGTAACTAAGGTAAATAGTCCAAGTAAAATTCCTAGAGTTAAAATAACTACTAGAAAATAAACCCAAGCCATGGCGGAAGTATATCCAAAACCTCCCCTTGCAATATCTGTTTTAAACATACTCTCTTTAATAATTCCAAGAGGAGTTTTTGCTTTATCACCTAATTTTATATTATCTTCAGTAGCAATCGTAGAAATCATAGTAGTAGTATAGATGACATTTACAATTATAATACCTTTCACAGATGGTAGAGTTATCTTCCAAAAAGTCTCCCAGGCATTAGCTCCATCAATTTTAGCGGCATTATACATTTCTGTATTTATCTTTTGAAGTACTGATAAGAATAAAACTATCTGGACTCCTGAAAACCAAAGGATTAAAATGAACTCATTTAAAAGGGAAGCAATAGGATTAGCAAGGAAACTAGGTAAGTATTGATAAACCGCTTCCGCGAGCCCTAATTTATTAATTAATGATACTGTAGACGAACCTTCTTTAATTAATTCACTTAGTATTGGACCACTAACAATTATAACTGGCAAAAAGAAAATACTTCTAAAAAATCCTCTAAACTTTATTTTTTGATTTAAGAGAATAGAAATCATTAAAGAAAAAACAATAATGATTGGTACATAAATTAAAGTCTTAATAACATAACTAGATAAAGCTAACAGAAAATCAGGATCAGCAGTAAAAATATTAATGTAATGTTTAAATCCCATGCTAGTAAATTGGAGTCCGTTGGTAGTTTGGACGATATTATTAAGTGAGTAGTGAAAAGATTCAAATAATGGGTAAAGTGAAAAGATAACAAATCCAATAATCCAGATTCCAATGAAACTATATCCCGTGATAATATTTCTTTGTTTTTTAGTTAAAATGTGTTTTTTAGACATTATAATTGCCTACCTTATAACTTGCTTTAAGGCAGGAGTATGTGCCATTATAATCATTATTGCTATAGTTTACGATGATATATTTATTATTATCATAAACTGTTAATGTAACTCCATAATCAAGAACTATTCTTTGAGTGATATTATGCCCTCTAACAGCGCTTAAAGCATTACTTACATATTTATAAGCCTTGATTGTTGTATCCTTCCAATTTGAATATTCACTGGAAAAAACATTTCTATAATTTGAACTATTCATTAAATAACTTGATTCTTTGGTTAAAATTACAGATGGATAGATATTATATTCGATATTTCTTAGTAAATCATTTCCAATGTTAGCGTAGAAGTTTAAATATTTTGAATACATGTTGGTATATCCTGAAACTACAATTGAAGTAAAAGGAACTGTATCACTAAAAGAAATTCTTGAGGTAGATGTGGTTGGTACATTATAGAGTTCATCAGCTGAATATAAATAATTATAAGGATAATAGACAGCAAATTTTTCGGGTATCTTTGTCATTTTTAAGTAATTATTGATTACTTCTTGTCTAGTTGTCACTTTATTATTTCTAAAATCAGACATGAGATCTTCAAAACCACTAAATAATACATTTTTAAGACCAAATGTTTTTTGTTCAAGTTTATAATTCTTAGAAAATACATCTAATGCTTTATATGAATTTAGAACTGTAATATCATCAGTTTTGAGTGGTAAATCATTTAGAGCATAAACTACATCATTGTTTGAATAACCTCTGTTATACGTATTAACCCAAACATAATCTTCATCATAAAAAACATTATAGTTTTCGTTTAAATACTTAAATTCTTTTTTAGATCCTAACCTTGATTCGTAATTAATATTTTTAATCGATGAATCATGATCTCCCTTGTACCAGCTTAAATAATTTATGACATTATTATTAATTCCATTAGCTTTGAGATCATCAACTATATTTACTAAATCTTCTACTTTAGTCATGACTATTTTTTTCTTGAAGAATAAAGAATCTTTAGTTACGCCACCAATACTTGTAATATTCAAAGGAATATCTCCTTCTAAATCATGTTTTTTAAGATATCCTTCTTGAAGAAGATAATTTTGATATTCTTTTGCCATTCCAACGTAGTTTGCATTATTTTCACTTAAGAAACTATATTCCATTAAGATATCAAAAGGTATGATTTCATCTTGAACATTAATGATTGAAATAGTTTTATTTTTATTTAAATAATAAGCATAACTATTACGGTAAGTAAATTGAGCATAATAATAGTAAAAATCAGTTACATCGCCACTAGAATAAATAACCATATTTGCATATTCTGCACCTTTTTTTATGATATTTATAAAACCATTTTGATTTTCACCATGAACTGCTCCGTATAAATTAGCTACTAGTAATTCTTCGTTAAAACCATTACCTGTACTTGCGTAGAAAGATGTAAGCCCATAATCATCTCCATAGAATTTCTTTGAAAAGTAAGAATCGTTTGCTGCATCACTGGAAAATCTTTTTAAAGTTCCAGAACCATCAGGAATAAAAATATAACCTGGAATACTAGAACCTTTTACTGCTCCAAAGAAAGGATAAACTATAATTCTAGAAACTAAGTAGTTATCTTCCTCAATTGATGAAAAAGGAATATTGATACTTAACTTATAATCATTAATTTCTACAATTAAATCAAATGATATATTTGCTTCAATAAAAGTTATATGGGAAATAAAACCATCTTTTGTTTCAAGATAGGTAAATTTATTTGCTGGAAATAGGTTTTCATCTACGGTATTAGCACCCTTTTTTTCATCTACTTTATAATAAGATATACGAACTGCAGAACGAACTCTATTTTTCCAAGTTGTATTTAATCCTTTATTTGATTCACTATATAACGGATTTTCTGGTTGATTATCGTTATAATTTACATTAACAGTAGAACTCCAAATGTATCCTGTTTGAATGTTTACTACTTTAATCGATAGATCTTCTTTGCATACATATAATCTTAGGAGTCCGTTATCTTTAACTAATGAGTAATTTGTATCTTCTGGTAAATATAAATTTATAGCTTCTCTATCATCAAAGATTGGTTGAGAATAGTAATTATTTTTTAAGGACGCCAAAGATGCTCCTTGATAGGAAAAGTCTATTTCCGTGTTACTCGTTTCTAAAGAATACGAAACACTTTGAGTTAAAATAATTAAACTTATAAGAATAGTTAGAAAAAGAAAAAGTTTTCTCTTAAGCACGTTTTAATACCTCCTTAATAATAGTTTCAAAGAAATCAATCATTTGATTTGTGAGAAGATAAATAATAAATACAACAAGGATAATTATTAAACCTGTAAATATAGTCAAAATAACATTCTTAACTAAATTTGAAGTAGTATAATCATGAGTTTCTTTAATCATAAATATAGATAGAATTACTGAATACGCAATCATAAAGAAATTTAGGAATGAAATAACAAAAGACTCATTTAAGGTAAATACATAGGTAAGAATAGTAATAGGAATTGACAATAAAATGATAGGGAATAAAGCATATGCAAAACCAATGTAAATATCTTTTAGGGATCCTTCACCATCGTTTATTGATGAAATTAAGAAATTAGATATAATAAATAAAAATACAAGTGCGACATAAATAATTAATTCATTAAATAAATTATAGTTTTCAATAGTTACATTATTAAACATAAAACTAGATAAAATATTTTTAAGCGAAAGAGAAATAAAAACTAAGATATAGAGGATTGTAGCAGTTAGAACACTTGAACTCTTTATTTGCTTTAAATCAATAAAAGTATCAATTGGATGTTTAATTAAATTAAAAGAATAAATTAATTCTTTAGGAAGTTTTTTATTTAAGAATATTTTTCTCTTTTCTTTATAATTTGTAAAGACAGTAGTTTTATTATCTACAGTTTTTAAGACTTTTATTGAAACTAAAATCACTATAAAAACTATGAGAATTGGTACAAAGTAACTTTGAATAAATTGATATCTAATCTCAGAATATGCTTCGCTATAAAGAGCTCTATCTTCTGCTCTTTGGTAGTAAACTAGAGCATCAGAATAATTTTTTTCACTATAAAAGATTTTACCCATAGATAGATTAGCAAGAACAAAGGAAGAATTAAGTTTTAATATTTTTGTCCAGGTTTCTTTATCATAAATACCATCTATAGTTTTAGCTAGGCCTTCGTGAACAAGACCTGCAAATTCACTCTCGATATAAGTAAGTATTTTAGTTCCTTTAGCATCAAGTACATAAATATTATTTTTCTCATCTACTACTAGATCCACTGGATTTGCTGCAAGTCCAATTCTTTTAGTTCCTAGATAGTCATAAATATTAAAAATAAAGAATGGTCTACCATTAGAATCATGTTCGACAATTGTTCCATCATTAAATAGTACGTAAATATCTAAAAGAGAAGATACATAGACAGATACTGGCAAAACTCCTTCTCCTAAACTAAAATTATAATTAAGAGTATCTACGCTTGCAATATTAAATTTCTTTAAAAGACCATCTTTAGGATTGACAGTATAGATTGATCCTTTAGGATCGTCTGCGATATTAGTTGAACTAGGAGGAAGATTAGAGGCTAGCGTTACATTGAAAAGTTTAATTATTTTTTGAAATATTGAATTATCAGAGTAGTTTGCTCCGAAGAAACCTAAAAATTCTCCGGTTGCTGATAATTCAATTAATCCACTAGTAGATCCTTCACCTAATATGAAAACATTTCCTCTTAAATCAACTAATACTTTTAAAGGACGGAACAGCGATGCCTGTCCAAATATTGGTTCAGTAGGTCTTTCGTATTCAAAGACTAAATTATATTGATCATCATATTTAAATACTTTGTTATAGTCGTAATCACAGACATAAAGATTATTTTTTCGGTCCACAAATAAACCAGTTGGCTTACTGAAACCATTAATTTCTTTGATTAGATTTCCAAGTTGATCTAATACAACTACTCTCTTGTTATCTGTATCTGCAATATAAAATAAATTATTTTTTAGAAATAGGTCACTTGCTCCTGAAAGCAAAACATCACTTTCAATGAAACCATTAGGTAGATAAGCAGTTTGAGTATAAATTAAGTCATTATTTACGGAAGTAGTAAAGGTAGGATAAGGAGCTACTTCAGCTTTCACTGAAATAGAAAAGAATATAGGAAGTACTATGATTAGTGCAAAGATTATTATTTTTCGTAAAAATATAATATTTCGATTCATTTTATCACCTATTTTATTCCTGAATGAGCCATAGTATCCATAACTCTACTTTGTAAGAAAATAAAAACTAGTAGATTAGGAAGAAACATTATAAGCGTCGATGCAGCAAGCATTCCAGCACCTGCTACAGTATTTTCCGCAGTTACTAAGGTTGATAAGTAATATGCGAAAGTTTTGAGTGCATCTTCATCAATATAATTGATAGAAGCACTAGTATCATTCCATGCACTTTGAAAAGACAATATAGCAACCGTTGCAATTGCAGGCATGATTAGGGGAATAATTACTTTAAAATATACTTCAAAATTGCTTGCTCCATCCATTCTTGCACTTTCGATTAATTCGTCAGGAATTAAATCAATAAATTGTTTGATTAGAAATAAGCCTACTGGCATAGCAAGGCTTGGAATAATATTAACAAAGAAGGTATTAGTTAGTCCTAATTTTTCAACTATTAAGTATTTAGGAATAGCAATGGAAGCAGATACGAACATCAAAGCAATCGTATTAATCTTCATAATTACACCATTAAGTTTGAATTTAAGTTTAGATAATGCAAATCCAGCAAGAGTAGATATGAAAATTGTTAAAATAACAGTTATTAGAGAAACAGTTATGCTATTAAATAGATATCTAGAAACAGGGATTCTTGTTTGATCAGAAAGATTAAATAAATCAGAAAAGTTAGATAAAGTTGGTTTATAAACAAAAAATGAGGGCGGCCATTTAGTTAATTCATCAATTGGTTTAAAAGCTGTTACAAAAATATATAAAATAGGAAGTATCATGATTAATGCAATAGGAATCAAAATAAGATAATATTTAATTTGGGAAGTAGAAAATCTAGTTGGATTTATAATAGTACTTTGAAATTTAGATTTTCTTCTTTTCTTATTATTTATTTTCATTGCTTATCACCAAAAAGTTTGAAGCATGCTTGTCCTAAAAAATATACCATTACTAAAAGTAAAACAGAAATAGCTGCTGCATAACCCATTTCAAACCTGCCAAATCCATAGTCGTTTATATGATTAACTATTAATTGTCCTGAATTCATAGGAGTGACGTAACCTCCTCCTGAAAGTTCTATTCCAATTTGACCTGCATTAAAAGTAGACACGATACTCATCACCGCACCAAAAAGCATTTGCGGTTTCATTTGGGGTATAGTAATATAAAATATTTCTTGAAATTTAGTAGATACTCCATCAATATAACTTGCTTCGTAAATAGATTTATCTGTATTTAGTACTCCTGCTAACATAGCTAAAAATCCTACTCCCATAGAACTCCATACCGATACTATAATCATGATATTCAAAAGATATTTTGGATCAGTCAACCAGGAAATTGGTTGATCAATAAATCCAAGATTTATTAAAAAAATATTTAAATATCCATTTAAGTCTCCACTAAATATTACTCTCCACATAACAGCCATTGATATACCAGCAGTTAAAGAAGGTGAATAGATGATTAGAGCTAAGACAGTTCTAGGCTTTTTAGGTATTTGAGCTAGTAACCAGGCTAAGAAGAAACCAAGTAAATATCCAACTGGTCCAACAATAACACTAAATTTAATAGTATTAGGAATAACATTTTGTCTAAATACATCATCTGTAGAAATTAGAGAAATATAATTATCAAATCCATTAAATTTAGGAAATTGAATTAAATCAAAATACGTAAAAGAAAGAAGAATTCCAATTAAAACTGGTAAGATTAAAAAAGCAGTAAATGCAAGCAAATAGGGGGCTAAAAAAATGATTGAATTGTTAAATTTTTTCTTTTTTCTAGGTTTAGTTTTCATTGTAGCCTTTTAACCAATCATCAATTGTAAAAATGGTAGGATAAATATAATCTTTAAGTTTAGATCCATTTTTACTTAAATATTTAAATTCTATCATTTTCTTTTTTAATTCTTTATCACTTATTTCTTTACTTTCTTCCATTGCTTGTCTTAAATTTATACCACTTAAGACAACCTTATTCCAAATATTTGATAATTCTCTTTCAATCATATAACTTCCAGGAATTTTTGGAGTATCAACACAATATTTTAAAGTTTCTAAAAAGACATCTTTATGTTCTTTATTCCATGGATATTCTTTAAAAGCTTCTAAATTTGAAGTATTCCACATATATTCCTCGCCAAATGTTTGAATTAGATTTGAAGAATAACTTAATTGAACTTGTTTAGAACTCCACCATTTTAAGAATTTCCAAGCTTCATCTTTTTTATCTGATTTAGAAAATATCATAGAAGAGGTACTAGCTCCAACATAGGCTCTATTAATCTCATCTTTGTATTCTATTCCTGGTATAATAGCTATATTCCAAAGGTTTGCTATTTCTGGAGCCGCATGAAGTAATTGAACATACATTGGAAAATCTCCAATTCCAATTGGAATATTACCATTTCTAAATGAATTAAAAAAACTACCAACTTCAAGAGGAAGAGAGTAAATGGTATAAAGTTCTGTCATGAATCGAAGAGCATCTAAAGTTCTCTCTTCATTTAAAGATGAAGTCATTGCATCTAATGAATAAATCGACCCTTTAAATCCATCAATAAAAGGCATGGTTGTATTAAAAGATTTAAAAGATGAATTATTCGATAAAGGAATATAAAAATTCATTGCGAATCTTTGAAGGATTGGCAAAATTGAAATTATATCTTCCCAGGTATTAAATATTGGATCAATATTAAGTGATTTTAAAATATCTGTTCTGTAGAATAAAATATTATAATTTTGGGAATCAGGAATTGCATAAATTCCATTTCCATATGATAACTGGAGAAAAGATCCTTTTTGGAAATTAGAAGAAACTTCCCCAAAATCATCAAAAGTTCTTAAATCAAGTGCTGCATTTCTAACAGCAAATTCATATGGTCTCCATGCAGCAATCCCCATTGCAATATCTGGTTGTTTGTTGGCGGAATTAGAAAGTATTAATTTATCTTCACTCGCCATAATAGATACTTTTACTTTGATATTTGTTTGATTTGTAAAATCTTGATCAGCCATTTGTTGAATTAAATCAACGTATTGTCTCGATCTATTAACCCAAATTTCAAGTTCGTCTTTATTAGCTTTATCTAAATATCTATTATCGAAAAAAGAAAGAAAAAATCTTTTAATTCCAATCCATGCTTTAACAAAGAAATTTAGATTAGGTTTAGGTAAATTATAATCTTTTGAATGAATATATATTTTATCCATTGAAAGAGGAGATGTGATAATAGATTGAACTTGTCCACCTAATATTTGAGTAATAGATCCACTTGAATTTATTAAAACATTAATTTTTTTCGTGATTTCATTAGGTTTCTTACATAGTTTTTCAAGGCGTTCATAACTTGATTTAATTACTGAAGATATTTCATTATCTTTTTCATTAAACGGTATTTCATACCATTTTTTATAGGCATCTTTTAGTTCATCCGTATATTTTTTTAAATCTCTTTCAAGGTTAGGTAGATAATCAGTTATCTCCCAATCTCTAGTTTCATCAAGATTGTTTCCTGTAAGTTTCTTAATATCAATAGCTAAATTATTTAATCCATCTAAAACTTCACTGATTTGATAATATATATCTTTATAGGGAGTTGAATTAACGACTAAATCAATTATGTTAGATCCTTTATCTAAATAAAAATATAAAGGCTTACTATTTTCATCTGATAAGGTGTAATTTGTGTATTTGTTATAATATGGTAAAGGAATAGAAATGGCCTCCTTAAAAGGTATTTCACCATTTATATATAAAGATCTAAAGAAAGTCTGATTTTTAATACCTGATGATTTAGCTTTGATAGTTATATTATATAATCCAGGATTCTCAACGGTAACTAAATAACTAATCATGTTTCCAGACTTTTTAAAACTACTTCCGTCTACAACATTAATTCTAGTTTCTAAAAGTGAATAAGGGGTAATCGATGGTTCTCTATCGGAACCAATCCTTACGTTAGCAGTATTTTTAAGATAATAGTTTTCTGCTTCAATTACTTTAAAATAGTTTTGTGATTCACTATGATTGTGATAATTTAAATATGATTCATAATCAAGTAATTCTACGTTTGATTCTATATATAGATTCCCCAAAAGCATTGAACCAGATGTTTTTTCTAATTTGATTTCATTAATTCCTTCTTCTAATTTCACAAGTAAATAACCATCAATCAAAGATTTTGAATCTATTAAATAGGCTTTTTTCCAAAGAGATACTTGAGTAGATACAGGAGTAATATCGTTTTGATATCTATCTTTAATAATACTACTTAAATCTTGATTGAAATAAGTTTTAAAAATATATTGACCCATTTCTTGATATTGTTTTGTATTATTTATAAAAAGACTAGTCTCAATTGCTCTAATATCACTTCCAGTTGTGGAATAATAATCAAAGGCAATTAGATAAAGTCCTTCTTTCTCTATATAAGGAGTAGAAACTAAAATAGAAGAGTTTTCAACAAAATCAACAACTTCATATAGATAATCATAATTGATTGAAGTAAGTTTAGTAACCTCATTTAAAGAATAATCACTTGGAGTTATAACAATAGTTTCAATTTTCTCTTCATTTATATTTTTATTTTTCCAAGATTTATAAACATCATCATAGTTTTGAAGTTTTAAATCAACCTCCTCTCCTACTGAAAAGGTTATCTCATCATCTGGAATAATTTCTTTGGCATAAAAGTATGAAACATTAGAAAAGGAGAGTATAAATGACGGTATAAATATTAAATTTAAGACAATTAATATTTTTTTAATCATTTACAACTCTCCTTTGTTAATTAATTTTTTAAATTAAATTTGAGCTTTTTAAATTCCTAGTGCAGCTCTAGCGTCTGCTAAAGTTTTGTTAACAACTGTGTTAAGTTGAACTACGTAATCAGCCCAAACATAATCAGAGTTAATAGATCTCCAAACTATATCACCAACACTAACTGTAGCCTCACCAACAACTCCATAAGTTGCGCTCCATCTAGCAGCTGACCATCCAGGAACAACCTTTCCTAAACCTTCATTAAAGAAAGCAGTATGATTAGTTATTAATTTACGATATTCTGTAAATGTTGGATAAAGTTCAAAATATTGATTTAATAAAGTAGCATCATTTTGAAGTGGAGGGAAGTTTGGTGTGAAAGCAGCATCTTCTTTAGCTAATTCTAAGCGTTTTAAGTAACCTTCTTTACCATAACCGATAAATTTTGCAAGTGCCCAAGCAGCATCAACATGTTTGGAAGTCTTAGCTATTGATAGAAAATCCATTGTAAACATATTTTTGTTAACGCCATTATATGATGGTAATCCGATAAAATCAAATTCATGATTATATCTAGGACTAGTTTGATTTGCCATTCCACTAGCATATCCACCCATTGCCCAAGTCCAATCTGAGAATACACCGATTCTTGCTTGGTCGTTTGCATTTCCATTTCCACCGAACATTGCAATTTTATCATCATTTGATAAACTGTTGAGTCCTTCCCAAGTATATGATGATTCAGCTAGTAATGATTTTTGTAGGGCAATCGAATCAGCAACTATTTGATCAGTTAAACTAACTGTACCAGTTGTTGGGTTATAAGTATAGAAGCCTCTTCCATCGTTAACTTGTGCCATTAACCATAATGCCATGTCGTCTCCTATTCTAATTCCAGAAATACCAGAACCATCTTTAACACCAACTTGTTTTGCAAGAGTCTTAGATACATTAAGTACTTGTTGAATAGTTTGTCCATAAGTTGGGGCGTCTAAATTTGCATTTTCGAACAATGTTTTGTCTACAAAGTAGCCATTATAGAATATTCCAGAAGGAATTCCATAAATTCCAGCGCCTATTTTACTAGCATTTCTGATGTCTGCAGCAACATTTTGATATTCAGCATCTGCTGTTATTAAACTTGTTACATCCAAAATCCAATCGTTTTTATGAGTTTGTGGAAGATCGGAATTGAAGAATAAATCAGGAAGACCTTCTTCTTCGGTAACCCAAGTTGTCAATTTTTCAATAATGTTACCAGTTCCGTCTAGAACTTCAACTTTGATGTTTTCATGCAATTTTTCGAATTCACGAATCAAAACTAGTTCTGGTGAACCTTCTTGAACAGCATTTTGGGCAGCATAACGAATTGTAACGACTTCTGCTTGTACTTCGTCGTCTGTACATGCTACTAAACTAATTACAGCTACTAATGATAAGACTAAGATAAGTAATTTTTTCATTTTTTTCTCCTTTTTTTTAAATTGAAAACGTTTTCCTTAATCGTTTAATTAATTATACGATATATTTAAAATATTGTCAAGTATAACGCTTTCATTATGTTTTTTCTTGATTTAATGTCTAATTTATCCATAATCTTTTTAAAACTATCACTAAAAAAAGAAGAAAAAACATGAAAATATATTGAAATAATAATAAAAAACATACTGAAACGATTAAGATTTAATATATTGTATAATTAAAACAGGAAATAATCCTGGTGAGGTTAATAGTTAATGGTAAATTACGAGAAAAGAAATTTCAAAATTAATGGAAAGGAAGTGCTAATAATAGCTGGTGAAATTCATTATTTCAGAATTGAACCTTTATTTTTAGAATCTAGATTTGATTTACTTATTGAAGCAGGAGCTAATACTGTTTCAACCTATGTTCCTTGGGTAGTTCATGAAACTTCAATTCATAATTATGATTTTAACGGGAAAAGTAATAAATACTTTAATTTAATTAATTTTCTTGAAATAGCTAAAAAGAAAAATCTTTTTGTTTTCTTGCGTCCTGGACCATTTGTAATGGCTGAACTTAAAAATGAGGGAATTCCAGATTATATTTATGATATTGAAGATATAATACCTCTAAATTTTGATTTAAAAACAACTCCAACTAGAACAATTGATTATATAAATCCTTTGTTTTTAAATGAAGTAGAAATATACTTTCATAATTTATATTTAAATATTAAAGATTATTTCTATCCAAATGGACCTGTTATTGGAATTCAGTTAGATAATGAAGTAGGAATGTTATCTTGGGTAGCAAACAGTTTAGATATGTCTTGTTCTAATTGGGAAAAATTTAAGGGAATATATAAAGAATATCAAGGTATTAAATTCGATGATTTACTTGTATCCTGTTATGATTTAAGTTTAGAAAGTAAACTTTTAGATTTTAAAAAGAATCTTTACCAAGAATACATTAATAAATTACTAGATATTTGGACTAGGCTAGGAGTAAAAGATATTCTTTACTTTGTAAATATTCATGGAACTGAACAAGGGTATGCTTTTTCTTTTCCCATTGGAATAAATCAATTAAGAAGAACTTACGAGAATAATAAGATAATTCCAGGAAACGATTTATATTTAAGTGATGTAACTCTTGATAATTTTTCTCATTTTTATATTGTTAATAAGTTTTTATTAGCAACGGTTCCAAAAGATAAACCAATCTCAACATTAGAATTTAATGCATCTAATGGTGACTTTGGTGATTCGCTTAGTAATAGAATTGATCCTAGTTCATTAGAGTTTAAAATCTATTTATCTTTCGCACTTGGCGAAAGAATGGTTAATTATTATTCTTTCGCGGGAGGATATAATTATAGATTAGATAAGATAACAAATATTGGAAATGATAGAATATCTTTTACTGGTGAACGGCATGGTTTTAGTGCTCCTCTTACTCCAGAGGGATTAAAAAATTATCATTATTCTTCTTTAAAAAAAGCAACTCATATAATTAATAATCTAGAAAATAAAATTATTTCTATGTATGAAACTAAATTTGATTTTACGGCAGCATTTATTGATGAGTATTTTGATACTTGGAATGCGAATAATAAAATTAGTGAAGTTAAAAACTATATTGATGATTTAAAATTTGGAAGAAATAATTTATTTTGGAATGCATTAAGACATTCATTATTATTGCATTATTCTTTTGATAGTGTATTTCTTTCTGATGATAATGATCCTATTACAGGAAAAGTATTATTAGTAGGTTTAACTAAATATTTGAGTAGAAAAGTTCAAGAGAAATTAGTTTCTTTTTTAGATAAGGGAGGTAAATTACTTGTTTTCAATGAATTTCCTGTATTTGATGATTTAGGTAATAAATGTACTATTTTAATTGACTATTTAAAAATTAATCCATCTTTAAGTCATTTTGATTATATTGATAAAGATCTTTCAGTTTATTGTAGTAATAAAGATCTAGATATAAAAGAATTTAGAAGTTATTTTGCAAATAGCATAAATTCTAATTATGAAGAAATTTTTAAGATTTATGGAAGTAATGAGTGCTGTTCCTTTATAGGAGATAATATCGGGTTTATTGGGACTAATATTATTGGTGATTTGAGAATAATGAAGTTTTTTCTAGATAAATTGAATGTATCTAGAAGTCTTAAAGATTTTAAAGATGAGGGAAATCTACTTACTATTTTAAATGAAAATGAAGCTAATGAAAAATTACTTTATCTATTTAATTTAGATTATTTAGATAAAACTATTAGTTATGATGGTCTTGAAATTAAGATAAAAAAACATGATAGTTTGATTTTACCGTTTGATATTAAAGAAAAAAATTATACTATTTTTTCAGCAACTTTAACACTTAGTTCTTTTGAAGAAGACGCGTTTCTTGTGGAAGAAAATAGTAATATTGGATATATAAATTTGAGTTTGAAAGATAACTCTGAAATAAAATATAATAAATACATAAAAATAGAAAGGTACGAAGATTTTAATTATACTTTAAAGATTTTACCTCATGATAGAGCAATTAAAATACAATTAAAAACGTTAAAATCATAGAGTTATTTTTAAAAAATCAGTCGAAATTTAAATTAAGATTAGTTATTTATAAATATAGAAGTATTTACTAAATAAATAAAAAATTATTAAAAATGAATTATTTTAATAAAAAGATAGTACAATTCATATGATAAATAATGAGGGTACTAAAATGAATTGCTCTATGGTTCAAGCTGTAAGAAATCCTAAGGGATTCAAGAAAGTAGTTAAGTATTTTTTTGAGTATAATAAATTTCCTCATTATGCTTTTGATGTTCCTAATCTTGAATATGATTCATTGTATGTTACTTTGACATCATTTGTGCAGGCACCACTAACTTTGGTATCTTTAAAAAAAATATATCAATTATTAGATTATGAAAGTACTAATGATGATAAATTAATTATTTCTAAATATAAAAAGATTTCTTCTTTAGATGAATTATTTTCATTTTCTTTTGACTTAATGCGAAAAAATTATTTTGCTAAACATACAATAAGTATATTTAAAATAATATTTAATAAATGGTTAATTAATAATAATTATTTACCTTTAGTTTTTTATCCTGGAGTGACTAATAAAATTTATGAATTAGTTAAAGATTCTAACGATGATC
>JAITXT010000010.1 GCA_031284585.1 Acholeplasmatales bacterium
GATGACTTGGCTAATTTCCGTGGAACAGCGTGGTCGTGGTATAATGCCACATCGGACCTTATTTCCAATACCAAGCCCCTGCGGATGACAGAAAACTATAATGTCAATAAGCTGGTGGACTTCTTTGATGGTAATAAGATTCTTCAAACTGCTCAAAAAGTTCTGGAAGCGGCATAAAAATAAAGCCCCGGTTAATTCCGGGGCTTTATATTAATCTAATTCAAATTCTTTTTCTATTGTAATTTTTTTATTTTTTAATCCACTAAATTCTTTTTTTAGCATTTCTAATTTTCGTATAGCCAAATAAATATTTTTAGTTACATATAAACTTTTTTCTACTGGTTCAATCATATACTTTATTCTATTTATTATCTCAGAGTTTGTTAAAGCTAATTCATTATAATCATTTTCTAAACTTAGTTGTATTTTATTAAGTTCTTCTATTATCCGTTGTTTTTCTTTATAAACTTTTTCTTCATTCCTAAAAACTTTTTTGGCACGATTTGCGTAATGGTCATCATTAAACTTTTTTGAATCAAAATTTTTTAATTTCTTTTCTACTTTCGTCATTCTTTTGTAGGAGGTTCCTTTTCTTTAATAAGTCTCCAAGCATCTATTCTAACCATTTGCATCTTTCTATTCATAGGATTTATACCGATCTCTATCAAAGCTTCGATTTTTTCCCATGTTCCTTTTTCATTTTCCATTGTTTCCACAATTATGCTCTTACAGCTTCTTGCTTAATATTAAATTTTTGAACTCGTTCTTGCCATTCTCTAACATGGTATACATTTGAATGATGACCAAAATCTACATCAGTCATTTCAAAATGTGTAGAATCAATGAAATGAACATCATAAAGATCTCCATTTACTCTAAGTCTATCACCATCTTTTAAATAAAATAAAGGTTCTCTACTCAAACCAGGACCGTATATTCTAATACGTCTATCTTCAAGTAATTCATCTATTTCACGAACATTATATCCCAAATCTTTTAATTGAGTAAAAGCTTCATCCCCATCCAATGTCCCATCATAATAACCTTCTACTATGGTCTCTACTTCTGCTAATTTAGATACTTCTTCAAAATTCATTTTTATCTCCTAATACAATTAGTTTATGGATTATCTTGGATTCGAACCAAGACCTCCCCTCGTTTAAAGGTGGTATTCGTCCAGACTCGTAATTTATGTTAAAGTCCCAATAAGTATGATCACTTCCTATTGGTCTTCCTAAGTCCATAAAGGTATTTATCTTTTTAGAACTTATAATCCAATTATTATGTAAGTTCTATTTATAAAATTTCTCTAAAATCAGCCCCAAAAGCGGACTTACTTGTTACAACAATAGGTGGGTATTGGTTACGTTTAAAAACACTTTTCCGATATAACTTTAACAACCAATCAAGATGTTCTATAAAATTTTCTTTAACTATATAGTATTTTTCTATGGTATGCTTTGGAGCTAAAGTTCCATTGTCATACATATCTATTATATCTTGTCTGGAAGCCCTATGATAATTACATATTTTATCTATTATAGCATCTGATAGCCCCCAACAGAAAGGGTCTCTTTGATTGACTTTTAATTCAGCGGATGGTGCAAATTCAAAATTCATATTATCATCTGGTAACAATTCTTTTGGAAAATAATAATACAGTCTTGCCATTTCAAATATTTCTGTTTTTAATAAATCCGCAATAGGTGCCATAGCTCCTATGTCGTCAGCAGAACCATAAGTAGAAAATCCAGCAAATACTTCTACTTTATTAGAATTACAAATTACAACACCATCATAAAGTCCTGCTTGTGTTTGAAGTATTAACCCTCTAATTCGAGCATGTAAATTTTCTTCGTGTATATTATCTATTGCTTCGGTATTAATTTCTTGTAAAGCTAATATAGGATTTGTTATTGAAATTTCTTTATATTCTATCCCTAAATCTTGGGCTAATCTATTTGAAATACTTTTAGTAGTATTACTATTGTATTTACTTGGAAGATTAATTCCAACAACTCTTTTTCTTCCTAATGCTTCTACAGCTAAACAAGCAGATAAAGAACTATCAACTCCACCACTCATACCTATTATAATTTTTTTAGGATGATACCCACACCATTCATCAATATCTTTAAAAGCTTCAATAATAGCTTCTTTTTTCTGTTCAATTGGTGTTTTAGGAATTACTGGAACTCCATCTATACTTTCTAATATACCTTCTTGATAGTTAAAATATAGTATATCTTCTACATAGGGTTTTAATCCTACATCAATCTTACCTTTTTTTGTATAAGCTCTGGAATCTCCATCGAAAGTAACTAATGACTTTCCATTATTTTGGGTACCTACACAATTTACATAAAGAAAAGGACAGGTATCTTTATATATTTTATTTTCTTTTTTATAACTTTCAAAATTTTTATAAGATTGTTGTATTCTATTATCACGAGCTATTCCTTTATTCACACTAAAAGGGGAAGCACTTATATTAATGATAAAATCGGGATCTTGTTTAAATAACTCTTCTGTAATATCTATATTTCCATAATCCGTTTTATCAGCGTTCCATAATTCTTCACAGATTTCTAATCCAATAATTTTATTACTATACGGTAATAAAATTGTTTTCACGTTTAAAGTATCATCTGTACTAAAATATCTTTGATCATCAAAAAATCGATAAGTAGGAAGATATTGTTTATTTCTCGATTGAAGGTATCCGTGGTCAGAAATAAATACTGAATTATATCTTTTAAATCTACCATCCTTTCCTTTTTCTGTTTTATCTATTTTTAGATTACCCCATATTATGGATATATCTTGTAGTCTAGCAAAATCATTAAGTTCTTCATTCTTTGAGTCAAGATATTCAACAAAATCATCTTCTATAAAATGGTCTCCTAATAAATACCCCCCTATACATAATTCGGGGAAAGCAATAATATCAGCTTTTTTCTCTTTAGCTTTTACTACTAGATCTTTTATTTTTATTAGATTCTTTTCGATCTGCATTGGAGTTACGTGCATTTGAGCAAGGGCTATAATCATTTTATCTATCCTTTTTTAAATTAGTCGAAAGGTTAAAAGTTTCTTAATAAATTCATTTTTTTTAGTTCCATCATTTGGACCGACTATTAGTATTGTTCTTTCTGTAGGCCAAATAATCTTATCACTATGAGGCCAATATTTCATTTCTGGTTCTTTTATTATACTAAGAGAAAGAGGACTAATAAAATCTAATAATTTAGACGCTGTTTCTGTTTCCACTTCTAACATACTACTATTTTCATTTAAAGTATGACCAGCACAACTCATAATAGTAGTTATTCCACAATTCCATAAATTTTCTAATACAGGATGTAATTCTAGATCAAATTCAGGATTGATTTTATGATCAATATACTGAGGTGTTTTATTATACTGATTAAACATATAAGGGTTATTTATTTTATTTTTACAACATAGTTTAAAAAATTCTATTCTTAAAGACTCTAAATTAGTACGATTATTTTTGGATTTTAAAATAGAAGAATCAAAAGGTATATCATTCATAATAAAATTATCTAAAGCATTTATTTTATTATAAAAAATTTTTAACATAGGATTAGAATCTTTTACCAGTTCTACTGAGGATTTTAATACTGAAAATTTAACATCAATTAAAGTGTCATACATTTATATTACTCCTAGATTAATTAATCTCACATCGGTGATAAGAATCAGATGTATTATAAGAACCTTTTGTATGGTTAAAATCATAATGTTCTTTTGCAAAAGCTTCATCCACTTTTATAAACCTATTAGTAGTAAAATTTTTCCAAACTATACCTGTTCCTTTAACATAATTTCTTTGTTGTAAATCTACTTCTATAGTTTGTTTCCCATGAAGATCAAGTACA
>JAITXT010000017.1 GCA_031284585.1 Acholeplasmatales bacterium
TGGTGGTGATACAAGAATGGATACACCTGTTCCCATCCCGAACACAGAAGTTAAGCATTCTATGGCCGACAATAGTATAGCAATATGCGAAGATAGGATATTGCCAAGCATTCTTTCATAAATGCCTACGTAGCTCAGTTGGTTAGAGCACATGACTGTTAATCATGGGGTCCTAGGTTCGAGTCCTAGTGTGGGCGCACTAAAAATAAATTTATGTCTTCAAACTATTATGTTTGAAGATTTTTTTTATTTTAAAAGTAAAAAAAATAACCCGAAGGTTATTTTCTTAATTTAATTTATAGAGTTTTTTTCCAAAGTGAATGTAAGTTACAATACTCATACGCTTCAACTGGGTATTCGTCTTCAAGTAATGAGAAATCTGCTGAAGGAAGGTCTCCTGGCTTTAAATTAACTCTTCTTACTGATTTATTCGTAACTAAATAAATCCATTCGATATAATGCTCATTTAGCATTGGATGAGCAATTTCTCCAACTTTAACTGTAACAACATTACCATTTTTTGTGATAACTGGTACATGCTTCTCAGTACTTGCATCTACAGTATTTGGGATTAATTTAGTCATTTCTTCCCCACAACATACTACAACTGGTCCTTTGATATCGACGATCTCAATAATTTTTTTACAATGATTTTTACATATATAGAATTCCATTTTCTTTCTCCTTTCTACACTATAATTATATTTTAATGATACCTTATTTAGTGAAAAAGATCAATAAACAAAATTTACATTTTCAGTTAGTTTTATTATGGTATAATTCACATTTTATGATATATATTAAAGTGAAATATGCGGTTTTTAATATAGAGATGGTTATCTAAAACAGGTTATTTAGAGAATAAAAAATTATAAAACGTAGGGAACTTTAATACTCAAAAATAAAATGAATAAATTATTTTAATGCTCTTTCTAATTAATATTTACAACTCAAATTAATATCTGTTTAACCTTTTATATCCGAATAAATATGATTAATAGAATAGTTTTTTTGACTTGTGATATAATTAGTTAATTAAAAGGAGGTAATATGAAATATATTTCGTTTACAGTTCCATGTTATAACAGTGCATCTTACATGAAAAAGTGCATTGATTCGTTGTTATTTGGTGGAGAAGATGTTGAAATAATTATAGTTGATGATGGATCAACTAAAGATAATACTTGGGAAATCGCAAAATCTTATCAAGATTTATATCCTACAATTGTAAAAGCTGTTCATAAGTCTAATGGGGGTCATGGGTCAGGTGTGAATCTTGGTATGGCAATTTCAGAAGGTTTATACTTTAAAGTGGTGGATTCAGATGACTGGGTAAATATTGACGCGTATAAAACTTTATTAGACAAGATCAAGGAGCATCACCTTGCTCAAGTATCTCCTGATTTATATATTGTTAACTACACATATGAGCATGTTGAGGACAATACTCAGTTTACTTGTAGATATGTAAAGCAATTACCAGTTAATGAGTTTTTTGGTTGGAAAAGAGTAAAAACATTTAGAAGAAGTGCTTTTATGATGATGCACGCATTGGTATATAAAAAAGATAAACTTATTGCTAGCAGAACTATTTTACCAGAGAATACTTTTTATGTAGATAATATTTTTACTTTTAGACCACTACCATTTATGAAAAGTATCTATTATATGGATATAGATTTCTATAGATATTTTATTGGTAGACCTGATCAATCAATAAACATAAAAAATTTTGTTGAAAGGTATGATCAACAGATTCTTGTTATGAAAAGAATGCTTTCATCGTATAGATACGAAGAATTAATGCAATTTGATAATGGTTTGAGACGTTACATGTTTCATTGTCTAGCAGTTATTCTATTAAACACTTTGTTATTTACTACTGCAAAGAAAAGTCAAGAAAGAAAAAATGCTTTGACAGAACTATGGGCGTTTATGAAAAGTTTTGATTTAAAATTGTATAAAAAACTAAAACATAGATCATACTCTATTTTTGTTAATTATTTACCTTGGTCACTTAAGAAACAAGTATTGATGATTGGGTATATAATTGTTAGAGATAAAATTAAACTTGGATGATTACTAAAGCTATAATTCCTGCGGCGGGAAAGGGAACCCGTTTATATCCTTTAACTTTGACTTGTTCGAAAGAAATGATTGATGTTAATGGTGTGCCTACGATTAGATATATAGTTGATGAAGCAATTAACTCTGGCATTAAAGATATTTATTTAATTATTAATAAAAATAAAAAAGATATTATTACTTATTTTGACAGTCTTTCTGATTTAAAAGCAAATATTCATTATTTATATCAAGAGGAACAACTTGGTTTAGGTCATGCTGTTTTGATGGCAAAAGACGTCATAAAAGATGATTATTTTGCTTGTTTACTTGGCGATGACTTATTTGATTGTCCTATTCCCGCTTTGAAACAAGTTATTTCTGTCTATGAAAAGTATAATACTCAAGTTGTAGGTACATTAAAAGTTAAAGACGAATTCGTTCATCTTTATGGATCTTCTAAAATTCTTGATGATAATGATCCTCATAGTAAAGTTTTACTTGATATTATCGAAAAGCCTCAAGGAAGTTTTCCTTCAAATTATGTATCACAAGGAAGGTATGTTTTATCGAATAAAATATTTGATTTTTTAGAAAAAAAAGAGATTGGTACGGGTGGGGAAATACAGTTAACTGATTCATTAAGCCATTACGCAAAAACGTACGGTTCAAGAATCTCAGTAATTGATGGTATACGTTTTGATATTGGGAAATTGGAAGATATAGAAAATGCAAGAGAATATTTTAAAAGAAAAAGAATATGATTTTATTATTGTGGGGGCGGGACTATTTGGATCTAGTTTTGCATACCTTGCAAATCAAAAAGGATATAAAACTCTAATAATAGAAAAAAATGATCACATTGGTGGAAATCTATTCACTTATGAAGAGTCTGGAATTAATGTACATAAATATGGAGCTCATATTTTTCATACTAATAACAAAAAAGTATATGATTTTTTGATAAAATTTTCACCTCTAAATAATTACATCAATAGCCCAATGGCGATTTATAAGGATGAAATCTATAATTTACCTTTTAATATGAACACTTTCAGCAAACTTTGGGGAATAAAAACTCCTCAAGAAGCGAAAAGAATAATAGATGACCAAATTAAAAACAGTGGAATCACTAATCCTAAAAATTTAAAAGAACAAGCAATTTCACTAGTTGGAACTGATATTTATGAAAAACTAATAAAAGACTACACAGAAAAACAGTGGGGAAGAAGCTGTGAGGAATTAGATCCATCAATTATCAAAAGACTTCCTGTTAGATTCACCTATGATAATAATTATTTTAATGATGCTTATCAAGGGATACCTACCCTTGGTTATACAAAAATAATTGAGAAGATGATTAAGGATAGTGATATTTTACTTAATACAGATTATCTAACTATTAAAGATACATTAAATATTTCTCCCAAAATTAAAATAATATATACGGGAATGATTGATGAATATTTTAATTATTCTTTAGGAAATCTAGAATATAGAACCTTAAAATTTGAAACAGAAAAAATAAGTATTAATAATTTTCAAGGTAATGCAGTTATAAACTATACCTCGAGTGCAGAAAAATACACAAGAATTATTGAACATAAACATTTTAATAAAGATTCATATGATAAAGATATTACAATTATTACAAAAGAATATTCAGACACATATGTCAAAGGAAAGATTCCCTATTATCCAATAAATAATGATTTAAATAATTCTTTATACGAGAAATATTTAGCATTAAATAAAAATGAAAATCTATATTTTGCTGGAAGATTAGGTTATTACAAATATATGGATATGGATAAAATAATCGAAAAAGCGATGGAATTAGCTGAAAATTTGTTATAAATTGCTCATTTTTCAATACATTTTGGGAAAATTTGGGATAAAAAGCCCTTTTTTCATTAAGACTTGACTTTTAAAATTAAATTATGTATAATATTCTTGGCAGTAAAGATAACCGAGTGCCAAGCAATTAATGGAGGGAATATGAAGCAATTTAAAGCGGAATCAAAAAAATTATTGGACATCTTAATTAATTCTATTTACACACATAAGGAGGTGTTTGTTCGTGAACTTATTAGTAATTCTAGCGATGCAATAGATAAACTATACTACAAAAGTTTAAATGAAAATTTGAACTTACCTCTTGAGGAATTTAGGATAGACATAAAGTTAGACAAAGAAAAAAGAACTATAACTATTTCTGATAATGGGATAGGAATGGATGATAAGGAACTTGAAACTAATTTAGGAACCTTAGCAAAATCAGACACTGAAAATTTTAAAAAAGAAATAAAAGATAATAATTTAAATGTTATTGGAAAATTCGGTGTAGGATTCTATTCAGCATTTATGGTAGCAAAACATGTGGATTTCATATCATTGAAATATGGTTTGGAAACAGCATACATCTGGTCATCTGATGGAATTGAGGGTTTTACCATCAAAGAAACATCAAGAGAGATTAATGGTTCTACAGTTGTACTAACATTAAAAGATGATGATGAAAACAACAAGTACAGTGATTATTTAGATGAGTCAAACGTGAAAGAACTTATCAAAAAATACTCTGACTTCATAAGATATCCAATAAAAATGAATGTTTTAAAGACTAGCGATAGCAAAGAAAAAGAAGAAGTTGAAAATATAACTTTGAATTCCATGACTCCACCATGGAAAAAAAGCAAGACTGAATTGAAAGAAAATGAATTAGAAGAATATTATGAAAATGAGTTCTATGATTATGAGAAACCAATAAGTACGATACTTACCAAAGCTGAAGGGAATGTAAACTATCAAGCATTACTCTTCATCCCAGGAGTAGCTCCATACGATTACTATTATAAATCGTTTGAAAAAGGGTTAAAACTATATACAAATAGTGTGTTGATTATGGAGAAATGTAAAGAACTTATAAGTGACACATTTAGTTTTGTTAGAGGGGTTGTTGAAACTGATGTAGATTTAAATATATCTAGGGAAACTATACAGCACAACCACTTATTAAGTAAGATTTCGCAGTCATTAGACAAAAAAATTAAACAAGAACTTGTTAGTCTTCTTGAAGAAAAAAGAGAAGATTATGAAAAGTTCTATAAAGCTTTCGGTTTGAAATTAAAATGGAGTTGTTATGAAAATTTCGGCTCTAAAAAAGATTTAGTAGAGGATTTACTGTTGTTCTATTCACTAAAGCACGACAAATATATTACGTTAAAAGAGTACACAGGTGCAATAGCAACAGACGAAAAAAACATATATTATGTTGTCTCTAAATCTAAAGATCAAGCCAAATTGATTCCACAGGCAGATTATCAGTTAGAAAAAGGGAATGATATCCTATTGTTCTCTGATGAAGTAGACGAATTCCTAGTAAAAATATTAGGAAATTTTGAAGAAAAAAATTTCAAATCTATCACAGATAGTGACTTCAGTAGTAATAGCGATGGAGAAACTGAAGATGAAAAGAGTTTACTTGCGTCAATTAAAGAATTTCTAAAAGACGAAATAGCAGAGGTTAAATTATCAACAGATTTAAAAGAAAATCCTGTTTGTTTGACTTCAAAAGGTGATATTAGCATCGAAATGGAAAAAGTACTTAACTCTCAACCTAACTCCAATCAGGTTAGTAGTGTGAAAGTCTTAGAAATTAATAAAAATCACTTGATATTTAAGAAATTAGAATCGATTAAAGATGACGCTCTCCAACTTGAAAATTATTCCAAAGTTTTGCTAGACTTTGCTAAACTAATTGCAGGATTAAACATTGGCTCGCCTTCAAAGTTAGCAATTGCAGTCGCCAATTTATTGTCAAAGTAAATAAATACTATAAAAATAAGGCAGGTTTCAGGTTCAAATAGTAGGGTTCCTGAAACCTGTTCTCTTAGTAATTTTTGTAAGAAAAACACTACTAATTTAGATTTTAAAGGATGATAAGTAGAAATAAGTTTCTATTTTTCACATAATAATAATATTTATGAAATAAATGTCATTTTTATATATAATAATGAAAAAAGGAGAGAAATATGGATAAGGAATATAAAAAATTTGAATGGGAAGATTTAGGGAATATTGTTGCTGGACGTGAGCACTTAGGCGAGGAAATGCCTGTAATAGTTTATCGTTTATTTGAATTCACAACGAAAGATATTTTATCGAAGCATTTTGGACATGACAAAGCAAAAGAATTAATTAGAGAATGTGGCTTTTTAGCTGGAACTGAATTTTATTTAAATGTTTTAAATAAAAACCATGAAGATTTGAGTTTTGAAGTCTTTGTTTCTATTCTTCAAAAAGCTCTTAAAGATTTTAAAATTGGAATATTAAAAGTTGAGAGTGCTGATTTAAGTAAAAAGAAGATAATGCTAACGGTTGCTGAAGATATTGATTGTTCAGGAATGCCATTAGGTGATGAAGCTGTATGTAATTATGATGAAGGTTTTATTGCTGGTATACTACATGAATATTCAGGTGTATCATGGGATGTAACTGAAATTGATTGTTGGGCAACTGGCGATAGAGTATGCCGTTTTAGAATTATTGGAAAAGATTAAAAAAACTAATGGAAGGTTCAGACGCTTTAAGCGAAATCAATAGATTGATATCAGGTTTTTTAAAGGGAAGTTATCAACAATTAGATACATCCCTTTTTCCAAATGAATACCTCGATGTAGTTAATTCTTTAAATAAATTAATATTTTATGTTAAAGAAGTATATGATTTTGCTTTGGAATTAGGAAAAGGAAATTTTGATTGTGACACACCTTCAAGAGGTAATTTTTTGTCTTTTTCCTTAAAAGATCTATATTCAAAATTAAATCATCTATGCTGGCAATCATCAGAAATTGCGCGTGGCTCCTTTGATCAATCTCTTGATTACATGGGAGATCTTTCTGAAAATTTTAATAATATGATCGTTGCTATAAAAAAGCGTGAGGATTCATTAAGGAATTCAATTATTGAAATAGAGAAACAAAAAGAAGCAATCTCGGTTAGCTATGATGCTATTATGCATATCTTTGAAAAAATGAATGAATTTATCATCGTATATAAAGAAAATGAGATTTTCTTTTCTAATAAAGCATTTAATGATATCCACGGGAATAATAAGGAATTAAATAATTTACTTAAATATATTCTATCTCTTAATGCTGAAAAAGAACAACAAGAATATTATGATTATTCAAGTAAAAAATATTTCCAAGTTACAGTTTCTTCTATATATTGGAAAGAAGTAAAAAATGCATTTATAGCGACAATAACCGATATTACTAAAGAAAAATTATCTACTCAAAATTTAGAAAAATCGGCATTTCAAGATAATTTAACCGGTCTTAGAAATAGACAAGCTTTAATGAAAGATATGAAAGAAGTATATGATACTATTTATCCGATTACTTTTGTATTCATTGATATGGATAAACTTAAATTTATCAATGATAATAAAGGTCACCTTTTTGGAGATAGTTATTTAAGAGGTTTTGCCAAAAACATATCTCGTTTAATTGGTAAAAAAAATACGGTTTATCGTTTAGGGGGAGACGAATTTTTAATCACTTTTCTTGGTAAAAGCGAAGCTCTATCTAAAAAAACAATGCTTAAAATAGTTGAAGATTTTAAAGTAATTAATGCAAATGATGAATACTTTGACTATGAATTTAGTTATGGTTTATATACCGTTACGGCAAGTAATCACTTAACTTTAGATGAAGTAATTGCTAGAGCAGATAGTTTGATGTATGAACAAAAAAAGTTAAAAAAGCGAGGAGTTTAAGCGAAAAATGCTCTATGATTCTATTTTTAATAAACAAAAATTTGATAATTTAGAGGTTTCTTCGATTGATTTATCGGTTTTGTCTCTTTTTGATAATTATATTTCGAAATCAAATAACATTTTTGGTTGCAAATATGAAACGGAATTTAAAGTTTCATCTAAATGGGCTATTTTAAAACATCATTTGTTCTTTTATTCACCCATTACTAGACAAGATATTATGAATATCGGATATTGTGCTTCCCAGTTTGAATTATTTTTACAACAACATTCATTTGTCTGTAATTTTTCTAGAAAACCTGAAAATAGCGGTTCAGTCTATTCACTTGCTTTTTCTAAGAGTTATTCAAAACTTGTCCATAATCCTCATCCAGTTAATTTAAATTTGAATGATATCATTAAATATATTCCAAATTTTTCAAAGAAGACTAATTTTACGGTGGTAAGAAGTGAGTTCGATGTAATAATTGAAAATTCAAAGAAGAAAAAGAAATTAAAAAATGATGAGTTAGATATTCTCTTTTCTCTAGGCGCTTTGATAAAATATGTTAATATTTGCTTAGAACACGATGGGTTGATAATTAAAAATATTGAGTATGATGATTCACTACTTAAAGATAAGATTACAATAAAATTTTCACGGAGTTAATAATGGAAAAACAACTAGAATATTTAAAAAACAAAGTTTTAGATATAAGTGCAAAAAATCCTTTGATTTCTTTTTTAGAATCTAAATTAGGAAATGTTAGGATATTTAATGATAGTGATGTCATTTATGATATTCTTGTCAAAGAAAAAAGGGCTATAAGTGTCGTTGTTAATAGACATACACTAGAAAACGAAAAATATAGATATAATGGAATTATAACTGATAAAGAGCCATCATTACTTACAAAAGCGATGAATCATATGCGAGAAAGAACAAAAATGGCTAATGATGAATTTGGTTTTCATCCTTTGTTTATTTCTATAGGAAGTATCACTTGGTTTGATGAATTATCAAAAAAGGAAGTTACTTCTCCTCTTCTTCTTGTTCCCGTAAAAATAGGTAGAATTTCAGCATCTGAATTTACAATTAAATATACTTTAGGTGAAATTGAATTAAATCCAACTTTAGTTTATCGTTTAAGGATGAATGGAATTGATATTTTTGAATATGATCTATTTCTACATAACACTTTTACAATTTCTAATTATTTACAAAGACTAAATAAAAACGAAGAACTAGTTACAAGAAAATTAGTTGCGAATAATTGTTGTTATTTAGCTTTATATAATTCTTCTGGTCTTTATGTTTATCAAGATTTAAATGATAATGAAAAAGCAATTGAACAATCGAAACTATATAATTTTTTGTATAATGAAAAGGTAGAAGATGCTAATCAAGAAGTATTTAGTTTTGACGATAGTGCATCAGTAGTGAATATTTTTGATGCGGATACAACCCAACAAGAAGCTATTAATGCCTCTAGAAGTAATAACTCATTTGTCTTAGTAGGACCTCCTGGAACTGGTAAAAGCCAAACTATTTGCAATATTATCGCAAAAGCTCTTGAAGATAATAAGAAAGTATTAATGGTAGGAGAGAAGAAAGTAGCCCTCGAGGTAATAAAGGCTAAACTATCAACTGTAGGACTAGAGGATTATATTCTAGAACTTCATTCCCACAAAACTCCAAGAAAAGATGTTCTTGATGAACTTATCTCAACGATTGAAAAAGAAAATCCTCAAGAAGTTAAATTCGATTTATCACGTCTATATTCAATTAGAAAACAACTTTTTGATTATGATAGAATTCTTCATGACAAGATTCAACCGATAGGAGAAAGTCTCTACTCACTTTTTGGTCTTCTATTAAAGTATCATGATGTTCCATTATTAGAATATAATTTTGGAACTATTCATAAGTTTTCAATTGTTGAGTTCAATGAGTTAATTCAAAATATATCTGAATATTATAATGTAAGAGGAAGATTAAATGTCATTGTTGAAAATGAATTATTTCAAAGTATTAAAGAAGAATGGGCTCTTCAACCATCATTTAGAGAAATATATAATTTAAGACTTGAAAGATATAAAAACTTTCTTTCCGAAGTTGATTATCATGGACTACCAACTACTGATTTATCAATTAGAGATATTGAAGATTTAATTAAAATATTCAAGAGAATTCAAAATAAAGAACATATTAATTTATTATTTCAAATATCAAATGTTTCTAAAGCATATCTTGATTTTGAAAATATTAAGAATAGTATTAGGAAATTAGAAACTTTTGGTCTAAATACTGAGGGCTACATTTTAGAAGCATCTGATGTGAAAGAAATAATTGAAAATAGAAAATTATTTAAAGGAAAAGAGTATGGTGTAATTGCCTCTAGAGTTAAAGGTACTATTTCCCTAGATACAATTAAAAAGAATCCTAGTATTTTAGATGAAGTATCGGTTATTTTATTACATTTAAAAAATCTTGGAGTTGAAGATGTTAAAAGTTATACTTATAAAGAAATATTAGATGACATCGAAATATCTTCATTTTTCATTCGATTAGATGAGAATAAATATGAAAATTGGTTTAAAATTTTAAATACTTTTAATTCAACTACTTATTCTAGTTATCAGAAATTTTTAGATGAAAATATGAAGAAAATCTCATCTGGAATGGAATTTTATTTTGATATTTTTCAAAACAAAGAGTTTATTTTAAAAACTAAAATCAGTGAACTTACTATTTACTTTGATTCTTTAAGAGATGATTTTGATGATTTAACTGCCTATTTATCTTATCTTGATAAGCAAAAAAGGTTTAGAATCGCAGGATATAGCGATTTAATTTCTGAACTTGATAAATATCAAAGCGGTCAAGAAGATATACTTAGAAAGAAATTTTATTTGCAATGGTTTGATTATCTTTCATTTTCAAATGAACAAATTAGAGACCTCGCTAAAACAGATTATAATTTTTTAATAAAAGAATATATTGCCCTAGATAAAGAAGCTGTCAGCGTAATAAAAGATTATGAGAAATATAAAATTAATACAAGAATCCCTACTTCGGTTAAAGATTCTTTAGTTGATTTTAAAGGTGAAAAACTAAAAACTAAAGGTTATAGGACCGTTAGACAGTTATTTTTAGAATATATCAATGAAATCTCTAATGCAAAACCTTGTTTTTTGATGAGTCCACTTTCAGTTTCAACATTTCTTCCGGCAATAAGTGAATATTTTGATTTAGTAATTTTTGATGAGGCTTCTCAAATTGAAACTCAATATGCAATTGGGGCTTTATTTAGAGCTAAGAATGTTATTATTTGTGGGGACCCTGAACAGTTACCTCCTACTAATTTCTTTAAGAAAATATATGAAGATGAAGAGGAAGATGATGATCCTAATTTATTTGATTATGAATCTCTTCTAACTGTTGGATTATCTAAATTACCAGCAAGAAATTTAAAATGGCATTATAGATCTATTCCAGATGACTTAATATATTATAGTAATACAGCTCTATATCATGACTTATTATCATTCCCTTGTGCCAATAATAGAAGAGGAATTACTGTACATTATCTTCATAATGGGGTTTATGAGAACGGAACCAATGAAAAAGAGGCAAGTTTAACAGTAAATTTAATCATGGAACATTTCGAGAACTATCCTAAATTATCTTTAGGTGTTGTTGCCTTATCTTTAAAACAAAAAGAATTAATTGAAAAAGAATTAATCAAAGCTCTAAAGAAAAAACCAGATTTTAATTCATTTTTAAATAGTGATGACGATGAACACTTCTTTATTAAGAATCTTGAATCTGTTCAAGGTGATGAGCGAGATGTCATGATTTTATCTATTGGATATGCAAATGATCCTAAAGGTCACTTTTCTCATAACCTAGGTCCTATCACTAAACGAGATGGCTATAAAAGACTTAATGTCGCGATTACAAGAGCAAAATCAGAATTTCATATTGTAACATCTATTAATTCCTCTAATTTTAAAGTAAATGAAACTAATCCTGGTATTTTATTTCTAAAAGGTTATCTAGAGTTTGCTAGTAATGGTTCGGTAAGTTATGAAAATAAAATTGCTAAAATAACTGAAAAGAACATTGAATATGATATTTTCGAATACATTGAAAGTAAAGAATACGATTGTGTTTTGAATTATCATCCATTTATCCAAATAGCTGTTAAAGGGGATAAAGGTTACCAATATGGTATTCAAACTGATGGCCTAGATTCTCATGGTTTTGTATCTATTAGAGATAGAATTAGACTTAATCGTGATATATTAACTGCTAAAAATTGGAGATTATTAACAATAAGTGCATCGGACTGGTACTTTAACCGCAAGGCAATGGAAAAGAGAATAGATGAATTTTTAAGTTCTCTTCCAAAAAAAGCCATTAATAATAAGCTACTTAATAGTATGGTATCTCATATAAAGAAAGAAGAAGAAAAAGGTGACTATCCTACTTATAAAGTTTTTTCTAGACAAATTTGCGAACGTGGTGAAGAAGAAACTGCAATTGACTATTTAAAACGTTTTGTTCTTGAATTAATTAAATTTGAGGCTCCTATTCATGAAGATTTATTTATTAAAAGGGTTGCTGATATGTATTTTGAGTCAGAGATTACTACCCTAGAGGTAGAAAGATTACTTAGTTGGGTTAATGAATGGCATAATAATAAACTATTAGATTATGATAAACCTTTCATTATTAATAAAGGACAAAAATATACTTTAAGAGTTCCTAAAGATGAAAAAGCACGACCTTTAAAGTATATCTATCCACTTGAACTAAAAGAAGCTTTTAAATTATATTCTTTGATAGAAAAAGGAAATCCTGAAAGTCTATTAGTTTCATTTATGTACTTATACCAATTGAATCCTAAATTAAAATCTGAGATTCAAAATATTATAAAATAATAGAATTGGTTATAAAAAAGTGCTCCTATAGCGCAATCGTATAGAGCAGATCCGTCCTAAGGATAAGGTTGTAGGTTAGAGTCCTATTAGGAGCGCCATATTTATAAATCAAAGAACAGGGTGATTAAAATGGAGAATTATCAAGAAATTATTAATGAATTAAGAAAAAATGTTTTAGAAGCAAATCTTAATCTTGTCAAATATGGACTTGTTATTTTAACTTGGGGAAATGTGAGCGAGATAGATAAAAGTAGAAAATACGTGGCAATTAAACCTTCAGGAGTTCCCTATTCAAAGATGGTTCTAGATGATATTGTTGTAACTGATTTAGAGGGAAATGTAATAGTAGGAAATTTAAAACCTTCTTCTGATTTACAAACTCATTTAGAAATATATAAAAAATATCCTAATGTTTCTGGAATATGCCATACACATTCTAAATGGGCTACTATTTTTTCCCAGGCAAATAGAAGTATTAAAGTTTTAGGAACAACGCATAGTGATTATTTCTCTAAAGATGTTGAAACTACAAGGTTACTTACTGAACTAGAAGTAAAATCAAACTATGAAAAAAATACAGGAAAAGTTATTTTAGAAAAGATTGGAGAAAATAATCCCCTAGATTGTCCTGCTATTTTAGTTGCTGGTCATGCACCTTTTACTTTTGGTCATGATGCTCTTAATTCAGTTGAAAATGCACTAGTATTAGAAAACGTTGCGGAAATGGCATATTACACATTAGAATTAAATAGTGATGTAGTATTTCCAAAGTATGTACTTGACTGTCATTATAATCGTAAACATGGAAAAAACGCTTATTATGGTCAGAAAACCAGTAAATAAAAAAGGAGAAACATGAGTAATAATTTTGAAAAACTAAAAAATGTACTAAGTCCTATTGAATATTGGGTAACTCAACAGAAAGGAACTGAAAAGCCTTTTGAGAATAAATACTGGAATTTTTTTGAAGATGGTCTTTATGTTGATGTTGTAAGTGGAGAACCATTATTTTTGTCTAAAGATAAATTTTCTGATCCTTGTGGTTGGCCTTGCTTTAGTAAACCTATTACTCAAGTTACTATAAAATATGATACTTCAAATCATTTAGATATTAAAAAAGAAGTTATTAGTTTTTTTGGGAAATCACATCTTGGGTATTTATATGAAGATGGTCCTAAAAATTTAGGCGGAAGTAGATATGTTATAAATAGTGCGGCACTAAAGTTTGTGAAAGTTGCTGAATTAAACGAAAATGGATATAGGAATTATTCACATTACTTTAAACCTACCACTTAAATTAACATTTGATTTTGTGGTTTTTAAAGTCAAATGATTTGTTTTATGTGAGTAAAAAAGATATAATTAATTGAAATAAATATTTCATTAAGAAGGCAGGAGAGATATAGCTCTTTGAATGCCTACCAACCAGTAAAATACAATGGTGGTAAAGCTATAAACGATGAGGATTCAAATATTAATAAATTTGACCTCTGAAGGTCTTTTTTTTAGGGAGGAAAAATGGGCAAAATATTTACAAGTGAATCTGTAACAGCTGGACATCCAGATAAATTATGTGACTTAATAGCAGATAAAATATTAGATTATTATTTAGAGAAAGATAAAAAGGCAAGAGTAGCAGTTGAGGTTATTGCTTTTAACCTGCATATTCATATTTTTGGACAAGTCACTTCTTCTATCAAAGTAGAAAATGAAACCTTTATAAAGATAGCTAAAGATACTTTAAGTGAAACAGGATATAACAAAAAAGAATTTGGTCTAACTACTGATAATGTAATAGTAACTGTTGACTTAGATAGTCAATCTAGAGAAATTTCTAGTGGAGTTGATAAAGGTGGCGCAGGAGATCAAGGGTTAATGTTTGGTTATGCTTCAATAGAGACTAAGGATTATATGCCGCTTGCGATTAGTTTAGCGCACCGTCTTTCTAAAGAATTAACTAGAGTAAGGACTGAAAATATAATAGAAGGTTTAGGACCAGATGGAAAAACTCAAGTTACTATAAATACTGATGATAATGATTTTCCAACATCAATACACACTGTTTGTGTTTCTACAATGCATTCAGAATCTAAAGATTTGGAAACTTTAAGAAAAGAAATTCTAAAAGAAGTTATTCTTCCAGTTTGCAAAGATTATTTAAATGACGAGAGTATTATTCAAATTAATCCTGTTGGAAGTTTTACTATTGGAGGACCAATAGCCGATAGTGGATTAACTGGAAGGAAAAACATTGTGGATAGTTATGGGGGTTATTCAAGGCATGGTGGTGGATCATATAGTGGGAAAGACCCATCTAAAGTAGATAGATCAGCATCCTATATGGCAAGATATGTAGCTAAAAATGTGGTTGCGGCTGGACTGTGTGATAAGATTGAAATTCAAGTATCTTATCTTATTGGGATAAGTGATCCAGTTGGTTTATCAATCATTACTTTTGGGACAAATCATATTTCTGATGCTAAAATATTAGAAGCAATTAAGAAAACTTTTAGTTTCAGACCAAAAGATATCATATCTTCCTTAGAGTTAGAATCTCCTATTTATGCGAAGACAACTAATTATGGTCATTTTGGTGGCGAAAAAGATTATCTTTCTTGGGAAAAACTTGATAAAGTCTTAGAATTAAAGAAATTTCTTTTAAATTAAATTTAATTAATTATTTTAAATAATTCGTATTTAGTAAAAAAGATATTAATATATAATGTTATATTCTTTTTTATTTAATAAATATAACGAATTTTTGGGATGAATAATGTATAATACTAGCAAGAGGTTAAAAAAATGGGGAATAAAAAGGTTATTTTTGATGTTGTATATCTTGAAAATTTAAGAAGAAAATATAGATTAATTTTAGGGTTAATTTTTTTAAGTAGTATAATTTTTTTATTAGTATCGTTATATTTTACTTATTTAATTTTGTCTCACTTTTTTGTTGACCACGTAGCACCATCTATAGAAGATCTTAATTCGATTTTAAATATTGTCTTTGCTTCCTTTTTTCTTCTAGCCTTAATTTTATATTATTTACTTTCTTCAAGTTTCCAGAAAAAATTTAAATTTTTGTTTATGGATACCTTTGTTACTTCAAAGATGTCTGATTCTAATTATTATCCAAAAGCAAAGTTTCGGTTTAAAACTTTTATCGAATTAGGACTTCTAAAAAAATCATCCAAATATAAACTAAGTGATGAAATTAAAGGTGTTTATGAAAAAACTAATTTTTCTTCTTTTGGAATTACTTTAATTGATAAACAAAAATATGTTTCAACAGATAAAGAAATTGTTTCTAGAAAGAAAAGATATATTAATTCTTTTGTTGGAAAAGTATTTGTTATCGAAGCAAGTAGAAAGATACCTAAAAAATATGAATTACTTATTGCAAGAAGAGATTTCGAGCTAAAAAATCAAGAATTGAATTTATTTAATGACCCAAGATTTAATGAGACTTCTAATTTAATTTGTTATACGACAGATGAAAAAATTACATCTAAACTTGTTAGTGATGGAATTATTGATAAATTAAATTATTTATCTACTCTTTTTAGAGGAGACATTACATTTTCACTAAAGAAAAATAGTATAATTTTAATAGTAAGAACTTCAAAAGGTTCGTATAAAATAAGACTTAATCAAACAATATCTGATAAGTTTGTACTCGATTTAGAAAAAGAAGTATTAAATATCTCTACTGTAATTGATGAATTAAATATTCTTCTTGATTAGGTTTTTTATTCATCTAGATATTTATTTTTTTAAGTTGTTATTTTAACAATATTTTCTAAAAATATTAAATATAAGTATTTTTCTTTATAATATAGAAGTAAGTATAAAAAACGAGGGATTTAATGTTAAAAAATTTATTTGACCCAGCTAGAAAGGAATTAAAAAAAGCAAAAATATTAGCAACAGAAGTATTTAGTCTTGAGAAAGAATTTTTGGATTTAAAAGATGAAGATTTTCCATTGAAAACTAATGAATTCAAAGAATTATATAAAAAGGGTACTAGTTTAGAGTTAATTATGCCAAGAGCTTTTGCATTAGTTAGAGAAGCAAGTAAGAGAGTTACAAAACTTATTCCCTATTTTGTACAAGTTCAAGGAGCCTACGTTATTTTTGGTGGTAATATAGCAGAAATGAAAACTGGAGAAGGAAAAACCTTAACTTCAGTTATGCCTGCTTATCTAATGGCTCTTAATTGTGAGGGTGTTCACATTGTAACGGTTAATGAATATTTAGCAAAAAGAGAAGCTGAAGGCGAAATTGGTGATTTATTTAGATTCCTAGGTTTAACTGTTGGTCTTAATTTAAGAGAATTATCTTCGATTCAGAAAAAAGAAGCCTATGATTGTGATATTATGTATTCAACAAATTCAGAATTAGGTTTTGACTATCTTCGTGATCATATGGTTTTATATGCTCGAGATATGGTTAGTCAACGGGGACTTAATTATGCAATTATTGATGAAGCAGATTCAGTCTTAATAGATGAAGCTAGAACTCCACTTATTATTTCAGGTGGTGAGAAAAATAGCTATAATTGGTATGTGGCAGCTGATAAATTTGTGAAAGGTTTATCAGATCAAGACTATGAAATTGATATAGAAAAGAAATTAGTAAGTTTGACTCCAAGTGGAATTAAGAGAGCAGAAAGTGCGTTTTCACTCGCAAATTTATATGATTTATCTAATGTAACATTAGTACATCATATTAATAATGCTTTAAGGGCAAATTACGTAATGCATAATGATGTTGAATATGTAGTTGACTCAGGAGAGGTCCTAATTGTAGATCAATTTACAGGACGTATCTTAAGAGGTAGACAATTTTCAGAAGGTCTTCATCAGGCATTAGAAGCGAAAGAAGGAGTACAAGTTAAAAAAGAAACTATCACGGTTGCTACAATAACTTATCAAAATTTCTTTAGAATGTATAAAAAACTTTCAGGAATGACAGGTACAGCTAAAACCGAAGAAGAAGAATTTAGAGATATTTATAATATGCATGTCGTAGAAATTCCTACAAATGCTCCTGTTATCAGAAAAGATGAAGCCGATTTCCTATATGCAACATTAGAAGAAAAATTTGATCATTTGATTGATGATATTGAGACAAGATATAAAATAGGTCAACCAATGCTTGTGGGAACTATTGCTGTAGAAACTAGTGAACATGTATCACAACTTTTACGTAAACGTCATATACCACATGAAGTTTTAAATGCAAAGAATCACGAAAGAGAAGCTGAAATTATTAAAAAAGCAGGAAATAAAGGATCAGTTACTATTGCAACTAACATGGCTGGTCGTGGAACTGATATTAAGTTAGGACCTGGAGTAGTTGAATTAGGTGGTCTTGCAGTTATAGGAACTGAACGTCATGAATCTAGACGTATCGATAATCAGTTAAGAGGTAGAGCTGGTAGACAAGGAGATCCTGGGTATTCTAGATTTTATATTTCTGGAGAAGATGAGTTACTTCAAAGATTTGGTGGCGATAGATTAAAAAATCAAATTTTAACTTTTTCAAAGTTAAATGAAGGAGAGCCACTTTCATTAAAAATATTCTCAAGATTAATTACATCCGCTCAAAAACGAATTGAAGGTAATAATTATGATACTCGTAAATCAGTTTTAAAATATGATGATGTTTTAAGAAAGCAAAGAGAAATAATTTATAAAAGAAGAAGAGATATTTTAACTAGTCCATCAGTTGAGGAAACAGTAATCAATTTAATTAAAGATTGTATTTCTAGAAATCTAAATAATTTTATTGAGAAAGTTGGAAAAAATAAATATGAAATAGACGATGAGGGAATTGTAAAAACTTTCAATGGAAACTTTTTTAATCAAGGTTATATTGATTTAGATATTTTAAAATCAAAAGATGAACTAGGTGTAAGAGATTATATCCTAAAACTTGCCTTAGACTCTTTAGAAGAAAAGAAGAGTAGTGTTCCTAGTGAAGTATACAATGAGTTCTTGAAGGTAGTTATGCTTAAGGTAATAGATACCTATTGGATGAAACATATTGATGTAATGAGTGAATTAAGACAATCAGTTATGCTTCAACAATATGCTCAAATTAATCCACTTATGATTTATCAACAAGAAGGTCTTAAATTATTTAATACTTTAGTTGAAAATATTTCTGATGATGTAACTAAATATGCTGTTAGAGCAAAGTTGGTTGCTGACGTAAAAAGAGAACAAGTTGTTAAAAATACAGCAACCAATGAAGGAAGAGACGATTCACAAAGACGTCAAAGGTCTAATAAAAATAGAAGTACAAAAAAACTTCCTTGGAGTAGATAGATGGATAAATACGAAATTAATAAAAATATAGCTCTTTTTGATCAACAAGTTAACGATTTGTTAGATTTTATTGATAAAGACGCAACTTTGGAGAAAAAAAGAGAAATTGATTTATTGATGGAAGATAAAGATTTTTGGAATGATAGTGTAAATGCAAATCAAAAATCAAAAGAATTGAAAAGATTAGAAGAAAATCTTTCAATCATTAAAATTATCGAGGATGATTTAAAAGAAATTCATGATTGGTATGATGTATTAGACGAAAACGAAGAATTTTATAGTATTATCGATGATCTAATTCTAAAGTTTAAAGTAAAACTTGAAAAATATGAAATTCAATTATTGTTATCTGGAAGTTACGATTCAAATGATTGTACAATAGATATTCACCCTGGTGCTGGTGGAACTGAAAGTTGTGATTGGGCACTAATGTTATTTAGAATGTATGAGAGATATGCTTTAAAAGAGGGGTTTACTTTTCAAGTTGAAGACTATCAACCAGGAGATGAAGCTGGTATAAAAAGTGTTTCTTTTTCCATTAAAGGTAAATATGCTTATGGTTACTTAAAAGGGGAAAGTGGAGTTCATAGACTAGTTCGTATTTCGCCTTTTGATGCCAAAAAGAAGAGACATACAAGTTTTGCAAGTGCGGAAGTAATTCCTATAATTGAGGAAGATAATACGATTATTATAAATGACGAAGATCTAAAAATTGATGTTTATCATTCTAGTGGTGCTGGCGGACAATCTGTAAATACTACTGATAGTGCCGTAAGAATTACTCACAAGCCTACAAATATAGTAGTTACTTGTCAGAACGAAAGAAGTCAACTTCAAAACAAAGCTGAAGCTATGAAAATCTTAAAAGGCAAGCTCTTAAATTTGAAGTTAATTGAACTTGAGAAAGAAAAAAATGCTTTACGTGGTGAAAAAAAAGAAATTGCTTGGGGATCTCAAATAAGAAGTTATGTTTTCTGTCCATATCAACAAGTTAAAGATCATAGAACTTTGACTGAGGTAAATCAAGTAGATGATGTTATGAATGGTGAGATTGATATCTTTCTCACTAGTTATTTAAAAAGTTTGAGGAATTAATGAAGAAGAAATTATGGATTTTTGGACAAATTTTTTTTGGAACTTGTTTAGTTGTTATAGGATTTTATTTTTTTCTACTTCCAACTAAATTAGTGACAGGCGGAATGATGGGAATATCTATTATATTCTCATATTTTGTTCCTGAAAATTTTCCGATCTCACTCATTATGACTATTGGATATGGAGTTCTTTTATTTTTAGGTCTTTTTTTCCTAGGGAAGCAATTTTTTATCCGAACTATTTTTTCAACTGTATTAACACCACTTCTTACATTTATTCTTGAATTAACAATTCCAAATGATTATTTTACTAATATGATAACCGAAGGAAGATTTCTTATTTCTTCTATTGTTTCAGGACTTCTAATTGGTTGTGGAATAGGGATTGTGGTTAGAAAAAATGCAACTACTGGTGGTATTGATGTTTTGCAAAATATTTTACATAAATATTGTAAAATACCTTTTTCAATTGCTATGTATATGTTAGACGGATTAATTATCTTTGGTGCAATGTTCATTAATTTCGAACTTGCTCTTTATGGTGTTATATCAATGATCATTTGTGGTATTGTAATTGATAATATTTCTATTGAAGGAAAGGTCGGTTACACAGCTTTCATAATTACTACGGAATATGAAAAATTACGAGATGCAATTTTTTTAAAAATAGATAGAGGATTAACTATGGTAAAAAGTATAGGAGGTTATTCCGATTTAGAAAGGAAGATGATCATTTGTACTATTACTTCCATGGAAATCTATGCATTGAAATTAGTTGTGAATGAAACTGATCCCAAAGCTTTTGTTTTTTATGTAAGAACAAAAGAGGCATATGGTTATGGATTTAATAAGGAGGAATTAAATAAATGAAAAAAGAGAAAATTATTGGTATAATATTTATTATTTCTCTTATTCTTACCTTTTTCTTAGGTTATTTAACTGCTAATGTTGCTCCCCTTACATTTGGAGATGATAGAAATAGGTTAGAATATTTAAATGATGCATTTGAAAAATATTATTATTTTGATGTAGACGATGAAGATAGATCTAATGCTTATATCGCCCATTTAAAAGGAATAATAGATTCATATAGTAAAACTTATAATGATCCTTATACAAGACTAGATGCAGTAGATGTTAGTGAAAAAATCTCAAATTCTGATAAATATAATGGAACAGGGGCATCCCTATATTATTTTGAGGGAGGAATCATTCAAGTCGGAGAAGTCTACTATGGTTCTCCTGCCTATGGTAAAATCTATGAAGGTGAGCAAATAATAGGAGAATTATTACCCTCTCAATTAGTAGTTGAGTTTATAGGTAAGAAATTTGCAGAAATCGCCCCTTATTTATTAGCTAAAATAGGTGATTCTAAAACTTTAGTGGTTAAAGATTTCTATGGAAACCTACGTAATGTTCAATTTATTTATTCTCCTTTCGGAAATCCTTCTTGTTATATTGAAGATTCATTTGAATCTAATATTGCCGTCATAAAAATTAAGTCATTTGAAGATAGTGGAGATAACTTATCAACACATGTTTTATTTAGAGATAGTTTAAGATATTTAGAGGATAACGGACTTAGTTCTGGTAAGACTCTAGTTATTGATTTGAGGGATAATCCTGGTGGTGTCTTAAATACTTTAGTAAATGAATCAAAAACAGGGGTTAAAGGAATACTAGAACAATTACTTGTGAGAGATAATGATAAACCTGTATTTTCATTAGAAAATAAAAAAGGTCAATTAACTAAATTTTATGGTGGCCTAACTTTTAAAAAAGAATATGACATTGTAGCTCTTGTTAATAAAAATACCGCAAGTGCGGCAGAGGTTATGGCTTCGGCTTTAGTTGAATTTGGATATAAAATCTATGGAGAGGAAACATACGGAAAAGGTGTTTATCAAGAAACTATTACTATTACAACTATCGGTACTACGAGATATGATTTAGTATATACGGCTGGTAAATGGTACTATAGCGATAGAAAAAATGTATTTGATACTCCATTAGTAATTAGTGAAAATATCTTTATGAAGGGAATTCTTAATGTTGAACATGTAGATTTCCAAAAAGATTTAAAGTTTAATGATGTAGATACTATTACTCTTCCTTTCTTTCAAAAGTTTTTAAATGCCTATTATAATGATTCCATTAGAGAAGATGGGTATTTTGATAATGAAACCTTGTATTTAGTTAATAGATTTAGAGCAGATAGAGAATTAACTAATAATCACTTAATCGATCAATCTTTTTATTATGAAATAATGCTTTTATATTCAAATGCGAAAGTTTTTAGCAATGGATACGATACTCAACTTTTAGAACTTTTTCAGATCATAAAAACTAAATAAGTAAAAGGACAAAAATATGCTAGAGTTAACCGATATCAAAAAAAATTATATAGTTGGCGATCAAATAATAACTGCTCTTTCTGATGTGAATATTTCTTTTAGAGAAAAGGAGTTTGTTGTTGTAATAGGACCATCAGGTTGTGGGAAATCTACTTTATTAAATTTGATTGGAGGTCTAGATACTTTTACCTCTGGAGATTTAAAAATTGATAAAATTTCAACTAAAAATTATAAAAATAGAGATTGGGATACTTATAGAAATCACAAGATTGGGTTTGTTTTTCAAAATTATAATTTAATTTCGCATTTAAATGTTATTCAAAATGTTGAACTAGCTTTAACACTAACCGGAGATAATTTCTTTTCAAGACGTGAAAAAGCAAAAATTGCCTTAAAAAGAGTTGGTTTAGAAGAAAAATTAAATAGTAAAATTTCTCATTTATCGGGTGGACAAATTCAACGTGTAGCAATCGCTAGAGCTATTGTTACTAATCCATCTATCTTATTAGCCGATGAACCAACAGGAGCTCTTGACTCTAAGTCTAGTATTCAGATTTTAGATATTTTAAAAGAATTAAGTAAAGATAAATTAATAATTATGGTTACTCATAACATTGAACAAGCGACTAAATATGCTGATAGAACGGTCTCACTTTTAGATGGAAAAATTTCTAATGATACAAATCCCTATGTGCCTGATAATAAAGAAAAGATAAATGTTAAGAATAGAAAATCTAAAATGAGTTTTCCTAATGCTCTTAAATTATCTTTTAATAATTTAAAAACTAAAGTATTAAGAACTTTGGTAGCAGCTCTAGGAGGATCGATTGGTATTATAGGAGTTGCTTTAGTAATTGGAGTAAATAATGGATTTCTTAGTTTTGTAAATACGGTTCGAAGTTCATCATCTCCATCATCCGCTGTTCAAGTATATACTGGCCAAACTTTTAGTCTTCCAGATCCTAACGATAGACCTTATCCTCTAGAAGCTCCTTTTAATGACAATGATTTCATCAAGTCCCAGGATACTAGAACTCATGCTACTATTACATATACGAATTTTGTTTCTGGTAAGTTAGTTGATTATATTAAAAAACTGCCTTCTTCATTAGCTAAGGATGTCACAGTTTTATATCAATATACCCCTACTTTCTATGTTTTAAATTCAAATAATGTTATTACTAAACTAGATTACTCTTTGAGTAATAGTGCTCTCGCAACTGCTAATAGTTATATTTCTGAGTTATTGTTTGATGACAAAGAATTTGTAACTGATATTTATGATTTGTTATATGGTAGATACCCTAGTCAAGATGAACTAGCGACTATTCTTTTAGTAGATGATAGAAGCGAACTTCCTGACTGGATGTTAAACAGATTTGGTTTTGATGGATTTGATTATGACAGAAAGTTTTCATTTGAAGAAATTACATCTCTAAAAATTAAAATGGTTTATGAAACACTTTTATATGATTTAGATCCTGAGACAAATAAATATTATAAAACTGTAAGTAATACAAGTGAGATTTATGAGAAAGGAATTGAAGTTCCAATTGTGGGAATTTTAAGAAGAAAGAAAAATAGTGTTTATAGAAGTGAAAGAGGTATTAGGTTTACAAGTGGTGTTTCTGAATACATGAGGCATGATATTGAAACATCTTCTATTTATGAAGATCAAATGAATAATTTATTTGATTTTATGATTGGAAAAAACAAAAAACTAGTTTCAGTTTTTGATGACGCTGATCATACTTTCCCAGAAATTCAAGATATTTTATTAAATTATGGGTTAGTACAGGTACCATATTTAATTAGAATATATCAAGAAGACTCCCTTTCTAGAAGAAGAATTCTTGATTATTTACTTAGTTTTAATGATACTTTAAGTGAGAAAGATGTTGGATATTCAATTTATCTAGATACGGTCGATAGAACTCAGCTCATGGTAGATCAGATACTAGGTTCCGTAAATATTGTAATGATTGCGGTTGCTGTAGTATGTCTGCTTATAACTGGGTCTATGATTTGTATAATAACATATGTTTCGGTTGTGGAAAGAACAAAAGAAATTGGAATTTTAAGAGCACTTGGTGCTAGGAAAAGAGATGTTTCTTTGGTTTTCAATGCAGAAGCTGTAATTATTGGTTTTATTACAGGATTATTAGGGGTGTTTACTACTTTTTTACTAGCTCCTTTCTTGAATAAAACTTTATATAATTTAACTGATATTGATGATATAATTATTTTTAATTGGTTTCATGCAGTTCTAATAGTCTCTATTTCAATAATTATTACTTTTATTGCTTCATCTTTACCAGCTCATTTTGCATCTAAAAAGAACCCTGTTCTTTGTTTAAGAGCAGATTAATACGTATTTAACTATTTTATAGATAATATATTATTTTTGTGATAAAATATATCAAGACATTTATTATGTGGAGGTTTGATGGCACACTTACTAGATATTGTTGGGGAGAATTTTTTTTCCATTTTATCTTCAAAAAACAAGAGAATATATATTGAGTGTATTTTAGTCACATATGACTTATTAGAAAGTTCACCAACTGGTTTTAGTGCCTTAAGAGATGACGTAATAAAACGTTTAATTGATTATTTTGATGACATCGATACATCCTTTGAAGTTGAAGGGGATACTCTTTTAGAAGAAGACATGCATACTTCTCGTCAAAAAGCAAATATAGTTTATAATGCCTTAAAAAGAAGTGGTTGGGTAGGAGAAGAAGATTTAGGAAATTATAAAGTTTCTGTTAACTTTTTTGACTATTCCATTAAAATGATAGATTGTTTAAATTCAATTATTTACAATACAAATGATGAATATACAGGTGATTTATTTTCAATTTACACACTTTTAAATCATGGAAATACTAGTAAAGAAAGCGTTGGAGCGATTGAACAAGCTTACAAAAAAACGCACCAATTATTATTAAAATTAAGATCTCTTAACGCGAATATTTATCGTTTTTATTTTGAGATGTTAAAAAAACATACTAAAAAAGATCTTCCCTATTTAATGAACAAATTAATGGTAGATTACAAAGATAATTTTTTTGATGCTGCTTATTATAACTTGAAGACTAAAGACTCCTTACCTCGTTATAAACGGGGCATTTTAAATTCAATTACTAGTTTAAAGACAGTTGAAACAATGGATAGTATTGCTAAGAGTTGTATGCGTGAAAAAAGAATTAGTGATTACAATGAAGCTTTTAGTTATGTCGAAGATAAATTAAATTATATTGAAAATAAAATATCCACTCTTGATCAAGTTATGTCTTCTATTGATAAAAAGAATGAACAATATGTTACTAGTGCGGTTGCTAAAATAAAGTTTTTCACTAATACAACCGATGATTTTGAAGGTTATTATTCAAGATTTTTTAATTTTTTGAAAAAAGTATCTGATAGTGAAATCAATTGGAATGATATTGTAAGAATTACTTCTATTAGAAATTTAGATGATAATTCTTTATTTAGTCCAAGAAGAATAAGAGAAGAATTAGAAATTGGATTTATTAATGATCCTCCTGAGATAACAGAGGAAGATATGGAACAAGATGAAGAAAGATTGAGACATTATCAAACTTATTCAGAAGATAATATCAATGAAATTATCAAGAAAAAACTTGAAAATAGAGATAGTTTTATGGCTAGTGATTTAGATTTAGAAACTGATAATGATATTCTAACTCTTGTACTTGTCTATGTTTATTCTCATGTTGCTGGTATGGACTACCATATAAAAACTTCAAACGACTTTGTTGAAAAAAACAATGTTAGGTTTAAGGAATTTGAGATTATAAAGGGAGGATATACTGATGATTGATAAAACATTTGCCATAAAAAAGTTCTTTGATGCTTACTCAACTTTAAGAGAGGGAGAGAAAGATTTAATTTCTAGAATAACCAATAAATTACTTCAAGTGAACTTCTTAACCAAGAAGAAACCTGATGATCTAAATGATTTTCATTCAATTTTAGAATATCATGAAGTTTTTAGTAGTTTACTTGTATTACTAGATTTTGAACTTAATATTGAAAGGGCTGATGAAGTTATTTATATTAAAAATGTTGAGACTTTTAATCATCGTAATTTAAAGAAAATTGATAGCATAGTTTTACTTGTCTTTAGAATTTTATTCGAAAGAAAGAGAAATAATATTACTTTAGGTGAAAATGTCGAAGTTGATTTAAAAGATATGCATGATGAATTAAGCAGGGTCTATGATGATAAAAGACTTCAAAAAGAAGTTGTTTTTGATATTTTGAGACTTTTAAAGGGATATAATTTAATTGATTTTCAATCTCAAAATCCAACTGATACAACCAGGATTAAAATATATCCAACCATAAAATATTGTATTGATGTTTCTTCTTTAGAAGATTTGGTTAAACGGTTAGAACATTATACAACACCTAATTTAGAAGGAGGACATAGGAGTGAAGAAATTAACGAAGATTAAACTTGTCAATTGGCATATTTTTACTAGTGAAACTATTGATGTAAAAGATAACGTGTTAATTTCTGGTACAAACGGTTCAGGGAAATCAACTCTTATAGATGCCATTCAGTATTTACTTATCGGTTCAAGAAGAGATGTTAGATTTAATATTGCAGCAAATAGTGATGCAAAACGTACTTTAGAAGGTTACATAAGAGCCCAATTAGGTACGGAAGGGAAAGAAGAACTTAGAAGCGGTGATGTTCTTTCGCATGTGGCTGCGGAGTTTTATGATGGTAAATCAGAGACTTATTCCATAGTGGGGGTTGCTATATCACTTCCAAAAGGTGGAACCATTAAAGAAAATTTTTATATTCTACAAGATGTTAACATGAGCGATGAATTATTTCTAGACGGAAAAACTCCTAGAGATTTTAAAGACATGAAACAAGTAGTAAAATTAATGGGTAAAGACTTGGTTGCGGTAGATAACATTACAGATTATAGAGAAAAAGTATCTAAATTCTTTGGAATAGATTCTAATAAATATGTAAAAATGTTACCAAAAGCTCTTGCTTTTAAACCTCTAGACCTTCAAAAATTCTTTAGTGATTTTCTTCTTGATAATTCGGTTTTAAATGTTGAATCTTTAAGAAATAACGTTGAAACATTAAAGTCACTTGAAGTTCAGATTGCAATCGATAAAGATAAACTTAAATCCTTAGATGAAATTGCAGAACTATATAATCGTTATAAAGACAATAAAAATCAGAAAATAACTTCTGGTATTGTTTATGATATGACTTTATCAGAACAAAAAGAAGTGTTTTTAAAAGAAAATCAAGAAAAAATAGCGTCTTTTGACACTCAACTTGATCAATTTAAAGTTAGAAAATCACAGATTGAATCTGATATTTTTAATGCTACAACTGTATTACAAGAACTTGAAATTGCTAGAAAAACAAACGACTTAGGAGCAACTATTTCTAAGTATGAAGAAGATTATAGAAAAAAGAAAGAAGAACTTTTGATTTCTGAGGAAATAATAGCGAACCTTAAAGATGATGTCAAAGAGGAATATAATATTATTAAAGAATTAAGTAATTATCATAATGTACTTGCTTTTAAAGAATTCATCAAGTTTTATGATACTAATACTTATTATTCTTCTCAAGAATTAGGAGAAATGCTTCGCTTAGTAAGTACTGAAATTGAAGCTTTAAAAGGTAGTTTAGCAATTACAGAAAATACTGATAATGAGACTAACTTAAAGATTACTAAAGAATTAAGAGATTTAGAAAATAGAAGAAATATGGCGGCGATTAATAAAACTTCTTATTCACCTCAGATTGAGTCTATGATTTCTTTTATGAAAGATTCATTAAAAGATTTTACGGGAAGAGAAGTTCAAGTAAAACCATTCTGTGAATTGTTAGAAGTAAACGATGAAAAGTGGAGAAATGCACTTGAAGGTTATCTTGGTTCACAAAGATTTGATCTTTTTATAGAACCTGAATTATATGATGAAGCTCTAAAAATATTTAATAATTCAGACTTTTATGGTACTGGTATCGTAAATACTAAAAGAATACGAGAAGCGCAAGATTATAAAACTAATAGTTTAGCATCTAAATTAGATACTAATGATATCTATGCAAGAAGTTATGCTAATTATTTAATTGGAAATGTTATTTGCGTTGAAAAATTAGAGGATCTAGATAAATACAATCGTTCTATTATGCCTACAGGATTAAATTATAGTGGTTATACTGCTAAAAAAATGAATCCAAACAGTTATAGATACCCATATATAGGAAGTGTTGCTAATAAACAAGCAGTTGAACTATTTGATAAAGAAATTCAAAATAAAAGAGAACAACTTAAAGCAAACTATGATTCTTCTGAACATAAGACAAGAGTTAGAAGTTTAGTAAAAAGAGATAAAAGCGCTGAATTAGTTGCCAATAAATCGGTTATTAATAATCTTGATTTAATTAAAAATATTAAGACTGAATATCTAAATATTGAAAATCAACTTAAGAAACTTAATTCTGGCGGAGAACTAGAAAAGATTAATAACTCGATAATTGATCAGAAAAATAAGATTAAACAATTAGAAGGTGATAGAGATCTTGTAGTTGGAAAACAAGGAGTTATTGCTAGCGACAAAGAGCGGACACGTGAACATATCGCGGAACTAGAACTCCAAGTGATAGAAAGCGAGAAATCCCTAAATTCATTGAAATTAGAAAGTCCTGAACTAATCGTTCGCGCTCAAACTCAATTTTATGCAATTAAAGTTAAACATAGTCATAACTATCAAAAAATTCAAAAAGAGGTACTTGAAGAAAAGAACCGTTGTGAAAGCGAGGTAATTCATCTAGATAAGAATTTAGTTATTAAAATGAGTCGTTTCAATTCTGATTTCAAATTTGGTGGATTTGCTGATATAGATGGAATTAATATTTATCTAGAAGCAGCGTCAAGCATTAGAGGTAATGAATTAATTAACTTTGAAAAAGAAGCATTTGAACTTAGAAGAAATACAGAAACATCATTTAAAGAAAGTTTCTTAGGACAATTAAAAGAATCAATTGAAGATGCTCAAGCTCAAATAGAATCACTTAACTTGTCTTTAGCTGGAAGAGTATTTGGAAGGGATAGTTATAAATTAGTTTGGTCTCCTTCTGATGATCCTGAATTAAAGCAATATTATGAAGTTATCATGAAACAAAATACTTTAGATCATGATGCTTTATTCACGGAAGGTTTAAAGAAAAAAGAAGAAATTGTAATTCAAGAACTTTTTGCTAAAATTACTAGTACATCTCCAGATGATTCTAGATCAATTGGTAAATTCTTAGATTATCGTAACTATATGGTCTATGATATTGAAGTATCAGATCCTACTTTTGTAGATCCTCAAACAAATAAACCTTATGTTACACTATTTTCTAAGGTTTCTAGACAAAAAAGTGGTGGCGAAACACAAGTACCATTTTATATAATCATTGCTTCAAGTTTCCAACAATTACTGACAACTAATCAAAAAGTTGATAGTGGTTGTATCGTCTTACTGGATGAAGCTTTCAATAACATGGATACTTCTCGTATTCAAAACATGCTCAAATTTTATAATAATCTATCTATTCAATTAATTATATCTGTTCCTCCACAAAGAGTTATTGATATTTCTAAATATGTTGAAACTAGAGTTGCTGTTTATAAAAAACAAAATGTCGGTAAAACAAATTCAATTATCAAAGGAAAAGATGAAGAAAATACTTGGGTTTAAAGGTAAATTAAATGTTAGATATTAATCATAAATTATTAGTAGAGTTACAAGAAAAATATAATAAAAAGAGTGATTTAAAGAAATTATCATATCTTTTAGATAAAGGATCATTATTTGATATTTTAAATGTTCAAAATCATGAAAATACAAACTTTATTTTCAGTAAAGAGATAAAGACTCTAAATATCACTAATCAAAAGGCAAGTGGTAGATGTTGGATTTTTGCTGGTCTTAATTTTTTAAGAGAAAAAGTTGTTACTAAATACGGGATTACTGATTCTAGTTTTGAATTATCAGAAAACTATGTCGCATTTTATGATAAACTTGAGAAAATAAACTTTTTTATCGAATCTATCGATGATTTTTTAACATGTGATCAAGATGATAGAACATTAAGACATATTTTATCTACTGGTGTTCAAGATGGTGGACAATGGGATATGTTTGTTTCAGTTGTAAAAAAGTATGGTATTGTACCTAAGTATGCGATGGAAGAAACTTTTAGTTCAAGCGCTACAAAAGGTATTAATTCGCTCATTAATCTTACTTTAAAAAAATATGCATTTTCAGCTAGAAAACTAGGTAGTAAAGACAAAATTAAAGAACTGAAAATAACTACTTTAGATAATCTTTATTCACTTTTATGTTTATTATATGGTAATCCTCCTAAAAACTTTAGTTTTGAGTATTTAGATAAAGATAAAGAGTATCATCAAAAGTATTTAACTCCTCTAGAACTTTTTGAAGAAACTATTGGTTCTAAGATAGATGACTATATTAGCATTATAAACGCTCCTACGAAAGATAAACCTTTCTATAAAACTTTTACAGTTTCATATTTAGGAAATGTAGTTTCAGGTAAAGAAATATTTTATCTAAATTTAGAGATTGATGAACTTCAAGATCTAGTATCTAAACAAATAGAAGATGGTGAAATAGTTTGGTTTGGAGCTGATGTTTCCCAATTTCATGGAAGACAAGATGCAATATTCAATGATTTATCGTATCCTTTTGACGATATAATTGGTTATTCAACCGAAGTTTCTAAGGAGACTAGTTTAGATTATGGTATTTCTCAAATGAATCATGCTATGTGCTTTACTGGTTTAAATAAGATAGATGGAAAAGTTAATAGATATAAAGTTGAGAATTCTTGGGGTACAGGTTCACTTCACCTTGGATATTGGGTAATGTCAAAAACATGGTTTGAAAAATTTGTGTTTCAAGTTGTAATAGATAAGAAATATTTGAATGAAAAACAACTAAAAGCTCTAAATGAAAAACCTATTGTCTTATTACCTTGGGATCCAATGGGATCGCTTGCTGATTAGTATTCGCACTAGTAGCTCAGTTGGATTAGAGCATAACCCTCCGAAGGTTAAGGTCGCATGTTCAAATCATGTCTAGTGCAGATGGAACAATACTCAAGTGGTTGAAGAGGCAGGCTTGGAAAGCTTGTAGACGGTTAAAGCCGTGCAAGGGTTCAAATCCCTTTTGTTCCGAATTATTAGATTTAAATCAAGATTAAAATTAATTTTGATATTAAAAAGTACTATTTTTTGACAAGATCATATTTAGTACTTTTTTTATTTTTAATATAATATACTAAACCATCTTGTTTAAGTTCAAATTCAGGTAGGCTTTTGAAAAAAGAGGAAGTTTTATTTGATTTAGATCCAAAATTTCTAGGATCAAATTCATTGAATTTCTTATTTATTTCATTGACAAGCCAAGCAAAATCTACAAACCCATCACTTTCTTGATTGGTAGTTATAAATGAGCTCACAAATTGTATTAATTGTTTTTTAGTTAATAAATCACTTTGGTCATTCTTAGTTTCAGGTCGCACTTCTCCTAAAATAATATATTTATCACAAACTGTCTTTAATGCCTTAGGGATTTTATTTTGTTCACTCGCCCCAATAACAAAATAATTTTCTTCTTTGAATCTTGTAGCAAGTGTCGTAAAATCACTGTCATTAGTAGCTAAACAGATTGAATTCATGTTTCTTTTATATAAAATATCCATTGCATCAATTATTATTTTTGAATCAGTTGAATTTTTTCCTTTGCTATAGGCGTAATGTTGCACGGGAGTAATTCCTAAAGTAAGTAAAACATCTTTTCTGGTATCATTAATTACATTTTGGACTGTAAAATCGCCGTAGACTCTAGCAATTGAAATATGTCCATATTCTTTTAATCTCTCTATCAATTCATCGTAGTGATTATGTAAATTTTCACCATCGATTAGTAATGCTATAATTTTTTCTTTTTCTGTATCCATAAACCCTCCATTTATTATTATAGTACTTCAAGAGTTTTTTTTATTAAATTTGTTATTAATGTAAAATAAAATAAAAAAGAATTATAATTATTAATGAGACATTTATTTCACTATGAATGTTTTGGTGGGGGTTACATGAAAGTTTATATTGATGATTTTTGTAAGAATAAAGGACTTAATGATATTATTATTAAAAAATTTAATAACTCATATATATTTTCTGAATTAAACAAAGAAACAGAGTTTGTTATTTCTACACCAGAGTTTGCTAGCAAAATAAATTATGAACTTTATCCAAATTTAAAATACATTCAAATTATTACTGCTGGTTATGATTTATTAGACTTAGAAAAATTAAAAACTAATAAAATTAGACTAATGAATGCGAGAGGATGTTTCTCAGTTCAAATTGCAGAAGAAGTAATTAATAAAATACTTGTTCTAAATAGAAATGTTAGAAAAGTTATTACTAACCAACAAAATCATGTTTGGTACAAGCAAGGAATTTCTAATGAAATATTTGGTTCAACAGTTCTTATTGTAGGTGCTGGTTCAATTGGAAGAGAAATTGCAGCAAGACTGAAAAATTTTGGAACATATATTATAGGTTACAAGAGAACTAATACTAAATTAGATAATTTCGATGAAATTGTGACTGAAAAAGATATCTTGCTTGAAAGAGTTAAGACTTCTAATATTATTATTCTTGCTCTTCCTTTAAGTGAATCTAGTAAATATTTGTTTACTAAAAATGAGTTTTTATCGATGAGAGAGAGTGCGGTATTCATTAATATTGCTAGAGGACTTATCATCAAAGAAGATGATTTGATTGAAGTTTTAAAGGTAAGGAAAGATTTAAAGGTAGGACTTGATGTATTTACGAAAGAACCCTTAGATCAAGATTCATTGTTATGGGATTTTGAAAATGTATATATTACTTCCCATAGTGCCTCGGTTTCACCAATGCAATATGAGCGAATTGGTGAATTAGCCTATAAAAATCTAAAAAATGTTTTAGAAAATAAAGAAATTATTAATGGAGTAGATTATGAGTGAGAATAAGAAAATTTACGATTTAGTTATTATTGGATTTGGTGTTTCAGGAATTTATGCATCTTTAAATGCTTCGATTAGAAATCTAAGCACCCTTGTTATTGAGTCTCTTCCATCATATGGTGGGAAACTTACTAACGTTTACAAAGAAAAAGAAATCTTTGATTTTCCTGGTTTTAAAAGAATTAAAGCTGAAAAGTTAGCAGATAATTTTTATGGTCAAATTGATCTTGAAAATGAATATATAACTGTTAAGTATAATGAGAAAATTATAACTATTAAAGAAGAAGATAATACATTTATACTTTCTTCGAATAAAGATACTTATTTTTCTAAGTATATCTTAATTACGGATGGAGGGGGAGCATTTACTCCAAGAAAAATTCCTTTTGATTATAGTGAAATTTATTACTCTTTTCAACCGGAAGAATTTTTAAGAGGAAAAAGGATTATTGTCCTAGGGGGAGGAGATTCGGCGGTAGATTTCGCATCATTTGCCAGTAATTATGCTACTGTTAGCTTAATACATAGAAGAAATGATTTTAGATCTAGTGAGCAAACTTTGAGCGAAGTAAAGAAAAAAGTCGAAGTATTAACTCCTTATAACCTACTAGATGTAGAAAGAAAAAATAATGTTTTCAGGGTTACAGTTCAAAACACGGAATCTGGAATGGTAAATGAAATAGAAGGAGATGCCATATTTGTATTTTATGGAGTTGAACTTGCTAAGAATAGTTACCTTGATTTAGAAAGAACAAATGGTTTAATAAATGTTACATCTACTATGGAATCAAGTGTGAAAGGAATTTATGGTGCAGGGGATACTATTTATTATCCAGGTAAAGTAAAAATGATTGCTAGTGCATGTAGTGAAGCACTAACTGCAGTTGAAGAAATTGCTCATCTTGTCTATCCAAATAAAAGCATTAATAGACATTAATAAGAATGATTATGGTAATAAAATGTAATATATGATTTATTATTAAAAAAAATAATTTAATTATATAATTATTTATGGTAGGAGGACAGGTAAATGTCAAAGAAGAAAAAAAACAATGATTTGTTTAATTTATTAGCAGTATGTGGTGGTTTGTTAGGTGTAGTTGCATTAGTTTTATATTTATTTACTCCAGTTTTAGGTGTTGTAGTCACTTTAGGTGATCCATATATTAATACAGGTGCTCAAATTATTTTTGGTACTGAGTTAAAAACTGTAGTAGTAATTGCAAACTATAATTTTAGTTTTCTAGGTTTATTATTATTATTAGTTATTGTTGTTGGAGTGGCTGGATCTCTTTATGGATTTGCTAAGAAACATAATTTAGCAAAATTATGTGCTGGTGCACTTTTAATAGTTTCAGCAGTTTTGGTTTTTATTACTCCAAGTTTAGTAGTTTTTGAACCACTTCTTACAATTGCAAAATCTACATTCTCACTTCAATTTGGTGCCTATATTTCAGGTATTTTACTTGTTTTTGCAGGCGGTTTGAATGTTGTTTCATCTGTTTTGAAATAAATAACACTACATTTTAATTAATATAGAATTTAAAATAATAATTATTGTAAAAAAAGAATGTCTACCATGAAAGGGTAAACATTCTTTTTTTAATTAAAAGGGATAATAATTATTTAATTTCATAGATAAAGTCACAAATTGATAAAAGTTCTTCACTATGAGTCACTATGATTGAAGATATCTCATTAGCTTGGAAATAATTTTTTAGATTATTTTTTATTTTTATTTCTAAAAAAGAATCCATATTTGAGGTTATTTCATCTAAAAGAATCCATTTTTTATTTCTAGATAACGAAATCGCAATGGAAAGCCTTTGTCTTTCTCCACCACTTAGTAGTTTACCTAGTTCTCCAGGAATAGAATTTAATTTATCTTTAAATTCTAGAACATGATTTTTTAAATCAACTAATTCTAAATATTCGTATATTTCTTCATCTTTCAAGTGATTATTTACGATTAAAAAATTCTCTTTAATTGTCCCTGGAAAGATAAATACTTCTTGGGTTACTTTCGAAATAAGTGAACGGATATTTTTTTCATCTAATTCATTAATATCGTGATCATTGATAAATATTTTTCCTGCTGGAGAGGGGTATAGTTTAATTAAAAGGTCCAATATAGTTGTTTTTCCTATTCCACTTTTCCCTTTTATTCCATAGATTTTTTTAGGTAAAAAATCCATAGAAATATTACTTAAAATCTCTTTGTTGCTTGAATAAGAATAATTGAGATCTTTAATTCTAATAGTATTAATATCGTCAAGTATGATTTTATTTTCTAATTGATTAGTTTGAATTCTTTTTTGGTGTTCTTTTAGTAAATCTTGATATGTCAGGTCTATTTTTTTGTGATCAATTATATTTTTAAACACTTTGTTTGTATAATTATAATAGATTTGAGAATATGAAAATATAGCAATTATAGTACCAATTGATGGAATGATACCATCAATAAAAAAGAAAGCTGAGAGACCAAATGTAAGACCTGAAAATAACATGGTCAAAAACCCACTCCCCCAAAACCCAGATAAAGTGTCTAATGAGGCGATTTTACCCCAAATTTCACTTGTTTCTTTATTTAAACTATCTATTTTATTAATTGAATAGTTTTCAATGTTCATTGTTTTTACGTATTTTATTCCTCTAAAAAGATCTCCTCTTATTTGAGATGCTTCATGATTATTATGAATAGTTTTTTTAATTTTTGAATCAATATTTTTATAGATAAGTTTTATAGGAAAAAGAAGTGGAATAAAAAGTAATTGAATAAGACCTATTGTTAAATTATTAATAAAAACATAGGTGATAGAAGCTATTAAAAGTATAATACTTACGATTTGTTCTGGATATTCACTCACAAAATAGGAAAGATAATTAATAGTATCTTGACTAATTTTACTAGATAATTCAATTGAATTATTATCATTAAAAAAACTAAGTGGTTTAGAACAAGTATGTTTAAGTATTTGAATGCTCATGAGATTTGCTTCATTTCGTATGTATTTTATAGTTATATAGTTGTATAAAACTTGAACTAAAACAACAAGGCACGGTAACAAGACAAAGATAATTATTGAATAAATAGTGTTTCTAATATCTTCTAAAGGGATATAGATATCAATAATCTTCTTCATTATGATAGGAGATATTAAAAGGGATCCTTGAAATAACAAATAAAGTATAAAAGAAATAAAAGATATTCTTTTAAGTTTTAGAAAAGTATACGTATCTCTATGCATATAAGTCTCCTATAACACTTCTATAATTCTCAAATCTATTCTTTAATTAATGATAAATAAAAATCTTTTATGTCAACTAATCTCTTTGGTATTTTAATACCTTGAGGACAAATTTTGCTACACTTATTACATTCAATACATTTATCAGCAACCTCTAAAAGGGGCACATAATTTTTTAAAAAAGTATCTTTATCATTATTTGTACAATAAGAATTATAAATTTTAAATATTTTAGGAATTTCTATCTTTTGTGGACATCCTTTTAAGCAATATTCACAACCAGTGCAAGGAACAATATTTGATTTTAAATATTGAGCAGTTGCTTTTTTAATTGTTTTATAGTCATCTTCTGTAAGCGCCTTATAATTGTTCATAGTATTTAAATTATCTTTTACTTGTTCCATATCGCTCATTCCTGATAAGGCAACAAGCACATTACTATAACTAGTTGCGTATCTAATAGCCCAAGAAGCAATAGAAAGGTCCTTTTCTTTTTCTTTGAATATTAATCTTGCATTTTCGTTTAAAGTAGCAAGTGTTCCACCTTTCACTGGTTCCATAATAATAGCTGGAATGTTATATTTTAGTAAAGTTTCATATTGAGTTTTTGAATTATAAGAACCTTCATAATCTAAATAATTTAATTGAATTTGAGCAAATTCCCAAGGGTATTTTTTAGCAATTTCTTCAAGATAATAAGAATCATCATGAAAAGAAAAACCAATATGTTTAATATAACCTTCTTTTTTCTTTTCAAGTAGAAACTCAAATAACCCCATATCTACTCCTTTTTGAAAAGTAGTTTTATTTAAAGCATGCCAAAGATAAAAATCAAAATATGGGGTCTTGCATTTTTCTAATTGCAACTCAAAAGTTTTCTTAGCATCTTCTAGATTGTTAATATACCACATTGGCATTTTAGAAGCTAGATAATAAGATTCTCTTGGGTATTTAGATAAAATGTCCCCTACAAATACTTCAGATAATCCATCATGATAAGGAAAAGCAGTATCGTAATAAGTAACCCCTTGCTTCATAGCTAGATCTATCATTTTAGTTGCTAGATCGTAGTCGATTTCTGGTTTATTTGGATCTAATCTTGGTAAACGCATTAAACCAAATCCAAGTAATGAAACATTTTCTTTAATATTTTTAAAAATATGTTTTTCCATAATAATAAACTCCTTTTTAATATTACAATTATATCAAATTAGAAAAGTAAAATCTTATTAAAGGCTTATTTATATTGTTATTTGTGCGATGTATCTAGTGGAGTTAATTTATTGTTTTTGAAAAGAATGAATTCAAAGTAGAATAAAATTATTACTCCGCTTGTAGCGAGCCCTACTAAAATAACAAAATAGATGAGGCTCCTGTCAAGAAAAATATTATCATATTCACTAGCGATAATATTAGAAATCAAAGAAGTAACCAAAAAAAATATCAAACAAATATTTTTTGCAAATAATATCAAGTAACTTGGCTCTTTAGTTTGAATAACTGTTATCACTGAAGTCCCTATTAGTAGAATCGAAAATATCCACATATGATCTTTATTAATTAGTGTACTAAATAAAAATAAGACCGATAATAGTGAGGGAAGTAGTAGATAGAATAAATATCTTCTTATATATCTCATACAAATATTATATATAAATTTTATTTTAAATATATAAAAAAGAAAAATTAAATTACTTAATTTTTAAAAATATGAGAAATATTCTCTCAATTAGAATAAAAAAAAATTAAATAACTAAAAATTGACTATAATATTTAAAAGGAGTTAAAATGTATACTGTTTATTTAAAGAAAAACGAAGAAAAAGATATTATAAATAAAAGATATTTTATATTTTCTAATGAAGTACTAAAGATTGAAGGTCATGATTCTCAAGGATCAGTTTGCAGAATATTAAATAGTGAAAAAAAATTTTTAGGAATAGGATTTATTAATCATCTTTCCAAAATGATTGTTAAAATAATCTCTTTTAGTGAGGAAACTGTTAACTATTCTTTCTTCTATGAGAGAATTAAAAAAGCTAACGAGAGGAGATTATCGAGATTTACTAGAGACTCTTATAGGGTAGTTTTCAGTGATAGTGATTTCCTACCAGGCCTAATAGTAGATAAGTATGACGATCACTTAGTAATCTCTATTTCAAATCTAGGTATGGATTTAAGAAAAAAACTAATAACTGATGCTTTAATAAATATTTTTAATCCTAAATGTATTTATGAAAAAAGTTTAAGTACTATTAGAGAAAAAGAGGGATTAAAACTAGTATCTGGTTTATTATACGGTGAATTAAATCCTAATCTTGTTATAAGTATCAATAATATTAATTATGGAGTAGATATAGTGAACGGTCAGAAAACCGGATATTTCTTAGATCAAGTAGATAATAGGTTAGAAATATCAAAATATGCGAAAGATAGAAATGTCCTCGATTTATTTTGTAATGTTGGTGGTTTTTCTCTTGTAGCTGCGGCACATGGCGCCAAGAAGGTCTATGCAGTTGATATATCAGAAATTGCACTAGAAGAGGTTAAAAAGAATGCTTTACTAAATAATATTTCTAATATTGAAACTATTAACAAAGATATATTTAACTATCTTACTGAATTAAAAGATAGAGAGACAAAGTTTGATTGTATAGTTCTTGATCCTCCTGCTTTTATTAAAACAATTGATACCATAGGAAAAGGCTATAATGGGTATTTAACAATCAATAAAAATGCTCTTAAACTATTACCTGAAAATGGAATTTTATTTACTTTTAGTTGTTCAGAACACATGAGTCTAGATATGTTTTTGAAAATGATTAATGAAGCATCTATTGCCGCAAAGGTTAATATAAAGATCATTAAAATACTCACTCAATCAGAAGACCACATCATAAATTTACGAGTAGAAAATTCATTTTATCTCAAAGGTCTTATAGTTCAACTAATAAATTAACAAAATATACATTTTTATGTTTTTTTTCATAAATTGAAGTATTATATTATAATAGTAAAGAAGGTGTCAGGTGAAATTACTTAGATTTAAGGTTACTAATTTTAGATGTATCAAAGATTCAGGGTGGATTAATTTATCAGATTTATCAGTCTTTGTTGGAGAGCATGGCTCTGGTAAAACATCGCTATTTCTAGGACTAATTAAATTAACTGAGCAAGTCTATTTGAAAAGTATTTTAAATAGAGGTAACGCTTTAAAATATATGAGAATTAATCTAGACGAGGACCTTCCTACAATAGATGGAGTTACAGATAAATTAATGAGTTCCGAGGTTTTTATTGAAGCAACTTTTTCGTTAGATAAAAAGATCATGGATCTAATACGTACTGAAATTCCTTATTTTCCTGAGGTTAATGATGTAACTATTTCTAAAACTTTTAATGGGAAATATGTTCTAGATGCTACTGCCTATTTAATTAATAATTTTGATAAAGGAACTTTGCTTAGAATTATCCTATCTAATTTACCTCCTTTTGTTTATTTTGAAGGAATGACTGAAGTAGTAAGCGATATTAACTTAATTTCTCTTGCTAATAAAATTCTTTCTAATAACAGTAATTTAACCATTAACGAGACTGTATATGCAAATTTACTTTCCTCCCTAGATATTTGGGAAAGCAATTTAATTAAATCACTTTCTTCTGTTTATGGTGAGTTAAATAAAGATAAAGAAGAATCTCTAGATTTTTCAAAAGTTTTCTTAGAAATTCCTTTATTTTATTCAAGATTTAAAAAAGGAATTGAGTCTTTAAATACTAGGTTTGCTAAATGGAGCGGAATTACAAATATTAAGTTAGATTTTGAACCTATTACTAATGGAATTAGATTATTTATTATTGATGAAACTGGAAGAAAAGTCCTACTTGAAAAAAGAAATCATGGATTTAGAAGATTTTTAGGTTTATTTTTATCACTTACGGTTCCTCAATCTTCAACTTATAATAATGCTATTATTTTAATTGATGATGCTGGATTAGGGATCACTGGTATGTCACAAGAGAAACTTCGCGATTATCTTGTGGATTATAGTGAAACTTCACAAGTTCTATATTCAACTTATTCGCCTTTAATGATTCCTATAAAAAGATTAGATGATGTATTTATCCTAATTAAAGATTTATATTCTAACATTAGTATTTCAAAAGATTTTAGTTTACGCGAGGATTTTGCTAATGATGGCTCTTTAAGAACTATTAAATATGCAGTTGCTTTAAGCACTATTCCTTTAAGAGATGATTCATTTCTTCCTATCTTAGTCCTAGAGGAATCTCATAAAAATTATCTAGAAATCATGAAAATATATTTACAAGAAAGAGGTAAAATTAGGACTTTTTATTCTCCAGAGATATTTACTTGTAGTAAGAATTCTCTTGAGACTTTCGCGCAACTCTACAGGGTTAATAATAATTATCCACTTGTAGTTCTAGAATCTAATAGATCAGGCAGGGAAATTAAAGCAAGATTATGTAAATATCTTTATGCTGACTATAAAGAAAAAGTTAACGAATTAGATGATTTTGATCGAACTACAATCTACTTTGAAGATTTGTTCCCTTTAGAAATTTTTGAAGAATTTGCTAAAAATTATATTAGAAGTATTACAGATGATGGATTTATTTTCATAAAAAATGTTGATTGTTTAAGTCAGATACGTCAATATGCCAAAGCTCATAATCATGAACTTCCTGCAGATTATCTTGTTGTAATGTCAAGAAAGATAAGAAACAATATGCTTCGCTATCAAGAACATGTTAGAATACCTGCAGATTACATTAGACTTTGGGCAAAACTATGGAATAAATTGCTATCTGATAATTAATTATTTTGAAAAAAACGAATTTTTATAAAATAATCATTTATTACACTTATTTTAAATATTTAGATATAATATATCCATAAAGGAGTTTATTTGATGGCAAAACCTAAAATGCTTATAGTTGATGATATTGAATTAAATAGAATTATATTGAGTGAATTGTTTCTTGAGGAATATGAAATAATTGAAGCAGAAAATGGAAAGGATGCATTAGAATTCATCAAACTTTATCAAAACGATTTATCAGTTGTTTTGCTTGATTTAATTATGCCTGTTATGAATGGATTTGAAGTATTAACAGAAATGAATCAAAGAAAACTTATTAAAAATATTCCTGTTATCATCATAACCGGTGAAAACGATGATGAAAATACTTTGAGAGGTTACGCACTAGGAGTATCTGATTTAGTTTATAAACCTTTTAATCCAGAAATTGTTTATCGTCGTGTTTCTAACGTTGTTGATTTGTTTGATTATAAGAGAGATATTGAAAGAAGACTTGCAATTGAAATAGAAAAAGTTAAAGAACAAGAAGAAAAATCTAAGAAGTTTTCAGAAGATATGATTGATACTTTAGCTGAAGTGGTTGAAAGTAGGGATGCTGAATCGGGAGAACATGTAAAAAGAGTTAGAACTTTCTCTAAATATGTGCTAGAGAATTTATCAGCAAAATATAATCTTTCTAAAAAAGAGATAGATCTTATTGCTCAAGCATCATCACTCCATGATATTGGTAAAATTGCAGTCCCTGATTCTATTTTATGTAAACCAGGTCCTCTAACGAAAGAAGAATTTGAAATTATGAAAACTCATACCACTAAAGGTTGTGAGTTATTAGATAAGGTTACTTTTAGCGATCCAGAATACGTTAAATATTGTTATGATATCTGTAGATATCATCATGAAAAGTTTGATGGACGTGGATATCCTGATGGTATCAAGGGAGATCAAATTCCAATTTGGAGTCAAGCGGTTGCGCTTGCTGATGTGTATGATGCATTAACTTCAAAACGTGTTTATAAAGGTGCTTTTTCTCATGAAGAAGCTGTTGGAATGATTGTTAGAGGTGAGTGCGGAATGTTTAATCCTGATATTATTGAAGTTTTAAACAATTATGGTAATGGTTTATTTGAAACAGCAAATAAATTACGTAGTGATTCTGAACAAATAAGACTTAGAAAACAAACAAACTAAATAGGTATAATTAATTATCTAAGGTTAATTAATAAAGGGGATTTATGTTTAAAAAGGAAATATTAAAGGTTAACGGAGTTATGTGTGGCGTAATCAAATGGATTAGTTTCGGTCTTGGTATAATATCAGTTATTTCCTTATTTATAAGTATACAATTCTATTCTAGTAACAAAATTGATTTAGAATTAATATATACGAATATTGTAACTCAAATAGCCCTTATTGCATTATATGTTGCTATGTTTATTTTTAATTCTAAAGCTGAAGTTTATTTTAAAAAGATTCAAAATTATAGTGAAGAAGAAATTCTTGAAATTAAAGGTAGTATCCTTAATTGGTCTGTTGGTGCCATATTCTTATCAGCTCTTTTAGCAGGAATATTAGGAGTTATTTATTATCTTTTTTTACCAGATTCTAATTAATCTAACTTTTAGAAATTTATTTTTAATTAATTTAATGAAATAATAAAAAAAATACCACTTTATTAGTGGTATTTTCTTTATTTAATCTATGATTTCTTTTTATCTATTTTTTAGGATAGACTGTAACTCTATTTCTTCCATTATTTTTTGATATATAGAGTGCTTTATCGGATTCTTCAATCACTGAGTTTACTTCTTGATTAGGAGACCTATAAGATATACCAACCGAAATTTTAGTTTTAATAAGTGCTTTTTCAACATTAATTTTTAATGATGATACATTTTGTCTTACTCTTTCTGCTAAAGCATAAGCAGTAGATGTATCTTTACAGTCAACTAAAACAATAAATTCTTCCCCACCATATCTAGCTAAAGTATCATTAGTACGAATTGTTTTCTTAATAGTTTGCGCAACTACTTTAAGTACATCATCTCCTACTTGGTGACCGTAGGTATCGTTAACTCTCTTAAAGAAATCGATATCAATCATAAAGATATAATAAATATCAGTTTCATCTAACTTTTTCTCATAGGAGACCATAAAGTCATCAAAGTATCTTCGGTTATAAATATTAGTAATCAGATAATCAAATTTTGAATCAGTTTTAATTTGATCTATATAATTTACAGTATCAGTTACATCACTTATCATAATAGCTAACATAGCACTTGAAATTTTACCACTTATGATAGTAGAAGTAGATGCTTTATAGTGATATAAAACATTGTCTTTTTCAATATCGAAATTAATAGTGTAGTTATTATCAAGTAATAAATTATGAAGTTCTTTTGGCCAGCTTTCTAAATTATCTAATTTCCTTCCTTTTGGAAAACCTTCAAGACCTGGGAATATATGATCTGCACTTTTATTTGAAAAGAAATAACCACAATTAGAATCTAGGAGAATGTAACAGTCTTTTATAGAATCTATTGCATCTAGATGGTTTTTAGGAACAATCTCGAAGAGATCATATTTGGTTGCTAAAATATAGAGAAGAATTAGCGTCACGACTAAGGCTAAAGGTGTTAGATACACGTGAATTTCAAATCCAGAAAGTTTAAGACCAAATACAAGTGTTTCAACAAATGTAGGTATAAGTTGGGCTAGTAGAATAATTATCAAAGATTTACGATATCTTTTATTCCACTTGATAATCTTAGTAACTATAAGCAAGGAACCTGAAATTGCATAAAGGATCATAAAACCACGGTAAACATAGTAAAATGGTCCAGGATTAGGTTGTAAATAAACAACAGGGTCATTATAATAGGTATAACCATTATATAGCCATCCTTCAAGTATTCCGCCTTTCCCTGTATTCCAACTAATAAATATCGATATAGCACTGAAAAGTAGGATTGGAACAAAAAAGAAAATTTTACTCTTTTTATAATCTAGAAACTCAAGGAGGAATAGAAGATAAAATGATTGGATAAAAGAAGAACCAATATACAAAATTTTGCTGGCAGTGAAAGCTTCATCTTCATTAATCGAGGTTACTTCAAGTAAAGAGCCTAAAAGATGAAGAAAAACAGAACAAAAACAAGCGAAAATGAGAATTTTATTTTTAGTAGAACCTTTAGCAATTAACAATGTACCAAGATAGGTTATTATTATTAATGCTGCCAAATAAAGAATAATTACAATAGTGTTAAGCATTAGGCATTCAAATCTCCCTTTTAAATTATATCAAATTTTACAAACATTTATAAAATAAGGTTTTTAATTTTTATTTCTTCTTTTTTTTATTTTATTTTAACGAAAAAAAAGTATCAATTTTAATTAAGAGTTTTAAATAGGACAAAAAACCTAAAAAGTTCTAGTTCTATTACTAATATTTAATGAAATTTATAATTAAAACGATGAAAAACGTAAAAAAAGTTATCTTATTTAGTCAATATTATCGAAAGCGATGTATAATTTAGTATATTTTAGTTTAAGGAAGGTTACACTATGGATTTAGAAAGATTAAAAAAATATGCTTTAACAATATGTAAAGTTGGAGCAAACGTCCAAAAAGGACAAGAAGTTTGGATTAGAAGTGATTGTAAAAACGAGCAATTCGTTGCTTTATTAGTTGAAGAATGTTATAAGTTAGGGGCGTCCTATGTAGATGTTGAATTTACTAGTGAGGAACTTACCATTGCTCAATCCCTTTACGGTTCTTTAGAAGAGTTAGAAAAACTAAGATCTTATCATGAAGAAAGATGGATTAATTTTAGTAAAGTTTTTCCGGCAAGAATTGTTTTATTATCGGAAGCACCAGATAGTCTTACTAGAGCAGACAGTAAGAAACTAGTAGCTGCTAATAGGAAAAAGACTGCTATTATCAAAAAATATCGAGATATTGCGGAAGATAAACATCAATGGACTATTGCTGGTGTTCCAAGTTATGAGTGGGCAGTTAAAGTATTTCCAAATCTAGACAAAGAAGAAGCTTATGAAAAATTATTTGAATTAATTTTAGATGTTTCTAGAATTGATGAAGATCCTATTCTTGCCTGGAAGAATCATAATGATAAACTACTTGAAATTTCTAATAAATTAACAAGCTACAAATTTGATTATTTACATATTAAATCTCTAAAGAGTGGTACTGATATTAAAATTGGTTTATTAAAAAACACAAGATTTATTGCTGGCGGAGAAACTAATATTAATAATAATGTCTTTTATAATCCAAATATTCCAACCGAAGAATGTTTTACCTCTCCTGATAGTAGAAGAGCTTCTGGAATAGTATATTCTTCTAAACCATTATCTTATAACGGGAAACTTATTGAAGACTTTAATATTACATTTAAAGATGGTGTAGTTACAAGTTATCACGCAAGAGTAAATGAAGAACTTTTAGGTGAAATAATTAATTTTGATGCAACTAGTAATAGATTAGGTGAAGTTGCTCTTGTTCCTTTTGATTCTCCGATTTCAAATTCAAAAACTTTATTTTTCAATACTTTATATGATGAAAATGCTGCTTGTCATCTTGCTCTTGGAACTGGTTTTCTAAACACTTATATTGGTTTTGAAAATATGACGAAAGAAGAATTATCTAAAGTAGGAATTAATAGTTCCACAATGCACTGCGATTTTATGATTGGCGATGAAGAAACAGAAATTACAGGTTACACAAGTGAATCAAAAGGGGTTCCTATTTTCAAAAAAGGTAATTGGGTTATCTAATTAAATAATTTAAATACATAAAAAAAGAAGCAATCAATTATGGTTGCTTCTTTTTTTATGTTATTAAAAAACAATTACTTAAAAATTATCGGAATCATTTCCTGGGTCATAAGCATCATTTTCATCATGATTCTTACTTTTAAAGAAAGATAATGCTAATCCTATTACAAATAATATACCAACTATTCCTATTATTATAAATCCAATCATTATCAGTAGCCTCTCCATTTTATTTAGTAAATCGGTATATTTTGATCAATTGTGATTATTCTTAAAGTTTCTTCTTTTATGTCGTAGTCATGTTTTACTTTAGTTCTTAGTAATAAAACCTTATCTCCATTTTTTAGTCCATATAAGTTAGAAATCACATTTACAAATTTAAATTTATTATCTGTATCTACTGAATTCTTGTTATCAATCAAATATGAATATACACCCCATAAGATAGTTAGACGTCTAGCAACTTTAATATCGGAAGTAACACAAATAATATTTGAAACAGGTCTAGATTTTGATAGTCTTAACGAAAGTTCTCCTTCTTCATCAAAAACTATAATTAATTTGGCTTTTGAATAAATAGCAGCAAGGCTTGCTGCATTTGTAAGAGCTTGATATTTAGAGTTAGAAATAGAATCAAAAGCATCAGTTGCATTTCTTAAATAATCT
>JAITXT010000009.1 GCA_031284585.1 Acholeplasmatales bacterium
ATTTAACTTAAATTGTCCAGGAACAGTATTATTAGAGTCACTTAAAGTAATAGTTGATACCAAAGAAGAAGTATACAAAGTGCCAGTAGAAGAATAAGTAGGATTTAAATCAAGTTCTATTCTACTTACCGATACGGAAATTAGAATAGATAAACTATCATTTGCTTTATATACCAATCTAAAGTAAGTATCTCCTCCTGTGAATGCGTTTCTTCCAGTTTGATAAACAATATCAAAATCACTTAGGTTAGCAATACTGAAAGTTCCATGATTGTAGTTAGTATGTAATTCGATACCATCTAGTTGAGCACTCTCAAACGCAAAATAAGAAGTCTTGTAAGGAAGTTGAGATAAAGTAAATTCAATAACATAAACTTCTTCACCCTTAATTCTAATCGTAGCTCCAAAGGTTTCATAGTTATTTTGATCATCAGGAGTGAAAGTATAAGCATAGTTGACAGAACCTTTTCTAACAGTAGTAGCATCATCATCATAGGAGATAGTACCACTAGGTACATTAGGAGTAGATAAATAAGTTCTTAAATCAGGAAGTAAATCTCCCTCATATAAAGTTGGAAGATTAGTGAAATTGAAAGAGAAACTCTTCTTATCAACATTTAAAGTAACTCTAAATACAGATACTGGAAGAACATAGTTTGTGCTATCGCTTAAAGTAAATCTTGCGTCAAATTTATTACCTATTACACTAACATATGATGCAGGTAAGACCCAAGTAAAACTACCATAATCATTAGTAAATTCACTTAAACTAATACTAGATAAAAGCATAGTTGGGCTATATTCAAATCTTGTTGAAATAATAGGAGTGCTAACTTGTCCTGTAATATCAAATTTTTGAATTACATAATTATACACAACTACAGTATCAAATTTATATAAATCAGCGTAACTAGAATCTAAAACTATTCTAACATAATAAGTTCCAGCATTAATTGGAGCATCACTAACATAAGATCCACCGCCAACACTATAACTAATAACAAATGGAACACTGAAAGTATTAGAAATTTGAGCAGGTTTAGAACTTCCAGAATAAATTTCAGAACTCAAATTAGAGAATGTATAATCTGAGATAACTTGTTTCACAACGAAAGTAACATCAATCTCTTTAGTTGTATAATTAATAGTATCAGAACCAGTATATAATGCTCTATAAGTATTTTCACCTAATTGAATAGGAGTTACAACAGATAAGAATTCATACCCTTCTGGTAAAACTATATCAGTTAAACTTAGATCACTTTCCACTCTTAAATAAACTTCTGATAAAATAATATCACTTACATTTGGCGTTAATTTATTAACAGTAACATCCAAAGTAGTGTAAACACCAAGATAAATAATTGTTACATAAGTATCTTCACCAGTGAAATAACTAGTTGCATTTTCATAAACTATACTAAGTAGGCTACTAGACACAATTTCAAAAGTTGAATCATTATAAATTACTTTAATTGATAAACCATTTCTATTGAAAACATCAAAACTATTATAAGTATCAACATATGAACTATTTTGTACTATACTAGAGATAGCTCTATCAACAATCGTTAAACTAATCTCGCCAGTTACAACTTGGTAATTAACTACATCATTTGGAGTAAACTTCCAAGTATATCTAGTGGTAGCACTAGATAAAATTTGTGGATCTAATTTAACAGTACCAAGAGAACTTTTATCATTAGTTAATTCAATATCTTGAAGAGGAGTAGATGAATAAATAGTAGGTCCACTATAGGTTACATTAACCACTAAATTAATTTTAGTTACAACAACAAATTCAGTAGTAGTACGAACAACTCCATTTTCTTCATATCTAATAGTAACATAAGTATCTGTTCCAACAAGAGAACTACCTACATTATAAACAATAGTTAAATTACTGTAAGGAATAGTTTTTTCTTCACCATGATTGTATCTTGCTTTAACAATTAAACCAGCAGTATTAATAGTCTCAAAAGCTTTATAATTCACTGTGTTTAGATGTTTGTCAACATAAATGTCATGAAGAACTATTTCATTTCCAGAGATTAAAACACTATCATATACAGGAGAATAATTAGGATCACTAGGAATCCATTTATAATCATATGAATTAGTTCCACTCTTAACTTTACTAGATGCTTCAATATAACTAAATGTACCAACAACATCAGTTGTTTGAACGACATAATTTCTTAAATTTGGTAAATTATCACCAACAAACAATTCTCCAAAGTCACTAAAAGTAAATGAATAAAGAACTGGATCAATATGTAATTCAATTGTAAACTCTGAACCACTATAATAATAATTCTCTGTATCAACAAGTACATAACGTACTAAGTAATTTACTTGTGAAACAATCGGTTTTTCAGATAAATTAACCCAAACATAATAACCGTAATCATCACTAAAATCACTTAAACTAATATTACTTAAAGTAATGTTATTTTGATAAGTTCTATGCTCAGAAAAACTAGGAGTAATTCCAGGATTTGGAGTATGTTCTTTTCTATTAATTGTAAATATTACATAAGTAGTAGTAAAAGTATATCTATCAGAATAAGAACTATTAAGTGCGATTCTTACATAATAAACACCTGCATTAAGGGGAGTAGCAGATCCATAATTACTTTGAGTCTTGCTATAAGATAAATCAAAGGAAACAAGAGAATTTGTAATAGTAGGATACTGAGTTGAACCAGTATAAATTACCGAATTAGAGGTAAATTCATATGAGGAAATATTTGTCTTAGATACAGTAAATTGTTTTGTTATTTCAGCTAATCCTTGGAACTCTTCATCTTCAGTATAAGAGACTTTTACACGGTATGTACCAGGTAGAAAATCATACGAAGATTCATCAAATGATACCCAACTTAAATTAACTAATTTTTCATAAACTGTAGTTAATAGTGCGTCAGTATCAGTAATAATACTAACAAAGTCTCCAATTTCATAAAGTGCATTATAATCTCTATTAGTAACATTAACACTTACGATAATAGGTATTTTATCAATAATTAATTCTGAATATGATTTTGTACCATCTCCACTATTAGAAGTTGCATATACAGCTAAGTAATAAGTAGTTCCAACACTTAGTTCAAAAAGATTAAATACTACATAATTATTTGTAGTTAAAGTATATTCAAGCTCATCAAGACTACCAGGAGTTGTAGTCTCAAGACTATATTTAAATCCAGTAATCTGTGAACCATTACTAGCAAGAACACTAAGTTCAAATTTATATCCATCTGCTGAAATAATAGGACTTGATACAGTTACAGCTCCAGGAGGACTTACAACAACATCTAAATAAGTCGTTATATTTTCTATAAGACCCTTAGTATATTCAGTTACAGCTCTAATTGCAAAGTAATAATAATTTCCAGACACAAGACCAACACGGGTATAACTTGTAACATCACCAATATTTACCCAATCAAGATGATTAGAAGCAAATGATACTTCGTAGTAATCAACAGTTAAAAGAGTGTCAGGAGCAGTCCAACTATATGAAATAGATCCATTAGCATTTCCTGTACTAGAAAGATTAGTTACTTTAGGAGCAACTTCGTAAGCTTCAAATTTAGCATATACATCAACGTTTTCATGAGTACCTTGAACAATAGAAGTAAATTCAGATTCAAAGAGTTGATCATTAAACCATCCCACAAATGAGTAACCATCTTTTGAAGGATCTTCTAGGGTAAATGTATCACTAAGAATATTAAATGTATAAGGATTAAGAACATTATTAACTCCACCATCTAAATAATAATTGATATTATAATCAGTTAGTACCCATTTAGCCCATAAGACTAAATTACCTGTACTACCATGATAAACAACTTGAATCTTGTTTTTGTAATCTGAGGCTGTATACCAACCAAGGAATGTATATCCATCTTTAGTTGCATCTTCAAATTCAAACTCAGAACTTCTAATTGTATAATAATCAATATCACTGTTAGGATTAACAACATCATCTAATACTAATTCATAAGTTATACTATATTCAATTGGAAGATTTGCCATACTAACCAATGCGCTATATAAAATATTAGTCATTTGATCAAGACCAATAGATGCTTTTAATGCATTAACAGCATTAGCAAAAATTAAATCAAGTTCAATTTGAATATCAGTTTTTAAATCGAATTGTTCATAACCTTTATAAGTTGTTCCACCAATAATAGTACCATTTCTCAATTTATCAATTGTTTCAACAAAATGAACTAAATCCAAATAAGTATTATATCTAAGTTGTGTGATATCTGAGATTGCACTTTCTAAATTCATGCCTAAAGCATCTCTTAACGTTTCAAACTTAGTAGTAGCTGTATCAAGTAATTCAAAATGTTCTTCCGTATAAATATCAAATTGCGATTTTAAAGGAAGTAGATCATAAGCATCTATAAATTCAGATGCATAACTAGGCCATACAGTAATTTCAAAGATTTCTGATCTATTTGAAGCGTTATCTTCTAATGCAATATAATATGTTCCACTTGGAAGATCTAGAGTCAAAGTACTTACTTGCCCAGTTGGAACTAACTCTTCATTAAATATTGTATCTCTATTGCTAGAAATATAGTAACCATTAATTCTACTTCCACCAGCATCAGATAAATTATAAATAGTTCTAATTAAACTATTCGTAAATATAGTTCTACTATTTAAACTAATGACAGGAGCCTCTGTTTCAATGTTATCTACGACAACTAATTTTCTGTTTGAAATATTAGAAACACTATCCTTAGCAAATATGTAATAAGTACCAGCAGCACGATTGAAACTAAATTCCCCGTTCCATAATTGATCAATAGCTCCCGCATCCGGTACTTCAGGAGAAGTAAAGATACCAACATAGATGACAGGAGACTGTGAATCAGTAATCTGCATAACTATATCTTTGTTAACATTAGACCAACTAGCTCCATTAATTACGGTTGCTGAATTAATAATTGGAGCAACATTATCAATGAAACTCACAACTAATGTTTCATACACTTCAGTTGAAGCACTATTAATAACATAAAAATTGTAACTATTATTTGAAGTTAATGAGAAAGTGGAAACAGCTGAATAAGTTCCCCCTTCACCTAATTTATATCTATAAATAACTCCATCAACTTCATTACTAACACTAACAGTAACTGTAACAGCTTTAGTTAAATCACTAGAATAATCAAGAGTGATACTAGGAGTAGATTTATCAATGTAAAGAACTTCAAAATAACTTATTGTAACGTTCCCTGCTTTATCAGTAACAGTCAAAACATAAGATCCAAGAGATAATTCTCCTAAAGAATAAGTTCCTGAAGTATCTATAGAAGTACTTTCAATAGTAACAGGACCTGATAATGTATAAGAATCAACATTAAGATCTGTAACATTAAATGAAACTTCTTTATCAACATTAGTCCAACTAGAATCATTAGTTATTTCTACTACAACAAAAGGATCAGTTGTATCAACTTTAGTAATAGCAAAAGATTGAACTACTTCATTACCTGCAATATCTACTACTCTAAACCAAATAACATCATAATCATCGGAAGAAATAACAACTCCAGGACCAGAATATTCTAAATTAATATCGTCTTCTGACCAACCATAGAAAATACTAAATTCATTGGCGTCACTTGCCGTAATAGTTATAGTCGATGTAGTAGCAAAAGTTCCTCCATCTATTGTTTCAGTGATTGTTCCAATTACTGGAGAAACAGAATCAATTTTAGGAATACTAATTGATTTATTAGTCTTGTTTTGAAGAAGATCCATAAAATGAACATAATAAGTCACATTAGAAGTAGAATTATCGGTAATAAAATCATAAAATACTCCTTCTGTATGTCCTACAAGTAAATTACCATAGAAATCAGCAGTTTTATATTTAGTAGTATCTGAAGAGTTTGAAGAACTCGTATCGATATAATAACCTAACATACCATCTACATCAGATACAGTTATCGAAATCTTTCTTGATTTAGCATATTCATCCACAGTAGATAAAGAAACATTTAAAGATGTATTACTATTAACACTTGAACCAATATTTTCTATAATTGTTGACTTAGATAAACTTACATTTCCAGCGTTATCAATAGCCCACAAATAAACAGTTCCAGCTCCAGCTATAGAAACAGTAGGAACAACATTTGGATTTTCCGATACTGGAACAGGAAGATATTGACTTTTTTCTAATGGTGCATTACCTTGAATAGTCGAAGTGTAACCATAAATACCACTCCCACCACCATCAGTAATACCGAAAGATGCAAAACCTTGTCCGCCAGTTAAGATACTTACAACAGGTGCGATATTATCAATTTTAGATTCATAATGAACGTATGGGGTTTCTGTTATATTAGCAGCTAAATCTTTAGCATAGATATAGAAAATCCCGTTACCTGTAATATTAAAAGGTGAAGTAAATACTTCTAATCTTAATTCTTCAAGAGACATTTCACCGATTGCTACATAATATGTTAAATTAGTATTAGGTTCTGTGAAATTAAGAGTTCCAGATTTATTTTGATTTGACCATTCATTACTAATATTAATAATAGATTCTGAAGCAAATTCAGGGGAAACAGTATCTAACTTATCAATTTCAAAATTATGTACTTGAAGATTAAAAGTTGAAACGTTAGTATGAGCAACTATACCATAAGTTCCTTCTGTTAAAGCAATAGTTGTACTTTGAGTATCAAAATCTGGACCTTCCAATAAATAATTATCAAATCCCTCACCCATGACTAAATCATATGACACAACTTTTACACCAGGAATAGTTGAAAAGTAAACATTAACAGTTTTTGTTTCAGCACTTAACCAACCACTATTAAAAATAGTATTAACAACTGGTTCAGCATTAGTAATTATAACACCTAACTTCTTAACATTATTTCCATCACTTACATTTCCAGCTTTATCAGTAACTCTAACAAATATTGAGTAGTTTCCATTTCCAGAAACAACAAATGTATAGTGCCCCGATTCATAGGTTATAGTTTCCCAATCATCAGCATTAAAACTATATTCAACTTTTGAAATATTACCAATTGTTGGGTCAGCATGTGAATCTTTTTCAGTTTGAAGTACATAATCACTTGTATTAATTTGAATAGTAACAGAACCGCTTGCGATATATTCATTTTCATCTAATAAAACCGCACCACTAATATCATAAGTAGAAGTTGGTTTTACTTTATCAACAATGATATGAATAATACCAGGATTACCAATATTACCTGCTCTATCGATTTGTCTAATGTAGACCTCATTATCTCCTAGTGCTGAAATATTAAGTAAAGAATCATAAGTAAAATAAGTAACACCTTTATCAAGACTATATTCTATTCTAATTACACCACTATCTTTCTTAGTAGCAAAACCAAGTTCTTCTACTTGAAGAAGAGCTATTTGAGCGTAATTATTAGTAGTATATCTACCTTCACTCAAATAGTTAGCATAAGAGATACTAGCACTTGGAGCAGAAGGAGCAGTAGAGTCAAGTTGAGCTTGAATAATCAAAGAGAATTCATCGTTAAGAGAAGAAGAAATACCTAAAGTAGTTCTAGTAGCCCCATAAATTCTTACAATATCATTCATATTTTCAAGATAGAAATGGAAATCACTTCCATTACCATAAGGTACTATAGTTGCTGGACTATTGTTAATACGATAAATCGTATCAGCAATCGTATCTGTAGTTTCATAATTAATAGTTCCATGAGAAATAATAATACGAACTAAACCATTAGTCCAACCAGTAACTTCAGTAAATCTATAATAATATCTAGAATCTAAGAAGTCTCCTACAAATGTCGGATCACTATAAAAAACAAGAGCATTTAAATTAGCCACAGGAAGTGTACTACGATAATCAAAAATAGCACTTGATTCTTTAAAAGGAACCCAAGAATTACTTTCTCCTGGAGTTTTACTAATCTCTATTAATTGAGCTTTCATAACAGGAGATGTAGGACGACTAGCTCTATAATTTTCAACAAGAAGATATTTTACAGTAAGTCTTTCAAGACCATCTTTAACGAAAGCAACATAATAAGCTTCATTTTCATCAACTTGATAAGTTAATTCATCATTCCAGTTAGGAATAGCTGATTCAACAGCACCCAAACTATATACTTTAGCCCAACCATAACGAAGTCCTTTAATACCAAATCCATCAGTTGCTCTTATTTCAAGTACAATATTATTAGTTAATACTACGGGATTACTACTAACAATATTAACTGTAGGAGCTGCACCATCTAGATTTATTTCTATCTCATTAACATCTGATGGCACTCCAGCTCTAGAAATAGTTCTAGCCTGAATATAATAAGTTCCTTCAACATTAGATTCTTGATCCCAAGCACTAAGGTTTAAATAATCAATAAATACATCTTCATCTTTTAATTTTGTCCATGAAGGATTTTCCCCTGAATAACGAATCTTTCTATATTCAAAATGATATCCATCAATACCGATATTATTATCTTCAGCTGTAAAGAATACGGTTGCTTCATCAAGAGCCCAATTACCTTGATAATTTTTATCTAATTTAGGGGCTTTTGGTGCAGTTCCATCAATTACAACAATTATTTCAGCTGTATCACTAACAACTCCCCAAGAGTTGACAGATCTTACATATAAAGTATGTGTTTTATCGGCCACTAGTACAAAGTAAGGGGTATTATCAGTAACAAAGAAATCACTTAATGGAACCCAAACTGGACTAATAAGGTTGGTTGCATATTCATATCTAGAAATAGTAGTATATGAAGATGATGATAAAGTAGAAACATAAACATAAGTTTGAAGAGCATAATAACTCCTATTAATGTCATTTTCATTAATATCACTAATTTGCTCATAATTAAATGTGGTTGTTCCACCTTGATCATCATAATAAGTCTTTATTGCACTACTTAAAACTGGAGATTCAGGTTTATCAGGTGTTTTAGTTACTGTTAAAGTGGTTGCTGCACTAAGTTCACCAAATACTGTAACGTTATAAAACTTTATTTCACCAGAAAAAGTAGTTTCTATTCTAGAAACACCTCTATCTAAATGAATAACATCAACATGATCAGATGAACTTAAAGAATATGCATAATGAGAAAAATATTCAATTGGTGCGGTATGCAAATCTAAATATAATAAATCTTTATAAAAGATATTAGAAGGTGCATTGTTATTAATATTTGAATTTATTTCACTAGATTCAAAAGTTGGTGAAGATGGAGGAACATGAGTTTGATGATTTGTAGGATATAAAGTTTTTTCAAATGTATACCAACCTAAATCTGCTGATAACCAGTAAATATCATCACTAGTTATACCAGGCAATCCAATCGTTTGGATATTATTTTTTAAAAAACCAACTCTATCATTTACTCTTTTATCTAAAAGTAAAGTTGAAGCAATATTATTATTAGTTCCATCAACAGGGAATAATATCGCTAAAAAAGTTTGATAATTACCAACACTTGAAGCATATTCATAAGTTGTTGTTCCATTTATGATTGCTCCAACAAAGATATAATTTGATATACTACCTGCGGTTGCAGTAACGATAGAAACTGTAGAATAATAACCACTTCTATAGGTAATAATGCCAGCAATACCTGCTGCACGTTTATTGGTCGCACTAGGAGTTACAACTCCTTTGTTAGCACAAGCATCGAAAGAAACATAATCTCCGCTTCCTACTATACCACCCGCTATTGTATTTGATACAGTAATAGTTCCATTATTAAAACAATCATAAAACTTTGTGTATCTAGCTTGTGAAGAAAAACCAGCAGCATAAGAATTTTGAGAAACGATTGCTCCATTATTTGAAGAAGCAATTATTAATGTAGGATGTTCTGCAGTACCATCAGTATTTCCAAATCCGGAAATATTATTTACACCTTCAACATTAATATTTACATTAACATTAATAATTGTAGAAGAAGTTGCTTTTCCAAATAGTCCAGCCGCATTATCACCACGACCAGGCATTCTTCCGCCTATATTTAAATTTTTAATGGTTGCTGCATTTAGATATCCAAATAATCCAGTTGGAGTATTTCGATTCGTATGTATATTAGTAATCGAATAATTATGCCCATCAAAAGTACCACTAAATTTATTACTTTCTGTCTCACCTATAACAATAAAATTATTAGAAGGAAATTCACTTTCTAGACTTAAATCAAGAGAGGTTCGTAAATGTACTGTTTTATATTCATAGTTTCTTCCTAAGTTAACACTTATTGCAAATTCATATAAATCAACTACATCATTAATTTCCGTAACTTCTGCAGATTTAACAATATCAAACTCTTTTTCATCCTGAGGAACAGTAGGATTAACTTCTCTATTATATGTTCTTAAAGTCACATGACTTGATTCTGTAAATACCATACGAGAAGGAACTGACATTTCTGTTTCTACACCGTCACCAATTTGATAAGTTAACTTAGCAGTTGAAAAAGGAACAGAAACACTAATTGAACCAGTAGTTTTAAAATAATATTTTGGACTTGTAACTGCAGGATTAGAAAGTAAAATTGTCGCACTATCAAATGGTTTATGTGAGATAGTAAAATCAGTAGATAATGCTGGATTAGCAAATCCTTCTAAATTAAACCAACTATTAAAATATGGAGTAAATTCTACGAATTCAGTTCTAAGTGCTTCCGCATTTGCGTTTAAAATATTTAAAAAAGCTGGACTTCCAAGATATTCACTATCACTAATACTTACAGCATCTCCAGCTTGAAATCCTACTTCTTGAGCAACTCTTTTTGTAATAGCCAAATATTGCGTCCATTCTATATTATACAAACTAACAAAAGTTCCCTCGGTTCCATTTGTGACTCCACCCAAATCTGATTGACCATCAATTTGGCTTTTTGAAATTCCATCTATTTTACCACCTACTACAGTCATACGGTAACAACCTAAAATATATTGTCCAAATCTGTCCCTATGTTTAGTCCAGTTAGCAAATGCAGATTTTATACTAGCAGGATTCGTCGACCCAACATATGGATCAATTCTATACTCTCCACCATAATATGTATATACATTTTCAAGTCTAGAAGCGGCAGAACCATCATTACTAAAATTCATAATTGCAACTATTCCACCAGCTCTTGCTCCTAAACTATTTCCACGAGCTGAAATAATAGTACCATAGTTTACACAATTTTTTACAACAGCTGTACTATTCGCAACATCACCAATAATACCTCCAGCATGGTTACCCATAGCATCTACAGTACCATAATTAACTGAGTTTAGAATAGTAACTTTATATCCATCATAAAGTCCACCTAATATTCCTCCAGCTCTATAAGTATAACCAAAAATATAACCTCTATTAACTGCCCCGATAATTGTAGTATTATTACCAGTTCCAAGTATTCCACCTTCTAACGTTTGACAATTCCAAAAATCAACGTCGGCCGTTAGATTATATAATAAACTATTAAACGCTACTGATACAAATGCAGAATCACCCTGATTATTTTTTGTTAGACCCATCGATAAAGCATATGCCTCGCTTCGATTATAATTAGTTACATCAAAAAACTTTCCATATTTCGCTTCATTGAAATGATTTTCATAAAGTTTCCCAGAAGCATCTGTCATATCTACAGGAGCACGACCGCCTGATCTTCCGTCAATTGTAACTGCTTCTTTTCCATCGATTAATTCATGTTTTCCGATTAAAGTTAAAGAAGAAATTACCGCTCCATCTAAGACACCAAATAAACCTGCTGCGCCTCCTCCATAAGTTGTTTCTGGTGCCGAATCGGCATTAAGATTTGGCTTGTAACCTCTTCCATAAATACCAGTAATAGTATGACTTAGACCATGAAAGATACCGCCAAATTTAGAACCAGCAGTTCCCCTAAAAGAACCAATCTGATCGTAGTTGTAACTTCCTCTGAAACTTCCATAATTTTTTCCTGAAGCACCAAGGCCTGTATAATCAAGATCATTAAGTAAGTAAATAGCAACTCGGTTAGAATTTATACGGTTAGTTTTAAATGTCATCACATTATTAGCTTTTTGAGTCAATAAACTTAAATTGGTCATGCCATTTATTGTTGTAATCTTATAAGCAGGTTCAAGAGACGCATTACCATTCATGCCATTTATTGTTGTTGTTGTTAAATCACCAAGATCAGGCAAAGAAGCAACATCAGAAGGTACACTTATACCATCAGTAATAGAATCATAAATTGTCGCAGCACTAAAATTAAGCTCGTTACCAAAAGTAGTAAAGACAGCTAAAAACAACAAAACAATATCAAAAAACAGTAATCCCTTTTTAAAAAAAGTGTTTGATTTAATTTGTGACATAAAATTCCCCTCCAAATGTTTAAATTTTATATTTATCCAAGTATCTAAATAATTGTTAGATTACAATCTAATCTTTTAAACCTAACAGTTGTTTATATTTTATATCAAAACCTCAAATAAATAATATATTACTTTAAAAACTATAAAATCCCAAAATAAAATATATAAAAAAGGAGTTTCTTTACAGAAACTCCTTTAAAATTAATGTTTTTTAGATCTGTTTGCTCTAATTCTTTCACGTCTTGCTGCTCCAGGCTTCAAGAAATATTCTTTCTTTTTAACTTCAGCAAGTGTTCCTTCTCTGGAAACATCACGTTTCCATCTTTTTATAGAATCATCTAAAGACTCATTAGGTTTTACTATAGTTTTTGACATTATAATCACCTCCTAAAGTCAGATTTATATCTAATATTAACATTTTATTCAATATTAATATCTACTATAATAAATAATTTATACTATTTTATTCTTAACGTTATTCAAGAACCATTCATTAATAATCGATAAAATAACGATATTTGCGAGTTGAGTAGGAAAAATCAAACTCCCCAAGGTAACTGATTTAGCACCTTTTTCTTTTAAGAACGCTCTTTCCGCGGAATTAATCCCACCTTCTGGACCGATTATAACACCTATTCTATTATAGATATTATTCGAAGTCAAATAAGATGATACTACATTATCTTTTTCCTCTTCGTCTGCCATAATTAGTAAATCAAACTGGGAATAATCTATTCTTTCAATAGTATCACTCACTGAATAGTAAGCAAGTGTATCTCTTCTTGAAAGTTCACAAGCTTCTTTAATAATTAACTTTGCTCTTTCATCTTTAATAGTTTTAGGATCGGCTTCACTTCTTTGCATCTTCACAAAGATTATATTACTTACTCCTAAATGGCTTGAAGTCTTAATAACATCTTCATATTTTTTCCCTTTTGGAAAACCTTGAATTAAAGTGATGTGAAGAGAGTCAACTTTTTCTAACATTTTAAGTTTAGAATATTTTATGTACTCTCCAATCGAATCTATTGTGCAAATATTGCAAACACCATTACAGCAAACTACAATTTTATCACCTACCTTGCCACGCATTACTTGTGTGATTCGGTGATAATTTGAACCAATTATCTTGTTGTTATCCTCTTCAACAAAATAACGTTGCATATTAAAGAGTTCTTAATAAATTAGCTATTACGCAAAAAACTACAAAAAGACTGCCAAAAAGAGCACTAGCAACCTTTACATATAATTCAAAACCACGAGATTTTTTATTTTTAAATAACTCACTTTTACTTCCACCAAATGCATCTTGAATATCATCATCTGAATTTTGAAATAATACAGATACAACAAGTAATAAAGCACATATAGTAGATAACCAATCAAATACGTTCATATTTTCTCCTTATTAATAAAACTTATATTACATAAGCATTTATAATTATATCGAAATTTCTTTTTTTTTACTGAAATAAGAGAAAATCAAGTTTTTTTAGGTTTTCTATCTTATTCATCGCTATATTTAGTTTCTATTTCTTTGATAAATTGACTTTTATAAAGATTATAGTATTCCTTTTTGTTTCTTAAGAGTTCTTCATGAGTTCCTTTTTCTTTTATTTCTCCCTTATCAAGAACTACAATTAAATCACAATTGATAATTGTAGAAAGTCTATGGGCAACAATAATTGAAGTTCTTCCACTAAATAATTTAGCAGTTGCTTTTTGAATTATCTCCTCGCTTAAAGAATCTATTGAAGAAGTTGCTTCATCAAAGACTAATATTCTAGGATTTGCAATTAAAGCTCTTGCGAAGGAAATTAGTTGTTTTTGTCCCATAGATAATCTATTTCCACCTTCTTGAACTTCTGTATTGTATCCATTCTCTAAAGAGGAAATCATTTCATCGATTCCAATCGATTTACAAACAGAAATTATTTCATCATCCGTCGCATTAAGATTTCCATAACGCATATTTTCGATAATTGTAGTTGAAAAAAGATGAGGTGTCTGTAATACATATCCAAGTCTTTTATGTAGGAAATTTATACTTCTCTCTTTATAATCTACTCCATCAATTTTAATAACTCCACTAACTGGTTCATAAAAACGACATAAAAGATTAACAATTGTACTTTTGCCACTTCCAGTATGACCTACAATAGCAACACTTGAATTTGCTTTAATATCTAAATTAAATTTATTAAGGACGATTTCATCTTCTTTATAATAAAAAGTAACATCATTAAAACTAATATCTCCTTTTATTTCTTCCCAATTTTCAAATTTAGGATTGAACAAATCACCATACTTAGAGACAATTTCTTGTTTATCTTCAAGAATAACATCCGCATCTAGTAGTTGGGCTACTTTTTCAACACTTGCTTGAGTTGATTGTAATACTCCAAAGTAATCCGTTAAGCCGATTGTATAGTCCATCATTTTAATCATGTAATTAAGAAAAAGTGTCATAGTTCCTAAACTGAGACCAGTTCCAAATAGATTACTTAAAATTTGCTTTGAAGAATCTACTAGAATAACACTAAAGAAAAAATACCCAATAATCATGATAATTGCAGTTAATAAATTCGAGTGAATTGCTGCTTTAATTCCATAACTCTTTAAGTTTCTAGTTTCTTTACTAAATAATCTATAATTCTTATCTTCAATAACTAAACTTTTAGATGTCTTAGCACCAAGAAATGCTTCATTATATAAACCAGTAATAATAGAATTATATTTTTTAGTTTTTCTGCGATCACTTAAAATAATTTTTTTGAAAAGAAAAGCTACTAGGACCATTAAAGGGATAGATATTAAAGCTATTAAAGCTAATTTAACATTCAAGATAAACATTACAATTAAACAAAAAACAATTGTAAAGAGAAGAAGAATAAAATCAATGATTCCCCATGACAAGGTATCAGAAATATTTCTAACATCAGATGTCATTCTTCCCATAATCCAACCATGTGGAGTTTTATCGTAATAACTAAAAGGAAGTTGTTGTAATTTTTTGAAACAATCATTTCTGATATTAAAACTTATGTCAATAGCAACTCTTCCTCCAAATCTTAAGAAACACCAGACTGTGAATGCAGATAAGATACTACAAGATAATAGCAAGATAATAGCCATATTTAAAAAAGAATAATTTCCATGAACATAAATAGTATCAATAATATAACTATCAATTACTTGAAACATCGCATCAAAAATTGAAACAAAAACACAGCTAATAGCTGTAATTATGAGTTGTTTTTTACTTCTCATTAATATAGAGAATATTTTTTTCCAAGGAGTTAATCTAAGTTTATATTTTAAATCATTTTCTTCATCAAAATCAAAACCCATTATAGATCACCTCCTTTCTCTTCTAGTAATTCATCAAATTCTTTTTCAAGTTTTCCTTGAATTGCCCATAAAGCACTATAAAGACCACCTCGAAGTATTAATTCATCATGAGTTCCTATATCTTGAATATTACCGTTATCAAGAACTATAATTTTATCTGCTTCTTTAGCAGTAGTTATTCTATGTGTTATTATTAAAGATGTTTTTTTCAGATTTTTACTTAAAATAGTTTGTCTTATTAGATAATCCGTACTAGTATCTACAGCACTTAATGCGTCATCAAAGATAATAATAGGTCTTTTAGAAACAAGAATTCTTGCTATAGCAATTCTTTGTTTCTCACCCCCTGATAGTGATGTTCCCTTTTCACCAACTAAAGTATCGTAACCTAAAACAAACTTTGATGTTTCTTCATGAAATTTCGCATCTACCGAAGCCCTAACTATTTCCTCCATAGTTAAATTCTCATCTGTAATTCCAATATTTTCTTTAATCGTAGTTCCAAATAGAAAAGGATCTTGAAATACTACTCCAATATTCTTTCTTAAATAATGTTTCTCAATATCTCTGATATCTATTCCACCAATAGAAATTGTACCACCGCTAATTTCATACATTCTAAGAAGTAGATTTATAATAGTAGATTTCCCACATCCAGTTTTACCTATAAAAGCCACAGTTTCATTTTTCTTTATTTTAAAAGAAATATTATTTATTAAATTAAGGGAAGAATCTTGATATGAAAACGAAACGTTTTTAAATTCAATATCTCCGTCAATTGGAGGGGTTGTGGTCCCGTTAATAACATATTCATCTTTTGTTGAAAACAATTCTTGAAGTCTGGCTGCTGAGACAATTGCTCTAGTATAAACAGTAATTAATCTACCTAAACTTTTAATAGGATAAATTAACATTCCTGCAATTGTTGTTGCTGTAATGACATCAAAAGCTGTAAGTGTTCCATTTTGAATAGAAATAGTCCCCACTATTACCAGTAATAAAAACTGTGAAGTTGAATAAATGTCTGTTAAAGGCCAAAACAAAGCCATTATATTGGTAGACCTAATATCACTTTTTCGGTAGATAGAATTGTATTTAATCATCTTATTGATTTCATACTCTTCATTGCCAAATGCTTTTACAACTCTAACACCTTGAACATTTTCTTGAATTACATTAATCATCTTACTTTCGGTTTCTTCTATTTCTTCATCAATTTTAGTTACCTTAAGGAAATAAATAACTGAGGCAATTCCTACAGGAATACTTAGAAGAAGAAGACCAAAACAAATTGTTGGACTTATAAAATATAATTGATAACTACCAAAGATAATAGCTCCGAGTAATCTCACGAAATCTATTAATCTCATAGCAAGAAAATCAGAAGTAGTTGAAACATCAGTAGTAACTCTTTGAATAAGATCACCAGTATCTACACTATTATGATAAGAAAAAGGAAGATCAATAATATGTTTGTATAATTTGTTTCTACTATTTAAAGAAACTTGTTCTAGTAAATATTCTCTTCCAATAAATTCAAGAAATCTAACAAATACCCTGAAAACAAAAAAAGAAAATAAGAATAAAGAAACTAAATAAACAATACTATTTATATCTTCAATTGAATCAAAAAAATTCAAAAGAAATGCCGGTAAATTAATATTTCCAATTTCTAAACCACTTGAATCAGTTCCTTCTATGAGGGAAAGCCTTTGTAAAACATATTGAGTTAGAAGTGGAAATGCACTATATAAAAATTGATTTACTAAAGTAAATGACATTACTAATACAATTAATATCCAACTTTTACCAATTAACGAAAATAGTGCTTTAGCTCTCATAACTCTCCTTTTGCTTTAATAATTATATCAAAAGTAACTCTAATTATTTAAAAAAAGAAAACCTCTAAAAAACGATAATATTTGAGAAAATGTATATTTTTTAGTATAAATTTTTAAAAATGAAGTAATTGAGAGTTTATTTTTATATAAATTTTATTATAAGTTATATTTATTCAACACCACACTCCTGAAGTGGGTAAATCAAAAACAATAAAATCCATCAGAAATTAGTTAAACCTATATTCTAAATTTAAATATATTCTTATTATTTACGATAAACTTCTAGTTAAATCAGTTTTTGACCATGCAAGATACCATACAAGAAACCATACAAGATGAGATTATATTTTGACATATATCTGTCAATTTGATATAATTATTTTAAGGAGAAAACAAAAATGTCATATATTCCATCTTTTACAATTACTGATGAAATACTAGAATTAGCTATTGAAATAACAGAGATTATTGAGAGGATTAATCTATTAAATTCTTTAATTGTTTTACCGAAGCTAAGAAAAATAAACTTAATTAAATCTATTCAATCCTCACTAGCAATAGAAAATAATTCTATGTCACAATCACAAACACAAGATATAATAAATGGAAAACTAGTAATTGGACCATTTAATGAAAGTAGTTTAATTTAATATATTAATTCTTCTAATTCTTATTATGAGAGATAGGTAATGAAGTTAAGTGTGTTGATGAACACCTAAAAAAAGTGAAATATTCAAATTTAAATGATGGCTTATCTTATATTGGTACTAAATATGTTCAATTTAATAATTCAATAGTATATAACAATGAAATCAAAATACCATTTGATGAAGTTAAAAACTTTGAAATTGAACCAATTGGTTATTTTTTTATGCATCAGGAGAGGTTCAGCAGGGGAAAAAATATGCTGTTTTGCTCGAGGATTTATAAATAATCCTTTTTTATATTATTTTTTACAGTCACCAATATTTATAGAAATATTTATAACAAATACAAACGGAATTATTGGATGTTTTTCAATAAAGAAAATAAAAGAAATGATTATTCCTATTCCTCCTTTTGATATTTATAATTTAAACAATCTAAACAGCGAATAAAAGAAAAAAATAATTAAGCACTTTCATTAGATCATCACTCATTTTAGTATCTCCCAATAAATATTTTTTTGAGTTCCTGCTTTCTTGATGTAATTATACTTTTGTAAAATATTCAAACAACGATAAACAGTTTTCTCACTTTTGAATATTAATTCGGACATTTCAATATTCTTATAATGTGGATTTTTCTTTAATATTTCTAATACTTCAATTTCAGTATTGTTTAGCTCATCTACTGGTGGAACTTTTGTAGTATCACTACCATATAGTATTTCTTTTCTATAAATATTAAAAGAAAAACCTTCGTGGTTATCAGCATAATCATATTTTATTTTTGCATCATCGAATAAGGAAAATGCTCTTTTGAATCCAGTACCGAACGCTTCAATTTGTGAACACCTAAATAATATTTCAGAAATCTTAGGGTTTCTAAAAGAACAAGGAAAATTATTTTTTGAGAAAGTAATTGGTTCTATACCTCTAGGTAATTTTCCAGGGTTGTATATTGTTATTTTAGTTGGAAATATATCTATTTCGTGGTAGGTTGAAGATGTATGATATGAAGCATGAGCAAATGAATTAACAATAATTTCTCTAATTGCGTTAACTGGTATTTCAGACATATCAACTCTTCTTGTTGAATTTATCTCTGCTGCACATCCGATGTTTTTACAAATGAATTTATAAGATTCCTCAATACACTCAAAAATATTTCCATGAATTTGAACCATATCGAGTATAGTTATTTTTTGTTCTGTAGCGAAAACACCCATTTTTAGCCAAATGGGTCCCTTGCTTGAAAATAATAAATTTCCAGCATTTGTTAAGTAATCTCCATTTACAAGACCTAATTTAGATAACGCGGTTATTGAATTGATATAGTTTTCAGTAATTCTATTTTTTTTAAATCCTTCATTATAATTGTATTTAATAATACAATCATTTACTTCGTTTATTTTAGTATTAGAAGATTCTAATTCCCATTTTTTATCTGTTGTATTTAAATCATTAAATAATTCGCTTAGTTGAGTCTGCGTCATTTCCCTTGTTTCATCACTTACACGAATATAATATTTACCACTAGTTGAATAAGGGACTTCTTGTCCACTAAATATTACCTGTATATATGATAAGTTGTTTAATAGGGAAAGCATTAATTGAAAGGGCGGGTATTGGACGGATTCGTTCATATATTTTTGTTGAAATATCTCTTAGAGTCTTTTCACCAATAATTTGACCATTAACATCTCCTTTATTTTTTACTCCAAAGTATAAAATACCATGTTTATGTTTGTTTAATATAGCTGCAATATCACGAAGTGCTTTATCTAATTCAGCCGTTGACTCCCTAAATTCTGTTATTTCATTTTCAAAACCTAAATTCATTAACTATACTCCTTTTCATTCTTCTTATATCATGTAAAATGTTTTTAGATAACATTTTGGACATTATTTCGGACAAAAAGGGCAAAAAGGACATTATTTTGGACAAAAAGGACAAAAAGGACATTATTTTGGACAAAAGAAGCCCGATTTAAATTCTGTTGTAAGATACCCTTAGTGGAGGCAATTAATTATTTTTTTTCCCTCTTTTTAATATACTTAATTTTTAAATCTCACTTGAAAGTTTCCACTCTCAAGTATGAGTAATTCAAATTCAGATTGATTATTTTGTTTATTTGATTGAAATCGTTAGTTATTTCATCTGATCCAGACAATAAAGATGAATCGATTTTTCGTAAATGTTTCACTATTATATAATTCTCACCACCACACTCCTTAAGTCGGATTTAAACTATAAATAGAAATTAAAAATTTAAAGTGCTATAATATTATTCATTAAGAGGGAGGGCTTAATGCAAAATATTAATTTAAAAATTAAAAATATGACATGCTTAGCATGTGAAACAAAAATAGATAATAAATTAAAAAGTACTCCTGGTGTTTTGGAATGTAACGTAAGTTTTTCTAAAAATGCAGCAAGCCTTTCATTTGATGAAGAAATAATAAATACCAAAGATATTATTGGTCTAATTAATAGTATCGGCTATCATGCATCTTTAATTCTAGATCAAGATGAAAATATTAAAGAAATTTCTATTAAAGTATATGGAATGACAACCCTTGAATGTGAAAAATTAATCAAAGAAAATCTTCTTGATTCTATTGGTATTAAGGAAGTAAAAGTTAATCTTCTTAAACTTAAAGTAGAAGTTGTTTATATTGATAATCTTACAAGTATAGATAAGATTACTAAACTAATAGACGATTTAGGTTATGAGACAGGAGAAGTAAAAAAGATAGACACAACTCTAAAGCCTATCAATCCATTCTTTAAAGTTCTAGGACTTTTAATAATTTTATTAATAAGTTATATAACTATTAGTACTCTAGGAATATTTGATTTCGTGAATATATTTCCAACCGCAGATGCTTCAACAGGATATCTAATGTTATTCGTAATTGGACTTTTGACTTCTTTTCACTGTGTAGCAATGTGTGGAGGTATTAATATATCTGTTAATGTTAATAAAGATACCAAAACAACTGAAAGTTGTACAAGTGATTGTAGTAACTGTAATAAAACATGTTCCAAAAATGGAAAGAAAAAAACATTTAAATCTAGTATTTTATATAATTTAGGTAGAGTTATTTCTTATACAGCAATTGGAGCTCTTGTTGGTGGTTTAGGTTCAATCTTATCTTTTTCTGATACTGCTAAAGGTATAGTAATGATAATAGCATCTATATTTATGATCATAATGGGCTTAAATATGTTTGGTTCTTTTTCATTTCTTAAAAAAATAACTCCCAGGTTACCAAAATCACTAAATAAATTAATTAATACAAAGAAATCAAATTCAAAATCAGAATTAATTGTCGGACTCTTAAATGGATTTATGCCATGTGGACCTTTAACGGCAATGCAAATATATGCATTATCTACAGGAAGTATTTTTCTAGGCGCTTTATCCATGTTTTTATTCTCACTAGGAACTGTACCTTTGATGTTTTTACTAGGAATAGTTAGTTCTCATTTAACTACTAAATTCGCTAAAACTCTTACAACTGCAAGTGCTATTCTAGTTATGTTATTAGGCATGTTCATGCTATCTAACGGTACAACGCTTGCTGGAGTAAATTTCTTAAATTTTACAGATGATACAAATATCCTTGTAGCAATTTATGATGAGACCACTAATACCCAAACAATTTCCTTTGATTTAGAAACAAATAAGTATAAATCATTTAAAGTAAAAAAAGGTATTCCTGTAATCCTTGAGATAAACGCCACAACTAGCAGTTTAACTAGTTGTAATAACGAACTAAGGATTAGCAAATTTAAAATATCTCAAACTTTAACCGTAGGAATCAACACATTATATTTCACTCCAACAGAATTAGGAACAATAAGTTATAGTTGTTGGATGGGAATGATAAAAGCAAAAATAATAGTAATTAACTAGAAGGACATGAAATGGCAAATCAAAAAACAATTGAAAGAATAAAAAGACAAGAAGAAATTGCAAAGCAGAAAGCTATAGAGAAAAAGATAAAAAGAAATAAAATTATTATAATTATGTCATCAACTCTCGGAGTCGTTTTATTAATTCTAACTTTAATTCTTGTTTTTTCTAATCCTACAAAAATAGATAGTGATGGAAATCAGATAGTCTCTACAACTATGACATTTCAAGGTTCTAAAGACATAACAGTTAAAGTAGGACAACCAGTAAAGTGGACTATTAAAGGGGCTAATGCTGAACTTGGTTGTATGGATGGCGTAAAAAGCGATTTATTTAGTTTTAATGGTGTTTTTAGTAATAGAGAATCTACTGTTAGATTTACACCAAGAAGCAGAGGTACATATAGGGTAACTTGTTCACATGGCAATGAGGTTTGCATCATAAAAGTAGTTTAAATTATACTTTTAATCCAAAAAATATAAATTATTTTACTTAGTTTTAACTTGATTAACCATTTGATTTATTCTATCTAATGTTTTCTTATCAAAATTTGATAAAGCAACTCCATTAAAAGGATCACTTTCTGAATTAAGAGGATAGTATCTATTGTTTGCATAACTCCAGTTATCTAACCATTCTTTATCCTCGGTATAATCACAAAGACCTAAACTTTCAGCTAATTCAGGATTAATTATCCAATTATATGCTTCAAGTACTGGTGTGCAATAACCTACAGTAGAAGCATTTTCATATGCATTATAAGGATTTAAAAAGAAATTAATAAATTCATGTGCAAGATCGACATGTCTTGCTTTCTTCGGTATTACAAAAGCATCCATGAATGCAATAGCGTCTTCTGGAATAACAATATCGAAAGATATTTCATCAATACTTTTACCTTCATCTAATTCCATATATAACATATCTAGCATATCTCCAGTCCAAGTATATCCTAATTCAAGATTTGATGAAATAATATTTTTCTTTAAAGTATCAAAACCCCATTCAAAAATATTAGAATTAATTAAAAGATTTTGAACATCTTTAATTAAATTATTTCCACTAGTTGGTAATTCATTTAAATCATCTTTACCAAGTGCTTGTAGACCAGCAGAATAAATAAATCTTGGAGAATCATATATTCCAATTCTAGTACCTTGAGGTAAAATAGAAGGATTAAAGAAATTTTGAGCTGCAGTTTTTGGATCACTTATTATCTCTTCTAAACCTTTTTTATTTTTATCATACATAATTCCAAACGTACCCCAAAAATAAGGAACACAGAAGTCAACGGGATCTTTAACTCCAGATTTTGTAGTCTGAGGAGACAAAGAATCTAAAATCGTATTAACACCTGGAACTAAATAACTTTTATTATAAAATGGTAACTTAGAAAAGTCAATTTCTTGTAATAAATCATTTTGAACCATTTTTTCTATCATATAATCAGAAGGAATAACTAAATCATAGACAGTCGTTCCATTTTTGACACGTGAATAAAAAAGTTCATTAGAATCAGTCGTGCTCATGTTTACAACTACATTAAATTCATTTTCAAACTTTTCTAATAAATCAGGATTGATATATTCTCCCCAATTAAGTAAAAGCAAAGTATCTTTCATAGAATTGCACGATGATAAAATAGTGCTCAAAACAATTAAAATTAATATGATTATTTTTTTGTTTTTCATTTAGATTTACCTCTATTCATTAAGAATCTTGATGTTATAATCAACATTAAAGTAACTATTAAAAGCAAAGTAGAAAAAGCATAAACACTTGGTGTTAAACTACGTCTACCTATAGATGAATATATCCAGATTGATAAATTATCAAATCCATTACCAGTAGTATAGTAAGAAATAACAAAATCATCAACGCTTACAGTGAATGCTAATAGAGCTCCTGAAAAGATAGACGAACTTATTGCAGGTATAATTACTTTTTTAATAGCTCTAAATGGTTTAACTCCAAGATCTAAGGCAGCATCTATTAAATTCTTATCAATTTCCTTTAACTTAGGTAATACACTTAAAATAACATAAGGAAGTGTAAAGAATAAATGCGCTAGAATCATTGTTGTAGGTCCAAATAAATAAGGGAAAACTGGAAGTAACAAAGAGAAAACTAACATAAGAGAAATACCTGTAACCATATCAGCGTTAAGAAGAGGTATATTATTTAATAATATCATTATTTGTTTTGATTTTTTAGATAATGAAAATATACCAATAGCAATTAAAGTACCTAAAATAGTAGATAAAGAAACGGAAACTAAACTTACTATTAGCGTATTAAAAATCGCATTTCGAAGAGTCCTTTCCTTAAACATTTCAAGATACCATTTAAAAGTAAATCCACCGAATTGTTGAGTATTAACAGATGAATTAAATGATTGTAATGCAATCATGATTGTTGATGCATAAATTAGAACAATTGTTAAAGCTACTAATACATAAGCAATAATTTTAAGCGCCTTTCTTAATCTTCTAGTATCTTTATATCCATAATCTTTTATATTTGCAATTTCGGTCATAATAAAGTTTCTCCTTCCTTATCAGTTTTATTAAGTAAAATTAAAGATACCATAATAAAAATTAATAAGATAATCGATAATAGGGAACCAAAATTATAGTTCATATTTCTAAAAGATTGTTCTATAATATTTCCAACTAATAATTTATCTCCTTTTCCAAGTATCTGGGGAATCGCAAATCCACTTAATGCTGGCAAAAAGACCATTATCGAACCACTAACAATCCCTTTTAAACTTAAAGGAAATGTAACTTTGAAAAATGTTTTAAATTCTGGAAGACCTAAATCAAGACTTGCTTCCTCATATGATTTGTCTATTTTTTCTAAGGCTGTATATATCGGCAAAATCATGAAAGGTAGATATGTAACTACCATTCCTAAAATAATAGCAAATCCAGTACCATTAGCATTTATTCCTGTAATTCCTAGTAAACTAGTAATAATATTATTTGTTTCAAGCAAACTACCAACTGCTTGAATTCGAAGTAATAAATTACTCCACATGGGAAGAACAAAAATAATAATTACAAGAAATTTATTTTTGATTCTTGATTTATAGATTACAAAAGCTGCTAAATATCCTAAAATAATACAAAAGATAGTTGCTGTAATACTATAGAATAGTGAATTAAGAATAGAAATCATAGTAGAAGAATCAAAAAATAATTCAAAAGCAAAAAGAGAAATAACAGCACCATCAAGAGTTAAGCCTTCAGACTCCATAAATATTAATACTGTCATTATCAATATCGGGAAGAATGCAAGCAAGATTAACCAAACAAGATATGGAATGGATAAAACTTTATATGCTTTGTTCATTGCTAGTTGAAATCTCCTCTGATTTCATTAAATGGATTTCGTACGGGTCAACTTTTAATCCAATCTCTTCATTTATTTCGTAACTTTCGTAAGAGTTAACTTCAATTGTTAATCCATTTACATCTACTTCAAGTTCATTATGTACTCCTTTAAAGATTACAGATTTCACGATACCAACAATACTTGCTTTATCTATTTCAACAACATCCCAGTCTTCTGGTCTAATTACAACATTAACACTTTCACCTGGGTCAAAGGTATAACCAACACATTTAAAATTAACACTTAAAAAATTAACTAAATTTTTATCAATATAAGTTCCAGGGAATATATTACTTTCTCCTACGAATTTAGCAACATATTTATTAATAGGTTCATTATATATTTTTCTATTAGTACCTTCTTGAACAATTATTCCTTCTTTCATAACGACAATTCTATCGCTCATAGTCATAGCTTCTTCTTGATCATGAGTTACAAATATAAAAGTAATACCAAGTTTTCTTTGCATTTCTTTTAATTCATATTGCATATTTTGTCTTAATTTTAAATCAAGAGCGGATAACGGTTCATCTAAAAGTAAAATTCTAGGTCTATTAATAATAGCTCTAGCTAGTGCAACACGTTGTTGTTGACCACCTGACATTTGATCTATTTTTCTATTTTCAAAACCTACTAAACCTACCAATCTTAAAGCATATCTTGCTTCTTCTTCAATTCGTTCTTTTATTATCTTTCGATAACCTTTTACTTTATCAATTTCAAATTTTTTTAATAAATAATCTAGTGGTCTATTATTCAATCCAAAAGATACATTTCCGATCACATTTAAATGTGGAAAAAGAGCATATCTTTGAAAAACTGTATTAATAGGTCTAGCATATGGCGGTAAATCATTGATTACTTTACCGTCAATAATTATTTCGCCTGAATCAGGAGTTTCAAAACCCCCTATCATTCTAAGAGTGGTTGTTTTTCCACAACCAGATGGTCCTAAAAGTGTTACGAATTCATTTTCATAAATAGTTAAATCTATTGAATCTACTACTTTCTCACCATCAAATGTTTTTGATACTTGTCTTAATTGAATTATTGGTTTACTTCCCACGTCGTTATCATCTCCTTTAAAAACGCATATATTATATTACTATTTTTAAATAAAATGTAAAAATGTACTTATAAAAATAATAATTTTTCTTTTAGTAAAATAATACGCTAATTTTAATTAAATATTAACTAAAAATTTTAAAAAAATTAAAATTTCTAACCATTTTGAACGCAATTTCTCTTATTTTGCATTTTCTACCAAAACAATAAATAAATATGGTAATATTAGGTATAGATTATTATTTTCTTCTCTTCATGTTTAGGGATCAAATTTAATTTATAACTAAAACATTTAATAAAAAACGGTGAGCTTACTTTTTAACATCACCGTTTTTTTTATAAATAATTTGAAATCTTCTATACTTCTTTAGAAAATAATATCTTAAAAAAGGAGATAAATTATGAAAATAATTAAGTTTAGAAAGAAAACAATATTTGAAGAGTATAATCTTGATACTTCAGCAACCATTCATGAAATCAAGAAAAAAATTAATATTAAAATTAATAAGGAAGTAGAACAGAAGACAGAAAATAATTTCAAAATAGATGAGCTTATTTTTTTAGAAGAACTTTTTACTAAGCAAGAAATAAATATTAGCCAAAAAATTGAAGAATATTTTAAAGATCGGAAATCTTTTGAAGCAACCCCAAAAGAAATGGTAAGTTTACTACTTTCCTTTATAATAAATTTCGAAAATTCATCTCTTTTTTTAGATAAAAAAATACTTGGTCTTTTTTCTTATTTGATCAACTATTTAAATTATATTGATCCGTCAATATATTATCATTATACGGATGAAAAACATGAACTATTTACATTATTTGTTAAAAGCATCCTTGAAGAATTAAATCCTATTATTAATAGTATCGTTTCTACAATGAGTTGGGATATTCTTAATTTTTTATATCAAGACTTCTTAGAGTTAGATGATACATACATCAAAGAGACTATTTTAGATTCACTTTATAATGCCCTTAGTCTTACTATAACTTTCTACTTTAAATTTGATAGAAAAAATAACCATAGTAATTTCCAAAATTTAATAATGACTATTATAACTTTACCAGATATTTTAAAGATACCTAGAATAAACTCTGCCCTAGATGATTTCCTAGCAACTTTTAAATTAATTGGAAATGACAACAAAATATTCTTTATTTTAAATTTAGAGCAAATAGTTACTTTATTTCCTGGAGATGCAAAGAAATTTGAATTTTTAGGAAATATCTTCAATACAATTTTCTTAGAAGTACTAACTCCAAATTTATTAATTGATTATCCACTAGAAGTAATTCAAAAAATATTTATTAATATATCTATGAATCTAAATCCCAAATATAAAAATTACTTAAAAATAAAAAGTTTTTTAGCAGTTGTGAAAAACTTCATTGACTTAGATGATAGTCATTTAAAACAGTATTTTCTATCAGTAGAAACTTTAAAGAAAAAAGAATTTGGAAATTCCGAAGTTACAAAACTTTCTCTTATTTACTACAAGATAACTGATGATTATGAATTCAGAAATTTGTTTTATAACAATATCGTTTATTTTACAGATTTTATTAGTCGAAAAAAGGAAATGATGGCCATGAAAGATAGAACAACTATTATAATTAATGATCTTATCTCTAAAACTAATTCATACGTTTCTTATGGCGGTTTTATCAATAGATATTCTGAGTTTGTTTTATCTCCAAAAAAACTTGATAAATACATCAAAGATTTTTATGGACTTGTTCTTCTAGATAATACTCTTATTGATCATTTTAATTTACTCATTGTTTCTTTCAAAGACTATCTTAAACTAGCTAATACATTCAACACAAAACTAAAAGAAAAAATAGTAGAAGATTTTTACAGCTACCTGTATATTGATTGGATAAATAAATATTATAAAAAAGAATATGTTGATACTACTAAATATAATTACCAAGAAAGTGTTTCTAAAAAAGAAGTTGAAACAATACAAAAGTATTTAGCTTAGAATAATGAAAATAACGAATTTCATTTCCAAACAAAAAATTAAATCAATATATCTAATTGACTTCTATAAACAGATAATAAAATACTAAATATTTGTAATCTTTAGAAAATAATTTTATGTTTTATAACATTTTACTTTAATTTATAATTTTGTTTCCTATTATTCGAAGGTGGAGACCAGATAAGAGTGTATTTCTAGATATTTGGGAAATAATAATCTATATTATTGCTTCTTTAAGTGTTATTATTTATACTTTATTTACATATTTTGTGAAAACAAAATTTTAGTTTTCAAATAAGCTTCGTTTTATTTTATACTGGATATTAACCTGTGTGATATTCCTATTTTCTAGTTATTTTGCCTTTTTTATTTGGACGTTTGAGGGATATTATCCATAATTTATTGAAGATGTAACGTATATATTATTACTTTGAATTCAGAAAAATGAGAAATATGAATGAGAAATACGCCTCTTTTAATTTACTGATGATTGTTTGTCTTATATATAATTACTGATGAAAATCGGGTTAAAAGTATATGATAACATTGTATCCACCATTTATTAACTATTATCAAAATATCATATATTTTTATTTCATATTTGTAAAATAATCATTCCCGTTTTTTATTATAAATAACCATTTTTTCGCTTTAGTAAGCGGTTCTATCAACTAAATAAGGCTCATGTTTTAGGTAAGATTTTTATTCCTTACTTATATCTTATATTCTTTTTACTCTCTTCCTTTTCAACAAGAATTGCTATTTTTAATTCTATTTTATTCATGAAATTAAACCTTCTATAAAAATAAAAAAAATGCGATAAAATTGTTATTTTTAAAAATGTTATTATTTTTTTATAACATTTTACTTTTAATTATAATTTTGTGATATAACAATAATTGTAGTGAAATGGTTTGTTGAAATAAACAAGGAAGTATAATTTATCATTTGAATAAATCTTTTTAAAAAAAATTATAACTATTATTGCTTTGTGATTATTTTATTGTTAAATATGATTATAGGGGGTTTTATTAGGTAATGGAAGATAAGTTTATGTTATCAAAAAAAAAAAAAATAGTTGTTATAAGTGTTTCTTCAGTATTCTTATTGTTCTTATTTTTTTCTTTTATTTTGTTTCGTGTCATAAGAAGATGGGGGTCACGTGGATTATTTAGTGTTTCTGAAATTACTGTCTATATACTTCTTTCCGTAATTGTTATAATTTATACTTTATTTATATATTTTGTGAAAATGAAATCTAAATTAACAAAAAAAATATTTTTGATTTTGTATTGGGTAATGACAGTTGGATTATTTCTTCTTTCAAGTTATTGGGCCCGCTTGATGTCGGCTTTTGAAGGATATTAAGTTGTTTTTTATTTAAAAATTAATTATCAATATGGATTTAGACAAAAGAGACATATAAATTAAAAATATGTCTCTTTTAATTTACTTATAATTGTTTGTCCTATATATGATTACTGGTGAAAATCAGGTTAAAAGTATATAATAATATTTGATATCCATTTACCTTTCTCATATATTACATATATTTCAGATAACCTTTATATACAATCTATGCTTGATAATGTTTTTAGTAAGTCCAAACTTTTCAACTTATAATATACTCTTGAATACACTATCATCTCAATTTGTGCTATATATCTTATACCAAATAAATTTAAAGTATCATAAATTCTTTTTACTTTATCACCTAGTAAACTCTTTTCTAACTTATGTAAATTATATTCTTATTCACCTGAGTATAACTTATTAGTATAGTTATTCTTTTGAATTTCTTCATTAAATAAATATTTAAATACATCGTATCTTTTTTCATTTGTAGTCTTCACACTCATAACATTTTATCAAATATATTAATTTTTTTGATTACTATAAATAAAAATAACTAGATCTCTTTGATTATAGAAGTACTAAATCTATCAATAATAAATGTTATTTAAAGGAGCTTTGAAACATTAATACTTCCAAAAAAGCCAATAAAATTATCTTTTATTTTAATAATAAAATTATTTCTATACTACCTGTTAAATAAAAAAAGGATTCATTATAATAAGTAAAGTATAATTTAAAGCTTACAAAGAACAGAAAGTTCTTAAAAAATTAATCCTAAAATTTTGAATTCAATTAGTGAACATACATATATTTTAAAGAACTAATTTATATGAAAATAGTTTCATATAATAAGTGATCTACTTTAAAAACCATAATAAAATCCAAGTACAAAGCAAAAAAGAAAGTTAAAAAAATATAGATTTCTCTTTATTATAATAAGCCTTATTTAATTAAACAATCCGCATTCTAACGCGATAATTCGGTCATTATTTATTTTTTTCTTACATATTTTTAAATATAAAACTCTGAAATATCTTATTATTAGTTATTTTTAACCAGAACCTCCTAATAATTTTATATATTTTGTATTATGTCGATGGTTTAACTTTTTTTTAGATAAAAAGTCAAAAAGAGCATCAACAGGCGATCAGCCTAAAAAATTCATTAATAAAATTGAAGGATTTAAAAAATTGTGTCTAGTTCAAATTTGCTAATTTCAATAAGCCCATTATTTATTAAATATTTCTGCAACTCATAATTAATTGAAGATTCAGATGAATACATCAAAAAATTAAAATCTTCTTTCCCAGCCGCATATAGAAGATTAGCATATAGTGATGAAGTAGAAGTAGTAATAGAACTTAAGTCCTCTAATGATATATTAAACCTTTTTAAATCACTACCTAGTTGAGTATCATTTATTTCTATTACTGAATAATTTTTACCACCTCCATAAAAAACTATTCCTCCGTGAGTAATGAATGTTTTCTGCACATTGTCGTAAATAAGAATTTTCTCAAATTCACTCAATTTTATTTTGATACTCTCAGATGACATCTGATATCTAATTTCATCTTCTCTAAACATATAAATATCTAACAACAATTGCTTAATATCAAATTTAAAATATTCAAATATTTTAGGATCAGTAACTCCAGGGAAAATCTCTATTAAAGTTCTAGAATCAATAAGTTCAATTGGTTTGAAATCATAAAATTTATTAGACCCATTAAAAGTAAGAAGTGCAGCATAAGAAGTACCTGCGATGTTATTCCAAGGAAGCATTTCCATTTCATAGATATTTTGGATTCTATGACCATCAAGAAATGGACCGCTAAATTTAGATTCAACTCCTATACAAAATAATCCACTACTCATAAAAACATTGTCTGTGAATATTACTTTAGTTTTCATATATTTATCAACAAAATAATCATCTCGAAGATTTTGAACATTGAAGGGTTGATTATTATTTAAATAGGGCATACTATTTTCATCTAGTAAATAAGGAGATGCCTCTATAAATTTATTGTCTAAACTTGAATCTTTATCCACTTCTCCTATTTTATAAGCATTAGCACCAACCTTAACTATAAACTCTCTTGAATTACTCAAAACATTCGAAATAAGATTTACTTCAATCATAGAGTCTAAATCACTATTTGTATGAAAAGATTCAGTATAGTAGTGTTCTCTTTCCTCACCAAATATTCGTAATACTGTTCTTCCAAAGCCTACTCGAGAATTAACTAAATATACTTTATCCTCCATTATTGAAAGAGTTGTTCCCACATAGTTAAGTTCGTTAATATCAAAAGTTGGGAGAGAATTCTTTTCTATGTCATACGAATACAATTCTAAGTTATCTAGTATTACTCCTTCAGTTCTAACTAAAAAAGACATATTATCTTCAGCTTTTACAGCAACCAATGAACCTAAAGCAACCATATCAAGAGGACCTTTAAATAAACTATTCTGCACATTTAATCTATTTAATAAATAAGATATGAAATGAGTATTTATCTTCTTCCCATTTCCAAAGACATCATTTTTAAATTCAACTAAATAATGTAGAATAGCTTCCCTGGAAGTGTTTTTATAAAATGTTTGATCCGCAGTTTCGGTAATTATATTATTTTTATAACTATCACGAAGTTTAGAAGCATTATCATTCGTGATACTATATTTAATCAAAGATTCTTCATTGTAATCAAAATAACTTTCACCTAAGTAGATATTTTCCTGAATCACTAATTTTTCACCTAAATTACTAGCCTTTAATAAATCTTTTTCACTATATACATTTATTCCATCAACTAATCTAATCTTAAAAGATGCACTTATAGGATTTCCAAGTAAAATTGAATCTTTATCATAAGCCTTTACTTCAAGAAGACCTGTTCCATTTACTTTTAAATAAATATTATTTCCTGATTCTCTAATCTCTCCAATCCCAGTATCACTAACTGAAAAAGTAATTTTATCAAAATCAACCAAATAATTATTATTATAAAGACTCCCGTCAAGATAATAATATACTTCACATTTTAAACCATCAACATATCTATATTTCGCAAAAGCCATTAAAGATTCAATTCCTAACGAAAATGAATTTTCAATAAATAGTAAATTTGGATACGGATTAAGGACTGTTATTTCAAATTGAAGTACACCAAGTTCTTCTAGTTCAGAAAAAGAATTAAAAGAGTAAATGTAGGCATAAGCAATAAAGGTTCCTTCTCTTATAAACATATATTTATTACTTCCTACTTCTAGTGTATATAGTGAAGGAAAATCAAATATATAAATTAAATCAAGTAATAGAGACTCACTATGACTCTCTAAAGTATATAGATATGCATTTTTAGATAAAGAGACAATCATCTCGCCTTTAATATATAAATCTAAACTATCAAAAGTCTTATAACTTATATTAATGCTAGAAAACAAGATATCTTCATCTAACAAAGAATTATTTAATCTAAACATAATTGTAAAATTATCATTAATATTATCTTTTAGGATCACTATTAAGTCAAAATAAATTCTTCTCTTACCAGATTCGAGAAGAGATAAAGATAAAATATTTATTAAATATGATTCTACCCAAACATTATCTTTCATGATAATAGGTTCATTTAAATCAAGATTAATACTCTCATCCACAAATCCAGTTAACTTAAAATCTTTTTTACCCATTAGTAAAGGAACTTGAATATTTTCTAGACCTTCTAGTACAATACCAGATAAACTTTGATTTCCATGTATAGTAAGGCTAAATTCCTTTTTAATGGTCTTAATCCCATTTAAAAGTGTAATCTTGACTTCTACCACCCCGTTAGATAAAGCTCTTGATTTCCCGCTATTTTCATCTACTTTTAAAATATTTTGATTAGAAGATTCAAAAAGAAAATTTCCTCTAGTATTAGTAGGCGTAGTATTAACTTTAATAAAAAATACATCTCCCATCTTAAGATTTGAGAATTTTAATTCTTGATCATTTAAATCAAATAAATTTATTGAATCAATTTGAAGAGGGAACGAAGAAAAGACTTCCACTAATACTCTTTCTTTAAAAGATTGAACTGAAACCTCTATATATATTACTCCAGGAGAAATTGGTGTTAATTTATAAACTCTTTTTGTATCACTACTTGACTTTAATTCTTCTATTTTAATTACATTAGTAGAATCACTCATATCTAATTCATTATAGTTATGAAAGGAAAAGCTTGGGTTAATGTTTTCTTTTTTAACAGATGTAGGAGCAACTTCTAACTCTAAAAAAATATCTTTCTGAAAGAGATCTCCCAAATCAAAAGAATGCATTTTTTTGTAATTATTAGAATCTTTAATATCTAATTTTATGGAAGAAATAGGTGTATCAATTATGATACCTGCAATATTAGATACTGAAGTAATAGTAAACAAAAAAATAAGTGGTAAAGACAAAATCAAAATTAATAATTTTTTCTTCATAAATAAACCTCCATTACGTTTTTTTCTAAATTCTTTCTAATGATAAAAAAACTAACTATAGAAAGAGTTAAAGTCACTAAAATGAGAACAATATGTGGCAAAATTAAAGCAATTACTTCTCCAAAGAAATAAATACCCAAAACTTTTAAAAACACTAATAGAATTCCTAAAATAATCGAGATAAGAAGAGACATGAAAATAATAAAAGAAATATTGTTATTAGATTCACTAATTTCAAAATAATTGTTCTTACTAATAAGCGGTCTCATTAAATCTAGTTTAGTTGATAATAGAATTTGAGCAATTGAAAAAAGAATTGACCCAATAAATATAATTAAAGATTCAAAAAAAGAGATCCCAATAAAGAAATAGACTATTGATGTAATAAAAAGACTAACAAGAGAAATAATTGATGAAAATATAACCTTTGAGTAAATAAGATCAGTAAATTTAATAGGCATGGCTTTAAGTTCTAAAAACATAAGTGAATCCCGTGAGACGTTTGTCGCAGAAAAAGTATTCGTCAAGCTTGAAAATAAAATGCTTGAAAATACAGCAATTTCAAATTTAAGATCTAGAGATATTATTTTGATCACTATTTGAGAAGAAATAGTAACCATCGTGTAACAAATAAGAGGTACTATTAATCCAATCACAAAATATTGGAATGAATAATTAGTACTTCTGTAAACATTAATAAATTCCTTTTTTAGAAGGGTATGATATGTGTTTTTTTCTTTATATTCTTTTCTATTTTTTTTACTAAAATTAACTACTTTATCTTGATATATTTTCTTAAAAATTAAATTTAAAATAAAAAGGGATAAAAAAATTAAGAGAATGATATTAAGAAAAATAATTAAAAAATTTAAAAAAATATTGATAGAAAAAATAATTAAAGACATATCCTTAAAGAGAAAAATGATATCAATAAATCTTCTAATTTTATTAACAAGTTCTAAATCAAAAAAGAAAATAAAATCTCCACTTGTAAGGTATATTCCTACAAGATCAAGAATCTTTGAATATAAAAAGAAAAAAATACCAACTATAATTGTCAAAATTATTAATCTAAATAAATGATAATTAGCTAGTTTTCTCCTAATATAACTATAAATTAAAGATACTATTATACCAGTAAGTAATGAAAATGTAGAAACTATAAATATCATCAAAACTAAAAGCAAAAAAAAGAGAAATGGGTTAACTAAGCCATTTATTAATGTATATATAATTAAGCCTTGAGGAATAATTAAGAGAAAAGTCATAAATAATATTTGTAAAAAAATGAAAAATAATTTGCTAATAAAAAAAGTTTTTAAATTTATTGGTAGAGGAATCATTACCAAGAAATCAGTACTATTTACTATTTTTTTAAAAATCATTTCCATAGTCTGAAATGCTTCTAAGATATAAACTAAAAAGAAAATAATAGAAAGTAGTTCAATAGCCCTATCAATAAATTCATGTCCTAAATAGGAGACTTTTATATATTCATTGATAAACTGAAAACTACCAAAAAGAAAAAATGAAAAGAGAAAAAAACTTAAAAATAAAGTAATGCTACTTCCTAATAGATCTTTCTTTTTATCTTTCCGACTAAAATTAAATCTTATTTCAAATTTCAAAAAATAAATAAATGCTCTCATCAAATATCTCTTTTTCCACGGTTAAAAAATAAATCAATTTCACTAAATTTATCAGTACCTATTACTTCTTTAACTATAGATCCATTTTCAATTAAAATTACTCGATCGCAAATTTTAGAGACCATTTCAAGATTATGACTAGAGAAGAGAATAGAATTTCCTTCGTTTTTATAATTCATAATAAATGTGATTAATTTTTGAAAGATTTCAGGATCTAATCCATTAGTAGGTTCATCTAAAATCCAAAATTTAGGCTTATGAATAAGGGATGCCATTATTGATATTTTTTGTTTCATCCCATGTGAATAAAATAAGATTGGTGATTCTAAACTAGATCCTAGATTAAATATATTTTCAAGCTTTTCAAATTCGTTTAAAAAATCATTTTTAGAAACCTTAAAAATATTTGCAATAAATTTTAAATATTCATAACCAGTCATTTTCTCAAAAGTAAGATGATTGTCAGAAACATATCCTATCTCTTTCTTAAACATAATAGGATTATCTAATAAATCAATATCATCTAATAGAATTCTACCACTATCAAAATTAAGGATACCTACTATTGATTTAATAATAGTGCTCTTTCCCGCACCATTATGACCGAGTAATCCAACTATTTCTTTCTCGTGAACAGAAAAACTTATATTATCTACGACATATGGTCCATCTTTAGTATATTTCTTCTTATATTTATCGATAATTAATTTACACATTTTTAATCCTTTTTATGCTGTATATAAATATCTATTTTCCCAAGAAGCCCATTTAAAGTTAAAAACTCAATGGTTCCTGAAGAAAAAGTATTTCTATCAATCAAAAAATAAACAATAAAATCACTTCCTTTTAATTGATTATTAAAAACCTTACCCGTTTTATCATCTTTAAGATGCCCTCTTAGTTCTACTACGCTATCTTTACTTATTAAATATTCTGTAAAACTATCTTTTTCAAAATCAAGAGAAAGAATGTAAGACGAACAATCTAATAGGTTATATTCATTTTCCTCTACACTATATTTAGTCATACTTGGAATTTCATTTAAAGTCTTCCTAGATTCTTCTATTTTAAAATAGTTATCATTTTGAGTAGTTATTTTATAGGAAACTGAAGATACTAGGCCTCCATCATCAAAAAAAGCATAATTAATCTCATAAGTATAGAAAAATATATCACTTGAGAATGTTTCAAGAAAGATTCCAAAATTAGATTTACAACCAATTAAAAACAAAGAAACAAGAGGAATTATTACTGTAATTAATATATTTTTAAGCTTTTTCATAATGACTCCCTAAATAATAATGAAAATTTTTTTAATAAATATTTTCACAAATAATGAAAATAAAAACATCAATTCAATCGAAACTTTTGAAATACCTATTAGAGAACTAACGTATCCTAATGATTCACTTATAACACTTTCAACATAAGCATTATAATTCAAAACAATAATATCAAGTTTATCAAGATATTCTACTAATTTTTCACTTCTTAATAAATCACTAGTACCATACAAAATTCTATATATTTCATTGATTTTGGAAAAAGATTCACTATTAATACTTGAATAATTAATAAATAAATCTATATCAGAATAAAAAGTATCATAATCAAGAGTTTTAATAAATATTACTTTATCACTTGAAGGAAGATAATTAGCGGTTTCTTTATAACGAATATAAACAGGATAACTAGTTCCATTTACCAAACCGCCTAACTTCCTATTCTCACTATATTCTGTAGTACTTTCTAACCTAAATTCATAAATATCATTTAAATCAACTGAAAATTCATGATAATCGACTAGAAAACTAGAAAGACCAACATTAATAGGTTTTTTATTTTCTCCTTTTAAAACTTCAAAATTAAACGTAAATTCTCCGCAACCATTCAGATCATCCACAATTATTTTAATCGTATATATACCTGCATTAAGTATTATTTCTTTTTCAAGATAATAAGAGAAACTTAGACCACTTGCAAAATATATCTCAAAATTATTAAAGGGTAATCCATTATAATAAGTAGTTTGATTAATAATTTCTATTTGATTACTAACATCTAGTTTCTCAACCATACACTCAAATACTCTTTCTAAAACTTTAGAACCACTATTATCTACTAAATGATATTTTAGATAATTGTCATTATCAATTGATACTTTTACAAGATAATTGCCTGCATCTCTAATAAAATCTACACTTTTGCTATCTTTAAATACTAAAATACTAAAAATACCTTGGATATCACTATCATAAGTAAAAATTAAATCTTTAATAGTTCCGTCATATCTAAAATTAGTCTCTTCCAAACCAACTAAAATTCTTTTAGATGTAAAAGTATATGACCCATAATTAATTTCTTCTACATAATCAATCTCATAATTTGAATTAGAAAATAAACTAAAAAAATCTATCACAATTTTAGAAGGAAGATATGATGTTTCATTTACAATTAACTTTAAATCTAAACAATAACTATCTGGAATATTATTCGTGATATCAATATCATCTCTATTAACTAATCTATATGTTAGTACGTCTAATTCATCCCATTCTGATATCTTATCATCAATTATTACTTTAATATAATAAGGTATCACATTGATAGATAAAGTTTCATTCGTAAGATTATAAAAGTAATTATTAGAATTAATTCCTAAAATTGAAATTATATATTGACCAACATTTAAAATATTAAGATTTGAGAATAAAACTTCTATTTTATCTTCACCTACTAATCCTGAAATATTATAATTAAATTCATACAACGAACCCGAATAAGTGATATCAATATTTGAATCCATGAAATTAATCATAATTTCTTTTTTATTAATTACAAGAACTCCATTAACAAAAGATACTAGATAATTTGGATTATAATAACTCGCCATGATTTCATAAACTCCTGCATTTTTTGGAGAAGAAGGAGTATAAAGATTAATATTTAACTCATCTCCTTCTAAAATTCCATCCGTTTGAAAAGAATTATTATTTAGAAGTGGTACTTCTCCTGAATAAGTAAATGTTTGTTTGTTCAAATTGATAGTAATTTGTTTTGGTTTAATTACATATGTTCCAAAAATAATATCTTTTATATAGTAATTAGCTGAACTGTTTAAAGTACCTTTAATAATATAAGATCCAATATCATTTCCTTCTTCTCTATAAGTCGAAAAATCAAGTATGTCGGAAGAAATAATATTTAAAACATTATATGAAAAACTAGTTTGAATAGTTCCATAAATAACTTCATAACTTTCTATTTGAATAGTAACTTCCCTTTTTTCAATAACAAAGCTTGAAAATATTTCCAATTGTAGATAATTTGTTCCGCTAACTATGGCTTTAACTTCACATATTCCAGCATATATTGGACTACCAGACAAAACATAATAGGAAACATTTAATTCGTCATTATATAGAGAAATTATTGTATTAACTCCAATTGAATGAACTTTTTTATCATATACAAATACTTTATTTTGTTCTAAGTAAACATTAGTTATTTCGCTTTTATATATTATATAATTAAAAGTTGATTCTCCAACATATAAGTAATTATTCAAACTTGTCCCGCCCATTCCTAAAACTTTAAGAAGATAATTAGAAGCATTAATATTCGTCTCATTTTCAAGATGTAAATAGAGATCATCACCTTCAATTAGACCAATTAGTTCATAAGATATCTTCTTTTCTTCTTTATTATAAATCATGTTTTCTGGTATTATAAATCTAGCCATTATATTTCTTTTAGAGATTGTTAAAGTCATTTCCCTAAATTCATTAATTAATAATATATTAAGACTATCATATAAAAAATTCACGGATACGTAATAAATACCTGCATCAACATAACTATTTATGCATGAGTAACTAACTTGAATGTAATTGGGAACATCCCCTTCTAAGGAGACACTTTTTGGTGTTCCATCATAAGTAAATACTTTACTAGAAAAAGTAAATATACTTGTATCGAATACAAATTTTTCGATAATAATTTCTTTTGAAAATTCACTATATTTTAGGAAACCATCACTTGAAACACTTACTTTAAATCGGTACAATCCCGTGTCACTAACCTTAGTTAAAGTGATACTATCTTCATTTGAAATTAGTTCATTGTTAAAATAAATGAAATACTCGACTGGTAACAAGTGATTACTAGACAAATTAATTGTCAAAGTATCAAAATAAGTAATATTAGTAATTAGTTCTATTCCGTCATTAATTATTAAATCAGGAATAATTAAATCATATTTACCATAGATACTTAAATCAAAAGATGGAGTGAAAAGAGAATCTATTTTTTCATCAAAATTATTAAAATATCCCACAAAATCAAAACCTATTTTAGGGTTATGTATATTCAAATCTACTAATTCTTCATATTTATAAGATGTTTCTTTGAAAAATAAATTATCTAAGTAATAAGTAACTTTATAAGTATTTCTAATGTAATAAACTTTTAAACTCATATTATCTGAATTTAATAAAATAGAAGTAACATTGTTAACATTAGTATCATCATAAGTAAAACCATCAAATTCTCTAACTGTCTTAGTAGTAATAATACTATTTTCCTCCGCTAATAAATGAGTTGTGCTACATAATTCATATGAATTATCATTAAGAGCTTCTAAATAATAATTTATTTGATAATTTAAATAAAATATTTCAGTAAAGATAACTTCAATATTAATATCACTTTCAACTTGATAATTAATAAGTGAATCAAAATACTCATTATTAAAAATTATATTACCTAACTTAAATCCCTCAAATGGATTAATTTCTATGCTTAAATAATCGAAATGGTTAATTGTGCCTGTTGAAAAAATATCTCCATTGATTCTAATTAAAACATCACCTAGCATCTCACTATATGTTAGTTTTATCTCGTAATTTTTAATTTCCCATTTCGCATAAACTTCTAAATTTACGTAATAATTTATAGTCGAAAGAATCTCTTTACTAAAACTTTCATCAAGAAACCAGCCAATAAAATTATAACCAAGTTTTTCGGGAGTAAAAAACATATATTCATTCAAAACATTATAAGTATTTAGTCCAAATCCTGACCCGTCATCTAAATGATAAATAATATTATAATCAATCACAGAATAGATAGCATAAACATAAATATCACTTTTAATATCAAATATTTCATAAGTATCAAACACTGCACTATAACCCACTCTTGCAAGAGGTTCTATATTTAAGACAAAACTACTTGCATATAAGACATCAAAACTTATTGAACCAGAATCATCTATTACATAGACTTTAAGCTGAATTAAATTAACTATAAGATCGTTTTTATATAAGATATTGTAATTAGTTTTATCATTTGGAATAAACATAATTGAGATAATATTTTCTCCAATTTCAAAATTTAATTCATCAATAAATTTAAAAACTCCATAATTATTAATTTCATTCCAATTCTGATTAATCGATTCTCCTACATAATAATATATACTTGTAGGCCAAGTAATATTAAGATTTGCTTTATCTATTAAAAGATGGGTTTCTATATCATCTAATAGATAATTACAAGATATAAATTTGGCTTTAATATCATAAATACCAGAATTAATAAATGAAATAGTCCTAAATACATTAGAAGGAGTTTCATAAGTTTTTCCTCCATCATAACTGAAAGCTACTAAAATAGAATTATCTAATAAGATATCTTGATTATAGATTGATAAACTATGAGGTAGACCGTCATATACAAGATATTCCTCTCCTTCAAATCTAGCATCAATGTTTGCCTTATTGATATCAAGTTCATATTCATTATTTATTAAATAGTAATTATTTGTGCTAACAATTAAATTACTTTCAATATAATAAACTCCAGCATCTTTTAAATTATTAGCACCAGTTACATATAACTTAATATCATTTCCAAAAAGTATTATTTTTGCTTCTAGTTCATGAATTACATCTTTATGATATTCAATTTCTAAATAATTATTATTAGAATAAGGATTTTTGTCAATACTCCAAAGTACTTCCACAAAAATTGGTTTAATAATAAGATAAGTTTCTAAGATTAAAATTGTATTATCATCATCTAACCTATAATTTGAAGTATTATTTAATTCATAAAAAACTTTAATATTATAATTACAAACATCAATACTACCTAATTCCCCGGAGGAAGCTAAAATATTATTAATAGTTGAATATTTATAAGTAAAATATGAAGGTAAATTAATAAGATTGATCTCATGATAATTATTATCATATGATACTTCTACTGGCATTATATTATAACTATCATCATAGATAACTTTTTTATTAATTATAATTTCAAAAAATAATTCAATTTCAAAAATATTATCTGAACCAATACTAAAATAATTATCAAAGTAGTATATAGTTAGGATAACTCTATAATATCCACTGCTACTAACATCTACAAAAGACATAGAAGAAAGAGTATTCCCTAAAATAGGTTCATAAGTATTCATATTTTTCTTGTACCAAAAATAGTTTATAGAATATATATTATTATAAGAAAGAAAATCATTTCGATTAGAAAGTTCTATATTATCTCTCACATAAATACTAGCCAATTTTTCATCAAAAGTCTTTTCTAAAACTCCTTCTTCAAATAGATAATCACTACTTTCTAGATGAACATCAATATCTTTAAAGATAAATTTTGCATACAAATTAATATCTCCAAATGTTCCCTTGCTTAAAAACTCTATACTTTCAAAAAAGAAAGGATCAGTATACCAACCCAAAAAGAGAAAACCTTTTTTATCTAAAAATTGATATAAATAGAAAGAATCACTACTCACTTGATAGATAGTTGGAAATAAACTGCTCCCCGCCCAAAAATAACTTAGGTAATCGTCAAAGAAGTGATAAGTAATAGTATAATCAACTGTTAAAGTTTCAATGAAATAATAAGTAATATCTACATCCTCAGGAAGATATAAATATTTAGATATACTTTCAATCACACCAGTTGAATCAACTTCTTCCCCAGAAAATGAATTAATTCTAAATGTTGATTTATACCCATTCATAGGAAAAATAGCTAATCTAAACAATTCTTTATTATCAAAAGTAGTTCCATCCATTTCATAAGTTTCTCTTGAAATACCTTCTAAATTAGCATTAGGTCCAATTATTACTTTACCTCCACTAATAAATCCATAGATTGCTCCCCCAAATGTTCCATTAATAGTGAGAGTTCCTCCTAAAAATATTTTTGCGACCCCGCGATCTATGGGATATTTATAGGTGCCAATATTCTCATTTATATAAGAAAGAGAAATAAGAGTTCCTGTTTCATTAATAATTAGTTCCGCGTCCTCATAAATATAGAGTTTCGCTCCAGGTAATAATTTTAAACCATGATTAATCTTATATACTCCACTATGAAGATTAATAACCATATCTCCATCAATAGGGTATAAGTAATTTTTAGTTGAAGCACTAAAACCACTAATTACTAAATCTCCACCAATCTCTTCCGCTCCTCCATAAATATCAATTATTGAAGAAACAATCAAAAAAGACATATTTCCATAAGCAGGAATAGATCCTCTTTTAGTTTCTTTTGAAATTACAGCATAACCATTATTTTCCTCATCTAATTTAAATAAACCTTTTACTTCATCAAACTGGGAAAAACGTGTTCGGCTATAAATTCCACCAGCAAAAGCTTTTACTATTCCGTAATAATTGGCTTTTGCTTCTACTTTTATACATGTAAGAATTCCAATCATTGAGTATTCAAGATAGGGAAATACTCCTAAAAAGAATACTTTGGATGCAAGAGTACCTCCTCTCCAATTAACCATAATGAAAGTTTCTCCTAAACTTGAAAGAGCTTTTGCGGTTACTAGACCAGTATTTAGATTTCCTTTCTCAATAAGCCCAAAAACCTCTAATACTCCGCCTTCTAAGATAACTATCTCTCCATCTAAAATTACTCTTGAATATGGACCTGAAATATCTTGCGGAGCATTTGTAGTTGCACGTCTTCCTGTAACTCCATTTATATACATAGTTCCGTAAATATTAAGTTTATATCCATTTGGAATTGTTAGAGTTAAATATAGGAGAGGAATATCTAAAATAGCTTCTGAATCTTTATTAAATCCATTTCTTAAAATTCCTGTTTTATCATTTTTATCATAAGGTATGAGAAAAGTTCTACCACTTGGTAATACTAAATCTGAATCTAGAGTGTAATTATTAATTAAAATAATTGTGTCTCCTTCATTAGATGAATTAAAAGCATCATCTAAAGTAAGAAAACTATTTAGTCTTATGATAGCAACACTATCCCAACTTCCAGTAACTACTTCGATAGTCACATCTCTTGTAAGAGTAAATGACATTTCCTCCCCTAAATATTCTAAATATATACTTTCTCCAATCAAACGAAATCCTAAAATAATGTATCCTTCTTTAGGGGTTGCTGCTACATGGATGAAGGAACCTCCGAAATACATATTACCTGGAATTATCATATTTGAGCCATTAACGACAGATAAATCATAGTAATTAGAACTATTATCAAAATATACATATGACTCACTAGTAAGTATAGAAAACCCTGCAAAATAAATAGCATTCAGATTATAATTTTCATTACTATTTGAACTACCTAATCTTAAGTACCCTATGTAAAAATCATAATAACCCATGTCTAGTTGGATAACAATATCTTTCCAATTTTGATCTCCTTTCAATTCGCTAAAATGAATTTTATTCGGTTCTGGAAATAAAGCATTAGTATAAATTATTTTATCAAAAAATAAATTTGAAGTTGGATAACTAGGAATTGAACTAGTAGATAAATCTGGTAACTCAGATCCTATATAAAGAGTTCCTCTACTCACATGAGTTGATATTTTAAAGGAAAATGTAAAAAAAGCTGAACTTTCAAGGATTTCTATTGATACATGAATTCCTTGAAAATCTCTACTATCTTGATGGTTTTCAAATCCTCCACTTTTATATACTGTCATCCCAGAATAACTAACATCTTTTACAAAGGGATTTATTTGATCATTTACTACATTTATCAAACTAGTACTTTCTTCTAATACTAAACCATCTAAAGATACATCATAAAAAATAGTAATGCTATGATAACTACTATAATGATTATCTTGATAAGATAAAAAATAGAATATTTCTCCTTTAGAAATAATAATAGGGATAGCATCACTAGTAGGTATTCCATCATAAATGATAACTAGATTATTATTTGAATCATATTTATATATTTTTATATTAGCATTAGTATAAGAATCTCCTAGATATATTCCTAATAAGGTTACTGAAGAAGAAACTGTTATTTCACTTATTGAATTTAACTCGGTTATTTCACCGTCTGCATAAAGCGCTATTGTTGGTAAAAATGATCTAGGATAAACAAAAAAGGTAATATCAATATCGGAGTAGACATTAGTAATTGAAAACTCAAAGGTATCTGGAGTTTTATTTGCTAAAGGATTATTTATATCTCCTTCCATAATAATATTCTTGATATTATCATATACTAGGCATACTGCTAGTTCACTTTGATTATTCATATTAAAATCAATAGTAAATGTGACGCTATCATTCATAGTGGCACTTTGAGCACTACTAGTTAAACTAACTAAACCACCATAGGTATCATTTAAATTAGAGAGAACACTAAACTCTCTTTTTTCTCTAAATCTTAAATTAGATAAATAAATTGCATCATCATATATTGTAAAAGAAGTACTAGAATGATAAGTTTTATACGATATCCTAAAGTGATAACTTCCACTATGCTCTAAAAATATTTTAAACTCACTCCAAGGAATATTGGAGTTATCAATATTTTCTGTGTTATAAATTATTTCCTCATTTAAAAAAATCACCATATAACAATATGCATTAGAACTACTATTATCATTCTTAACTCCACTTACTTTATAGTTAAAAGAAAAAAGTCCTGGTTTCTCTATCTCTAAAAAAATATTTAAGTTTGATTCATTTGTACCTCTTACCAAATCTTCCATTTTATTTGTGGAACTATAAATTGCTTTACTAGGATCAAGAATACCATCAAGGCTTACGTTATCATTAATTACAAATGGATAATCTAGGGAATTAATAACGTGAATTACATCTAGTGAATCACTGTTAACTAGTAAATCAAGAGATAAGTAATTATAAAAGATAAATTCTACACTTTCATAAAATAAATCATTTTCTTCCATGTTTGAAAAAGAAGTTATTAAAACTGAATGTGCGCCATAGGTAAGAGACAAAGAAAACTCATCCAAAGAAATATCATTTAATAAAATACCATCAAGATAAATAAGAATAGAATAATTGTTAGAGAAATTTAAAGTATCAATATTAAAATTAAATGTAATTAAATCATCTACTTGATTTAGATAATTAGTAAATTGAAAGAAAGATAACAAATTATAATTTTCATCAAATACTTTTATTTCTGGTAATTTAATTTTCAATTTAAAAATAGCTATAAATTGATACTCAATTGAACTAATGCTTATTTCTGGCACTTCAAGACTCAATTCCTTTGTTCCATCACCATAAAACCAAGAATCTACATTTTTAATCCCAACAAATGCATATTCTTCTAGATTATTATTAATAACATTAAAAAATACTTTTGAATCAATTATTTCTCCCGTTAAACTTCCCATTAAGATATTATTACTACTATATGTTGCATTAATTGATCCAAAAAAGAAATCAAAGACATGAAATTCTGAATAAGAAATAATACTAGCTCCTTTAAAAGAAGCAGAAAGACTAATGCTATGAGTAAAATCTCCTGTAACTAGAAAACTAATATTTTCAAAATGAGGAGTATTATTACCAACAGGCAGAAAATTAAACCCATAATCTGAACTTGAAATATCATTTTCAAATGAAGAATAATTTAAATCAATAGGTTCTCCATCAAGAACTACTTTAATTTTACCAAATAGCGATGTATTTGTACTAGCAAATTTATACCTAAATCTAAAAGTAATATTTCCGCTACCATTAAAATGTCCTTCTCCAAAAGTTAAAATTGAAGGATTATTATTAAATCTTTTTCCAAGTGAATAAGAATCATTTACATTTATGGAATTATCAGTCCATGTAATGTTGCTAACTTTATCAAAGTTATTAGTGGCTCCAGTCCAATCAATTGTCTCGTTCTCATCTATATAACTAAAACTATTAGAAGTATCAATTGCTAAATTTGCTAAATTGTTTGAACAACTTTCTAAAAATATTACTAGAAATATTATTAAAAATAATATTATTTTTCCTCTTTTTTCTATCATAATCCCTCTTTTTAGATCAATTTACACCATTTTTAGTGAAAATTATGAATTTTTACTCAAAATTCAACCTATTATACTAAAAAGATTTTTTATTTATAAACAAAAAAAGTAAGTCTTAATATTAGATACTAAATTAGTAAATAATTTATGTATTTTACTGCAAATATTCTTTTTGTAATTAAAAATTATCAATTTGCTTTAATATCTCGTAAAATTCTAATTCATTTTTCATTAAAGTCAATTCTATCTTTATTTTTTTAGAGTCCTTAATCCCTTTGAAATACATCGGAGCAATTCCTTTTAATTCTCTAATTGCTACTAGTTCACCTTTTAAATCTTTAAGTAAAGAGTAATGTTTTTTTAAGATATCTACAATTTCACCCGTTGAATGTTTAGCAATTATTTTTTTATCTAAATATAATTCTAGATCTCTAAAGATAAATGGATTTCCAATAGCTCCCCGACCTATCATTACTAAATCACAACCAGTTTCTAACATTTTATTTAATGTATCTACATCTACTACATCGCCGTTCCCAATAACAGGAATTGAAACACTATCTTTCACTTTTTTAATTGTTTCATAGTCTACTTCCCCGCTATAACCAGCAGCTCTTGTTCTACCATGAATAGTTATACCGCTTGCACCTGCCTTTTCAATCAATTTTGCGACTTCTACAGCATTAATGTTGTTACTATCCCACCCAGTCCTAATCTTGCAAGTAACTGGCTTAGAAACGTTAGAAACAATTGCTTTAACAATTTCATATATTTTAAGAGGATTTTTAAGTAATCTTGATCCTGCTTCACTTTTAATAGCAACTTTAGGAACAGGACACCCCATATTAATATCAATTATATCGGCACTCGTAAATTTATCGATATAAATGGCGGCACTTATAAGCGAATCTAAATCACTTCCAAAAATTTGAATTGCAAAAGGATGCTCTATTTCTTCGCTATATAAAAGTTCCTTAGTTTTTTCTCCATTATAGATTAGTCCTTTATCACTAACCATCTCAGAAAAAGTAAGAGCTGCTCCATATTCAATATTTAATTTTCTGAAAGCAAAATTTGAGATTCCAGCAAGTGGCGCTAGTACAAATTTAGATTTTATTTCTACATTTCCTATCTTCATACCTTAATATTTTAATATTTTTCGTAAAAAAAATATCAATAAATACCTTAAATGCTTTTTCTAGATGGAGTAAATATACCTTAGAAAAATAAATAATTTAAAATAGTTCTTTTTTTATCAAAAAAAAGTAAAAAAAGATATAATATACGTACGCGGGTATGGCGAAATTGGCAGACGCACTAGACTTAGGATCTAGCGCCTTACGGCGTGCAGGTTCGACTCCTGTTACCCGCACATTACTAATTATTTAACTTAAAGAAGTTATATTTATAAAAATAGATATTAAATTAAAAAAAAGAGTTGAACTCTTTTTTCTTTTTAACTTATTAAATTATTATTATAATTGGTTTTTTATAAGAAGTAATTTTATTTTCTACTATTCTAAAAGTATCCTCTTCAAGTAAATTGAAATACTTGCCATCAGGAATATTAATATCTATAATATCCTCCTGATAAATATTAAAAATTCCAACTATCTTTTGACTAGCATAACTATACGATAAGACTGGACAAGAAGAATATTTTTCTACTTGAAATACTCCTAAAGAAAAGAAATCTTTTTTATGAATTAATGATAGTTTACTAATAAAGGAAGAAATATCATTTTTATAATCATAATCAATTAAGTCAAGTTCAAACAAACTTGGAGTTTTTTTATTAGAAAACTCTTCGCCAGCATAAATTAGTGAGATACCTCTTAAAAAGAACTGGAGAGAAAGATAATTTAAAAATTCAAGTTCTGTTTTAACACGACTTCTTAACCTTACCATATCATGATTTTCAAAACTTCTTAACTTGACATAATTAGCAGGATATATAGATTCTTGATTGTTAACTTCTAAAAGCCATTTTTTTAGATTAGTTTTTGAATCAAATATTCCTTCAAAAAATTCTCTTATATCATAATCATAACAACAATCAAAAACTGTATAAAGTTCACTATCTGATAATCCTGTGAAACCTCTATCTCTTAAGTTCTTAATAAAGTATTTATCCACTGATTCCGCTAAAAATATGTTATCATGTTTTATTTTTGATACTTCTTTTCTAGCTTTTTCATAAAAAGATAATGGTACTAGAGCCGCTACATCAAATCTAAAACCATCTACTATCCTAATCCAATATTTTAAAACATCAATAAAATAATCCACTACTTTAGGATTACTATAATCTAAATCTAGGACATCTGACCAATCATCAACTTTTCTTGGTAATTCTTTTAAATAGAAATCTAAATTTTTATCCCTTAATATAGAATCACAGGAACTGTGATTAAAAACCATATCCATGATGATTTTAATTCCTTTTTCATGCGCACTTTTAACTAAATTTTCTAAATCATCTAAAGTACCTAAATTTTTATCAATTGAATAGTAATCAAAGACTGAATAAGGAGATCCTAGATTTCCCTTTCTAGCTATTAGACCAATTTTATGAATAGGAAGTAAATGAATTATATCAACTCCAAGGTTCTTTATTCTATCTAAGTCTTTCCTAATTCCTTCAAGATTAGAAGTATTACTATATTGTCTAGGAAAAACTTGATAAATTACTTTATTTCGGAGTGATACATCTGTGTAACTAGCCATTAGTAATTACCCTTTATTAATTTCCTTGGGAGTAAGATTCCAGATATCTTTATTATATTCTGAAATAGTTCTATCACTTGAAAAGAAAGCACTCTTACCAATATTTGTTACTACTTTACTAAACCAAAGAGTCTTATTTTTATATAAAATATTTGCTCTTTCATGAGCATTAACATAAGAATCAAAATCTTTTAAAACTAAAAAATAGTCTCTATTTAAAAGGTTCTCTTTTAAATCAATAAATTCAATATTATTGGAAGTAATTGTTTCAAAACTATCTATTGCATCTTTAATTCTATCATCTTGATTATATAATTCATAAGGATGATAACTATTTGATTCATATAATTCTTCAACTTCTTTGCTTAAAAGACCAAATAAGAAAATATTATTTTGTCCTACTTGTTCAGCAATCTCAACATTCGCTCCATCAAGAGTACCAATTGTTAGGGCGCCGTTCGCCATAAATTTCATATTACCTGTTCCGCTTGCCTCTTTGGTAGCCGTAGATATTTGTTCTGATATATCAGCAGCTGGAACTAATAACTCAGCATAGGAAACATTATAATTTTCAATAAATACAACTTTTAAATATTTTTTAGTTACAGGATCATCATTTATTTTACTAGCAACTGAATTTATAAGTTGAATAATCTTTTTTGCAATATAGTAACTTGGAGCAGCTTTCGCTCCAAAAATGAAACTATGAGGATAAAAATTTTCTCTAAATAAAGGATCATCTTTAAGTTTCTTGTATAAGTAAATAATATGTAGAATATTTAAAAGTTGTCTCTTATATTCATGTAGTCTTTTAACTTGAACATCAAAAATAGAATCAACATCTAATTCTACTCCTTCTTTTTCTTTAATTACTTTCGCTAAAGCAATTTTCTTTCCTCTTTTAACTTCACTTAATTGATACAAAAACTTATTATCTTCTTTGAATTCTAATATTTTTTCAATTTTACTATAATCATCTTTCCATTCTGGTCCAATATATTTATCAATTAAATTTACAAGTTCCCCGTTAGCAAGAATAATCCATCTACGATGAGTAATTCCATTAGTTTTATTATTAAACTTATTAGGGTATAAAATATTAAACTCACGAAGTTCTTTTTCTTTTAAAATATTTGTATGTAATTTTGCGACCCCATTAACACTAAAAGAACAAGCGATAGCAATGTTTGCCATTCTAACATTCTTTTTAGTAATAATTTGTAATTTATATCTCTCGTCATCATTAAATCTAGAATCCGAAGAAATAACCTCATTTAGTCTCGAATTTAATTCTAAAACAATTTCATAAATTCTAGGTAATAATAAACTAAAAAGTCTTATTTCCCACTTCTCAAGCGCTTCACTTAAAATGGTATGATTTGTATAGGCACAAGTCTTATTAACAATCTCTAAAGCATCATCAAAAGAAAAACCTTCTTCATCAATCAAGATACGAAGTAATTCTAAAATAATTAAGACTGGATGCGTATCATTAATTTGAAAAACATAATATTGTGGCAAATCTTTTAAATCTCTTTTAAGTCTTTTATGTTCTCTAATTACATTCTTAATTCCCGCAGAACTGAAAAAATACTCTTGTTTTAGACGTAATAACTTACCGTAATCAGTAGAATCATCTGGATAAAGTTGATTACTTATTTGTGAAGTTTCTCTAATATAACTATCATCAATATTCTCTTGAAGTTCACTTACTTCGGATTTCCAAAGTCTTAATTTATTTACTACATTATTCCTATTACCAAAAATTAAAACATCATAAGGTACCGCTTTAACCCAAGTTTCTCTCTTTAAAACATTATCTTCAACTTGTCCAAAAAAAGAAATATCAATAGAATCCATATCTATTCTCTCTTCCCAAACAAAAGGCTTATCTAACCAATTTTCCGCAAATTCAACTTGCTTATTATTAATAATTTTTTGAACAAAGAAACCTTTTGAATATCTAATTGAATTACCATATAAAGGTAATCCAAGTGAGGCACTTGAATCTAGGAAGCATGCAGCAAGCCGCCCTAGACCACCATTACCTAGACCTGCATCACTTTCGCAATCTTCTACTTCATTAATATCAATCCCTAAATCAATAAAGGCACTTTTAACTACATTATAGAACCCTAAATTATACAAATTACTAGTTGTAAGTCTACCAATCAAAAATTCCATCGAAAAATAAATACACTTTTTCGAATTGCTCTCAAGCATATATTTATCATTCCTATTTTTTATATCAACAATTTCATTATTAATTAGATATGTTAAAGCCACATATCTTTCATAGGAAGTAGATCCAATTGAAGTTCTACCAAATAAATTCATGAGTACTTTTTCAAATGTCTTTTTAAATTCTTCTTTACTTCTGAAAGTACCTCTTTTTCCGTTTGTCTCTTTATTCATTGCCGTAATTCAAGAAGTTATCAAGGAATATACCATTTTCTTCTAAAGCTCCCACTAGAATATTATAAATTTGAAGACCAGTATCAATGTCTACATTGTAAATAAGCTCATTAAACAATTCAATCGCTTCATTTATTTCAATTTGATCAAGTGAATTAATAATTGTATCTACAGAATCGTAAAAAAGAGATAATGAATCATCATTTAAAATTAATTCCAAACCATGTAAAATAGAATTTTCAATTAATTCAGTAATCGCACTTGGATTAATATTAACAAAAATATATAATTTTGAATTTTTAACAATAAAACTTCCAAAAGAAAGAGCATCTTGACCAATTAATTCATCGATACTTGAAAAAATAAATTTAGAACCCTTTATGAAATCATTTGATTCACCAAATAGAGATAGAAGATAAGATATTTCTTCTTGCCCAATAACAAAGTCGTTATTAGTTATTTCAAATATTTCTATTTCTAAATCAGTATGTTCACCATTTGGAACGAAATTAATGGTTGCTGATAAGGAGAAAACAGAAGTAAATATTTTGGTGATATCATTAGTATCATAAATAGAAATTTCTAAATAAATATTTACCTTATCATCTACAAACTTAAGAACTGGAAGTTCTACTCTAAAATTATAACTAGAATAAATATTAAATTCAATCAAAGGACTATCTGCATCTTTATCATTTAATATATAATTTGCTATTAAACCAGAGATTTCATCACTATCTATCGTGATGAATGGACTTTTAGATTCATGTAGGAAACTAGTGAAGATAGTAGCTGATTTAGCAATTATTAAATTCTTAAATGAATCTTCTGATATAACTCCACTTTTTACTGGATATTCTTTGTTTTTAAGTAACTTTCCAAGAGCCATTCCTAAATGAATATCAGAATCTATTCCTAAATTGACAAATTCATTTGATAATAAAATATTTAAAAAGTGTTTTATGTTATTATCTAAATCCATTTTTTCTAACAACTTATTAACATAAATAGTTCCTGTTTTAGTTTCACTATCAAAATGTCCAAAGTCATCTAAAAAATCATTTAATAAATCTTGAACAGATAAATCACTATTGAAAATATGAAGGAAAAAATCAGCTGTTTTAATATTCTTAAAAGGTAATTTTCCTATTTTTACGGAATCAAAATAAACTTTTAAAAAAGTCTCGCTTTCTTCATATACTAGTTCAAAACCAAAAGAAAAAGAGACAACAGTTTCTACTTTTATACCAACTACTTCATAAGATAATCCAGCTTCAACTATTAATAAATCACCTTTAAACTGAACCCATGCACCTTTAAAGATAAGTCCATTTAAATTAAAAACTGTATCACTAGTATTATTAATATAGTCCTCATTATTTTGTTCTAAGGCAATTGGATTAAGTAAATATTCTTTAATCACATTATTTATTTCTTTAGATTCAACACTAATTGCTAAAATTGAATCTTCAGTTGTATTTGTTAATAGACTATCAAAAGCATTACTAATGATATCGTTAAAAGTAGATAATCCTAAATTATATTCATCAGTCGGAACGTTAGGTTTTGCGGTTAACAAAACAAAAAGTGTAAGTACACTGATTACTGCAAATAAAACTAAAAAAACGATAAATTTAAATAATTTTTTCATAATTTTCTCCCTCTATAATTCTTTACTTATATTAAACTTATAACTTTTAAATTAACAAATATTTAAAGTTCACTATAATTATATGATAATTAACAAATAATTATAAAATTCTATTAATAATTACTAAGGTTAATTAATAATTATTTCTGAACAGAGCGTACTAAACCATTTTTTAGAATTAGAGATCGAATCTGCTTTATTTGCTAAATTAGGAACAATACTATATATTTTTGAAATATTTAAGTTTTCTAATTCAGAATTTGATAAATTAAGCTCATTAACTCCGCAAAGTAAAATAATTTTAGCCGGCTTTTTAGTAATATTAATAATTCCGTTAATTACTTTCCCTTGTAATGAATAAGAATCAATTGTTCCCTCACCGGAGATTATATAATGATAACTTGATAGACTCTTTGGAAGTCCACTCCAAGAAATAATAGTTTCTATTCCACTTAAATAGTTACCTTTCAAAAATGAATAAATAGCATAACCAACTCCACCAGCTGCTCCACTTCCTATTGATGAGGAAAAGTCTTTCTTCGTAGTCCTTTTAACTAATTCATTAATGCTATTAAATAAAAAATTATAATTTTCAATTTCTTCTTTTTTAATCCCTTTTTGTAAACCATAACAAGTGGTTGCTCCAAGATTACCTAGTAAAGGATTAGTTACATCAGAAAGAAAAGTTATTTTTATAGCTTTAAGTGTTTGTTTTAAAGAAGAAAAATCAATTCTTTTAATAGATAAGAATTTTTTAGGAGAAATTCTTTCAAGTTCAAGTCCTTTTTCATCAAAGAATTTAACACCTAGTGCTTCAAGCATTCCCATCCCACAATCATTTGTTCCACTTCCACCAATTCCAATAAATAGATTTTTATAACCTTTATCGATTGCTGCCTTTATTGTTTCCCCTAATCCATAAGTAGATAAATTAAGAGGATTTCTTTTTTCAGGATTGACAAGATTTAATCCACATGATTTTGCCATTTCGATATAAGCATTTTTATTTTTTAGACTTCCTAAAAAATATGAATTAATAATTTTAAAAGTAGGATCATAAACTTTTAATCTAATTTTTTCTAATTTAAATAAGTCTTCTATTGAATCTAGAAAACCTTCTCCACCATCAGAAACTAATCTTGAATCGACATAATAACCTCGACTTGTCATTTCTTTTTTCAAAAGATTTCCTACCTCTTTTGAACTAAGAGTTCCTTTAAAGGAATCTAAAACAGCTAAAATTCGGTAGTATTTATGAAACATATATCTATTTGTTGTATTAATAGAATCTAGACTGGCTGGGTTGTTAAGTTGAGTTAAATCATTTACATAATAAAGTAATGCTTGAGCAGCAATTAATTTTTCATATAAATCAACTAAAATTTTATTATCAATTTTATCTCCAAAAACTAAAATTACAATTCTAGAAGACGATTCTTGAAGTATATAAGATAAAGATTCTAAATTTCTAGTCGCTATGTTATAAAAAACATATGACTTGGCCTGAAATTTAATTAAAGCATTATTAACAAATTTCTTATCTTCTACTAATTCATCACGATTAGTTATAAATGTTAAAACTCTTTCAATCATTTACGCCACTGGCCTTTTAAAGAAATTACCCTGAATTGAACTAACAGGACTAGATATAATAAAAGCATTTGGATCTATTTCTTTGATTTTTTTAGATACTCTGTGAAGTTCAAAAGCATTTATAACAATGTATAGCATAGTATGAGTTTTCTTTGAAAACGCCCCAATTGCCGGAAGCATTGTAACACCTCGCACTACTTTATTCATTATATATTCAGAAATTTCTTCAGGTTTATCGGTAATTATTTGAATTGCTAAATAATTATAGGCTGTATGAATTTTATCACAAGTTAATGTTGAAACAATAATTCTTATGATTGTATATGAAACTACAACTCCACCGACAGCGATTGCTCCTTTAAATTCATGTCCATTAACTAAAAAACCACCTATTAAAGCAATACCAACATTAATAACAAGAGAAATATATCCAACTGAAACATGTTTTTTAAAGGAAATTAGTTGAGAGATTATATCAAAACCTCCTGTAGACATTCCTTTTTTTAATGCCCATGAAGCACCAATTCCTGTTAATAGTCCTCCTAGTACCGCACACGCAAGAGCATGTTCAGGTGCATTAAGACCAAGATTCACAATTGGAAGAAAACCTAAAACATAAGATTGTATTAATACCGAAATGATTGAATAGATCATAAATCTTTTTGAAACACCAAATAGACCCAAAATAAAAATAGGAATATTTAAACCAATTACAATAATAGATAATACCCAAGTTGGAGGAACAACATTAAAATAGACAAGTATGAAGTCTCTTATTAACTGCGCAATACCTGTGACACCTCCAGAGTAAATAGGTACTGTACTTGCTTCTAAAAAGTAAGCTACACCAATTCCATAGATGATTGTAGATACTACCAAAACTAAAAATCTCTTGGTTTCTTCTTTGATAGATATATTTTTTTTCTCTAAAAAAAGTTCAAATTTAGACATTCTCTTCTATCTCTTTTATTTTCTTTTCTAAATCAAATCTTTCAAAAATTGCATGTCCAATATCAAGTTTTACTCCTTCAATTAATCCAAAAGTAGAAAGAGATTCAAAACTCGTATTAGAAACTTTAATGGCATCTAATATCTTCAAGCTTGAAGAAGGAATAAAAGGTTGTAAAAGAATTCCAATGAAACGAATAGATTCTATCAACGTATAAAGAACATGTTTTAATCTTTCAGTATTAGTTTCTTTATATAAAGTCCAAGGAGCATTTAAATCAATATATTTATTACAGTCTCTAGCAAAATTAACTATTTCATCTAAAGCAAGAGATACATTTAATTTATCAAAATGACTTCTTATTTTAGGTAATAATTGAATTGCTTCCTCACTCAAGTTAATAGGTGATAATTCAGGTAATAAAACTTTGTAAAGTGTTCCTCCCTGATACTTATTAACCATTCCAATAGTTCTGTTTACTAGATTACCTAGAGTATTTGATAAATCAGAGTTATTTCTTTCCACTATTAATTCATAAGTAAGATTTCCATCTTGAGCGAAAGGAATATCATGAAGACAATAATATCTAACAACGTCAACTCCAAATAATTTAACTAATTCATCAGTATATTTTACGTTTCCAGTAGACTTACTCATTTTTTCTTTATTAAATAGAATCCATGGATGACCGAAAACTTGCTTAGGTAATTCAAGTCCTAGAGCCATTAAAATTATAGGCCAGTAAATTGTATGAAATCTAACAATATCTTTACCTACAAGATGAACATCTGCAGGCCAAAAATCTTTAAATTTCTTGTTTAGTGGAAGATTAGGATTATAACCAAGACCAGTAATATAATTTGATAGAGCATCTATCCATACATAAATTACATGATCTGAATTTAGAATTGGAACTCCCCACTTAAAAGAAGATCTTGAAACAGATAGATCAGGAAGCTTATCTTTTAAGAAATTATTTAGCATTTCATTTTTTCTAGATTCAGGTTGAATAAAAAGAGGATTTTTATTTATATAATCGATTAATCGATCCTGATATTTACTTAATCTAAAAAAATATGTTTCCTCTTCTGTCCAAATTGGAATATCTCCACCAGGACACTTTCCATCTACTAAATCTTTTTCAAAAACAAAAGCTTCTTCAGAAATTGAGTAATATCCTTGATATTTTCCAAGATAAATATCATCGTTTTCAAGTAATTTATTGAAAATTGCTTGCACACTTTCTTCATGAAATACATCTGTTGTTCTTACAAAATTATCGTAAGAAATATCAATAGAATCATAAATTGTTCTAATTAATGTAGATACTTCATCTACGTACTCTTTAGGTTTAATACCCTTTATCTTAGCTTTATTTTCAATTTTCTGACCATGTTCATCGGTTCCTGTTTGAAAATATACATTATGTCCATCTAATCTTTTAAATCTAGCAATAGCGTCAGCTAAAATTATCTCATAGACGTTTCCAATGTGAGGGGATTGTGAACTGTATGCAATTGCTGTTGAAATATAAAAATTCTTATTTACCACTCTCATAACCTCTTTCATATCATCTAATATTATACATTTTTATAAGAAATTTTTCTTATTTAAAATCTTTTATTTAATTCCCTCTTTCTTAAAAAGAATGATACTTAACTTATCGGTAAATTAAAATTTAATTGTTAGTTTTAAATATGTGTTTCCTAAATATTCGGACTGCAAAATAATCCAAATTATAGATAGATATTTCTATTTATTATCTATCAATATCTTTTTTATTTTAACAAATCTATAATTTTTACGAAGTTATATTCAATTGCATAACCAAAATCTCCTCTAGTTCAGGAGTGTGGTGTTGAAAATGTTCACTATGTAAATTTAATTCAAATGATTTTAAAAATATTAAATAGGAATTTATTAATAAATAATTACTAGAAAATTGTTTTCTTATAAAAAAATAATAAAATTGCTTAAATAAAGAAATAATAACTAAAAAAGTGACAAAAAAATTAAAAAAACTTCTAATAATTTTTATTTAAAATTTAATGATATAATGATAAGGGGTCAAGAAAATGTTTATAACTTTTGAAGGTGGAGAAGGAAGTGGGAAGACAACTCTCATTGCCAACATAAAAAGAATATTATTTGAGAAAGGATTTGATTGCATTACAACCAGAGAACCAGGTGGTTCTTTTGTTGCGGAAGCAATACGCACTGTCGTATTAGATCCTATTTATAAAGGTGTATCTAAATATACTGAAGCTCTTCTTTATGCTGCCAGCAGAGCTCAACATTTAGATGACGTAATTATTCCAGCTCTTAAAGAAAACAAAATTGTTATATGTGATAGATTTTTAGATTCATCTCTTGCTTATCAAGCATATGGAAGAGATTTAGGGATTGATTTTGTTCTTGCTGTTAATACATATGCACTAAAATATATACCGGATCTAACTTTTTATATCGATATAGCCCCTGAAATTGGACTTGAAAGAATAAAAACTCGCTCCAAGAAAGATAGACTTGATAATGAAGCAAATACTTTTCATACAAAAGTCAGAGAAGGATATTTAAAACTAGTAGATTTATATACTGAAAGAATCATTAAAATTGATGGAAAACTTCCAATAGTAGAAATAGAAGAAATAATAATGAAGAAATTAGAAGAAAAGTTATGGAATTAATCGAAAGATTTGAATTATTAAAGAAAAATGGTAGACTTTCTCATTTATATCTCTTAAACGGAGAAATAATCGAAGATTTAGAAGATACGGCATTTAAAATAATATCCGTTGTTTATGGAAGAGAACTTCCTCAAGGAAGAACTCTTAATGACGAAGAAATGCCAATTAATATAAGACTTATTAGACCAGCAGGTAATGTAATAAAAAAAGAACAGATTATCGAATTAGAAAAAGAATATATGTCACATGCTTTTATCGATACATTACCTAGAATATTTGTCTTATCAGGAATAGATAAGATTTCTGTATCAGCTGCTAATTCACTTCTAAAGTTTTTAGAAGAACCAAATAACGATATCTACGGTTTCTTGCTTACAACTAATTTAGATTCAGTTCTTCCTACTATTAAAAGTAGATCACAAATTTTAAATATTAAAACCGTAATCGAAGAAGATTTATATCAAAATTTAATAAATTTAAATTTCGAAGAAGAAAAAGCATCAATAGTTGCTAATATATTTTCTAATAACAAAGAATCTGGAATCCTTGTTTTAAATGATGTTGATTTTAATTATGCATTTGATATCTTCAAACTTATCAAGAATGAGTTTGTAAATGGAAAAAATGACTTTGTTTATTTAAAATATCTTCATAAAATTTCCTTAAACTATAAATCTTATGACTATTTACTCACTATGTTATTCACGTATTTTAATGATATTATCTTCCTAAAAAAGGGTATTAACGTTAAATTATACACATATTTTGAAGAATATAAGGGAATAATCAACCAAAAAATAAAAAACATTGTAAAATATAATGAGTGTATTACTAATAACTGTAATCTGATTGCTAGCAGCGCTAACATCGATTTACTTTTTACAGCATTTTTAATACAATTAGGAGAAATCTAATATAATGACAAATTTATGTATAGTTAGTTTACTAAGCACGCCAAAATCATATACTTATAAATCAGGAAACTTTAATCTATCAGTTTTAGATTACGTGGTTGTTGAAACAATACTCGGGTATGAACTTGGTAAAATCACAAAAATTTATAGTATGGAAGATAATCAAATAACTGAGGAAGTTAAGGGAATTATTAGATTAGCTGATGCCAAAGATATCAGTGAATATGATTTAAATGTATCTCTAGAACAAGAAATTGTTCCAGTTGTGAAAAGTTTATGTTCAAATAATAATCTTGATATTAAAATACTAAGAGCAAATTATTCACTAGACAGAAGAAAATTAATGATATTTTTTGAATCAGAAGAAAGAGTAGATTTTAGAAGCCTTGTTAAAGACATCAACGATAGATACCACACTAGAATTGAACTAAGACAAATTGGATCAAGAGATAGTGCCAAAATAATTGGTGGTATTGGTCAATGTGGTTTAATTTTTTGTTGCCAGAGATTTTTAAAAGAGTTTGATGTTGTTTCAATTAAAATGGCAAAAAACCAAAATATGTCTCTTAATCCTCAAAAAATTAGTGGTAATTGCGGAAAACTTTTATGTTGCATTAAATACGAAGATGAATTATATACAGCTCTTAAAAAAGAACTACCGCAAATTGGTACGAAAGTAAATTACGATAAAACAATTTACGAAATAATTGAGACTAATATTTTTGAAAAAAGATTAAAATTACGAAATCAAAATGGCGGTATTGTTTGGATAGATAGTTCAGAAATAAAATGAAAAATCTTTTAGGTACTCCATTTAATATTGAGGGTCAAGATGCCTTTAATCTAGACACGATTATTTTGGCTGATTTTACTAAGTTACCTAGAAATACAAAAACTATTTTAGATTTTGGGACTGGTGCAGGAGCTTTAATGTTTTATCTTTCTTTAAAGAATAAGACAAGCAAAATAATAGGAATTGAAATTCAAGAAAAAAGAGCTCTCCTAGCTAAAGAAAATATTATTCATAATCATTTAGAAGATAGATTAAGTGTCTTAAATGAAGACATTAGAAATATTAAATTTGAAGAAGTAGATTTTATTATCTGTAACCCTCCTTTTTTCAAATATCAAATAGATTCAAATATTTCTAAATTTGAAGAACAACAAATAGCAAGACATGAAATTTATTTAACTTTAGAAGACGTTATTAAAAAAATAAGTGAATGTTTAAAATGTAAAGGGCAATTTAGTATTATTCATAGACCTAGTAGATTAGAGGAAATATTAAGACTTTTTGCAAAATATAATCTCGTATTAAAACGTCTTAAATTTGTCTATCCTAAGAGAAGAGGGGAGGCAAATCATTTATTAATCCAAGGTGGAAAAGGTTATGAACTTGGTTTAATTATTGAACCACCTTTGTTTGTTTATGAAAATGATACAACTCATACAGAAGAGATGACTAGTATCTATAAAGGAAGAAGTTATAGTGAAGATTCAAAATAGTTTTAAAAATAATTCTAAAACTCTATATGTCGTTTCAACTCCAATTGGAAATCTAGAAGATATTACCATTAGAGCAATAGATATTTTAAAGAAAGTAGATATAATACTTTGTGAAGATACTAGAACATCTATTAATCTTTTAAATAAATATGAAATAAAAAATAAATTAATTAGTTACCATGATCATAATAAAGAATTTAAAACTGATTACATTTTAAAATTATTAGATGAAGGAAATGATATAGCATTAATTTCAGATGCTGGAACTCCGCTAATTTGTGATCCTGGATATGAATTAGTAAAACTATTAATCTTAAAAGAATATAATGTCGTTTCTATACCTGGGGCCTCATCTATTTTAGCGTCTCTTACTGCATCAGGTCTCATATCTCATCCCTTTACATTTATCGGTTTTCTACCTAAAAAAATAACTGAAACTAAAACTCTTCTTACAAACTATGAAAAAAGATCCGAAACATTAATCTTTTTTGATTCACCACTTAGAATCAAAAAAGATATGACTATTCTAAAAGAAATATATATTAATAGAGATATTGTTTTAGCTCGTGAACTAACTAAAATTTTTGAAACAATTTATCATTTTAATACTAGTGAAAATTTTATAGATCTATTAGAAGAGCGCGGTGAATATGTAGTAATAATATCTGGAAAAAAAGAATTGTTAGTCCCAATAGATACTGAACTAAAAAGGCTTTATAATGCAAAATTATTGGATAACGATAAACTCAAAGAATTAGCAAAAATATATTCAATCAAGAAAAATGAATTATATAAAAAAGTTCTTGAATTAAAGAATAACTAAAAAATACTATTTATAACCAAGTAACGATAACTCAATAATTTTTTCTTGATTATCATCATTTGCTACGATATTTTTTTTAAGAGTTTTGCATTTAACGCATCGGTAAACTATTTGAGTTTTACTACTTTTATAATCAATTCCAATTGGTTCTAACATTCCCAAACAATCACAACTCCTATCTCCTGGATTATTATCAATATGAATTGAATATAAGCAAAAAGGACAGTGATCTCTACTTGTATATCCAAGGACTTCTACTTCTTTCCCACAATTAGAACATATAAATTTTGTATCATTTTTAAGAAATTTCTTCATTTAACTTTATATCCTCTTCTTTATATATCACATCTACTAGATAAAGTCCACTTGAACTCGCCACATAACCTTCTTTATGCTTGGTAAGTAGCACTTCATTAATTAATTTTTTATCTTTTGTTCCCCTACCTACTTCTATAATTAAACCCATTATTATCCGTATCATATGTCGCAAAAAACTCCTACCATAAAAATAAAACGAATAACTATTTATATCCTCAACTATTTCAATTTTATCAATCGTTCTAACTGTATTAGATTCTAGTTTATTCTTCTTACAATATCCCAGATAATCATGAGTACCTTCAAGACATCTAATTTCATCTTTTACTAATTCTACTTTAAAATCTTTAACGTAATTTTCAAACCTAGTAGTAAAAGCGCTAGAAGGCTTTTTTGCAATTACATACTTATAAATTTTATAATCCACACTATGTCTTGCGTGAAAAAAAGAATTAACTTTTAAAACTCTTTTAATCCTAATATCATTATTTAATCTCAAATTTAGAGAAGTAGTCCAGATCTCACTACTTAAGTCTAATGTACTATCAAAATGAAAAGCTTGATTTAAGGCATGAACCCCTTTATCTGTTCTACCAGCAACACTTATTTTAGTTTCAATCATTGTCATAAGTAAAATTGCTCTTTCAATTTGATATTCAATCGTATCTTTATTTTCTTGCTTTTGGAAACCAGAGTAACTAGTTCCATCATATTCTACAAAACCAAGATATCTCATAAAAAAATGAAAAAGATTGCTGCAGCTAAGACAATAAGCGAAATGCTAATTGAAAAAATATCTTTAATCTTGATTTTATATCTATCAATAGAAGTTCTTTTACCGCCAATCACATATCCACGCACTTCCATGGCCATTGATAAATCGTCAGCTCTTTGAAAACTAATTATAAACATAGGTACTAGTAGTGATATAATTTGAACTATTTTATCTTTTATATTTCCTTCTTTGAAATCAGAACCTCTAGATGCTTGAGCACTCATTATTTTACCAGCCTCTTCAAGTAAAGTAGGAATATGTCTTAAAGTAAGAGATAACATCATTGAAACTATATCGACAGGAAAATGAATAATTTTCAATGGACTCATTAACTTTGAAAGTCCATTATTTAAATCAGTTGTGCTTGTAGTGAATGTTAATATCGATGAAATAATTACAACATCACAAACACGAATAAACAAAAATGCGGCTCTAATAAGCGATTTATCAGTAAAATGTAAAAATAAAGGATCACTAAGTAAAGGTATATAAGTAAGATAATGGAGAACAACAAAAACGGATACTACTATTAAAATAAAATATAGACTTTTAAGATAGATATATTTTTTAGTAAAAGTATAAAAAGTAATAATTACTAGAACTCCTAATATACCTGTCAAGCTAATATAAATACTATAATCATCAATTATTTTAGTTCCTTCACTATTATAAAATAATTGTAAGCAAATAGTAAATATTAAAAGAAATAGCAAAGGTTTAAGTCCCCGTAACATTCTTATAATAGATATCCTACTTAATAGAAAAATTATAAATGTTAAAACTGTAAATATTAATAAAGCATAAATAGATAATAATCCTTTATCCATTGGAACTAAAAATAAAGCAACTATTAACAAAATCATGGATAATATTTTACTTCTAGGATCTAATTTATGGATTAGAGAATTTCCCTTGATATATTGACCTATAACTATGGCATTCATTTAATATTCTCCATAAGGTTTATTAAATCTTCTTTTTTAAAAACCTTAGGTAAATTAAGATTAAGTTTTTGATTAAGTTCATTGACAATTTTAACGGATGTAGGGTAATCAAGATTAAAATCACTAATATTTTGCAAAGTAAATAATTCTTCTTTAGATCCATCAAAAACAACAGAACCATCTTTTAAGCAAATAACTCTGCTCGCATATTCTGATACAAGATCCATATCATGAGTAATTAAGACTATGCTTTTATTCTCATTTTCATGAATGCTTTTAAAAATATTCATTACTTCTTCCTTGCCTTTAGGATCTAGTCCTCTTGTTGGCTCATCTAAAACTAGAATATAGGGATTCATGACAAGAACACCAGCAATCGCAACACGACGTTGCTCACCACCAGATAATCTAAAAGGTGATTCATTGAACAGAGAACTATCAATATGAACTAAAGACAAAGCGTGTATTGCTTCTTTTTTTACTGCTACTTGATCTTTATTAAAATTTGTTAATCCAAAAGATACATCTTTTAAGACTGTTTCTTCAAATAATTGATATTCAGGAAATTGAAAAACTAAACCTACTTGTTTTCTGATGAAATTTAATTTATTTTTGTACTTGCTATTAACAATAGTACCCATAATATTTAGATTTCCTAATGAAGGCAAAATAAGGGCGTTCATATGAGATACTAAAGTAGATTTACCACTACCAGTTTCACCTACTATAGCAACAAATTCAGATTTCTCTTCAATTTCGATATTAATATCTTTTAACGAAAATTTGTCATATTTGAGAGGAATATAAGAATGACTTACTTGATTAAACTTAATTGACATATTATCTCTTTAACCTCTTCTTTTATTTTTGAATTATCCTTTATATCTTCATATAAATCATTAATGTATGGCAAAATCAAGTTAGAAGATAATAGTTCATTCTTTTTCGAATACACATCTTCAGGAATTCCTTCGAGAATTATTTTTCCTTTCTTTAAAACATAAATATAATCACTATTCTTAGCAAATTCCAAATCGTGAGTAATAGTTATGACTGTAATCTTTTTTTCTTTATTAAGCACTCTAATTAAATCAATAATCTCATTTGAACCTTTAGGATCTAACATTGAAGTAGCCTCATCGAAGATAACAATACTTTGTTCCATGGCTAAAGCGCTTGCTAGAGCAACCCGCTGTTTTTGACCACCAGACAAATTATGAGGTTCCATATCTAAATATTCATTCATGGAAACAAGTTTCGAATAAATATCAATTTTATCTAACATTTCTTCATATGGAGTATTTAAATTCTCTAATCCAAAAGCAATATCGTTTTTGACTGTAACTCCTACAAATTGATTATCTGGATTTTGAAAAACTATTCCTATACACTTTCTTAATTGAACAAGATTAGTCTCACTAACAATAATATCGTTTACTTTGATTTCCCCATTATTAGGAATGAGTAAACCAACTAATAATTTAGCAAGCGTTGATTTTCCAGAACCATTATGGCCTATTATACTTACCCAACTAGAATCACTAATTACTAAATTTACATCATCTATTGTTTTTTTCCCTTGCGTATAAGAGAATGATACATTCTTCAACTCAATCATTTATTAACCTCATTTATCAATTATACAATACAATTGAATATTTAAACTTTTTTCATGAATATTGAAAAAAATACTATCCTAAAATCTTTTAAATTTTCATTTATTAAAGACTCTAAATTAAAAAATAGGGACTATATTTAACAAAGATTGTAAAATTTAATTTTAATAAAGCATTATTTATAAAAAAATAACTAATTGCATTAAAATTATATTGATGATAAAGAGAAATATTGGTAATAATTATTATCACGGAGGATTGATTCAAATGATAGTTAACGGAACGAAAGATAATTTTAATACTGAAGTACTCGCATCTAAATTACCAGTTATTTTGGATTTTGGTGCTACTTGGTGTCCACCATGCAAAAAAATATCTGAATTACTAGACGAAATAGACGCTGAACTTAACGGTCAAGTTAAAATTGTCAAAGTAGATGTTGATGAAGAACATGAATTAGCAGAACAATATAAAGTTCATAATATTCCTACTGTGGTAATTTACAAGAATGGTAGAGTTGTAGCAGCAACCGTTGGAGATCATCCAAAAGAAAGTATATTAAAATTATTAAAAATGTAATGGAAGAAGTTATTATAATCGGAGCAGGTCCTTCAGGTGTTTCTGCTGCTGTTAACTTATATAGAAATAATATAAATCCTCTTGTAATTTATAAGGATGCTTCAAATTTAGATATAGCTAGTTCAATCGAGAACTATTATGGATTCAAAAGTATTTCCGGAATTGATTTATTTAATCAAGGTATTAGTCAACTTGACTTTCATAAGATTAAGCATTTAGAAGAAATATTGTTTGAAATTAAAGAAATTAAAGATGGATTTCAAGTTATTACAAATAAAAATACTTATGAAACGAGATCAATAATACTCGCTAATGGAATAAAAAGAAATAAAAGTGACATTAAAAACTTAAATTTATATGAAGGTAGAGGTATATCTTTTTGTGTTAGATGTGATGGTTTTTTCTATAAAAATTCTAAAGTTTCTATCATTGGAAATAATTCGTATTTATTACATGAACTTTCTATATTAAGAGAATATACAAGTGATATTACTGTTTTTACTGATGGAGTAGATATAGATTTAAATATTCCCGAGAAAGTTATTAAAGATAAAATAATTTCTTTTGAAGGACATACTTATTTTGAAACAATAAAAACAAATTCTGGAGTTTATGATTTTGATGGTTGTTTTATTGCTTTAGGATTTCCATCAAATACTACTTTAAATAAGACACTTGGCATAGAACTAGATAATAATTTTATTAAAGTAAATGAGAAATATGAAACAAATATGAAAGGTCTCTTTGCAGTAGGAGATGCGATAGGTGGACTTCTTCAAGTACAAAAAGCAAGTTATGATGGATATAGGGTTGTTGAATACGTGAAAAGCTATCTAAAGGAATTAAAAAATATCACAAATGGCTAAAAATAAGAAACTAGGTCTACTTAAAAAAATATCCATTCTTTTTCTAATATTAGTTCAGGTTTTAATGATTATTATTTCAATACTCATTTTTCGTTTCAGCAAATCTAATATTATTATTAATATTTTTTCGATTTCAATTTTAGTTTTTTCAATTTTATTTTTAATATATAGACTTCTTTTCATTAATTCAAAGAAAGATGATGAAAAAATAGTTATAATTTCTAAGAAAATAAATTTGATTCTATTAATCCTAAAAACGTTAATTACTTTTTATTTTACCTTAATCTTATTTTTATCAATAAGAGAAAATGCTAATTTCAAAGATAACTTAATTTTTTCTTTGTCCTTGATAGTCTTTTTATTTTCTATTTTTAGATTATCTAGAAAATTAAAAAAAGTTAAAAAAGAAGAAAAAAAGATTTAGAACGTATAAGTAACTCCGTTTCCAAGGTAACCCGTTCTAACTGTTACAATTGTAACTGTAGAGATAGTTTCTAAGCTTAACTCAGGATAGTCATAGATATTAAATGAATTTTCAGTTGTAAAATAGGAAATTCCATTAATAATTACTTCGTAACTTGTTGCATACAAAGCAACCTCCCAAGTAAAAATACCTTCTTCAAATAAGATATCAGTAACTATAAAATCATCATAATAAGGAAAATCTAACTCATCTAATTCAGTGAGCATATCATATTGAATATAAACATCTAAATCTCTATCTATTAAATCAGTAATAAGTAATATAACACTCTCATAAGTTTTTTGAATTATTCCTAGAATTTCTTCCTCTACTTCAACAATCACATAAAAGTACGAAAATTTATAATCAATTGCAAAAGGAACAACATAACCTATTGATTCTAGTGAACTCTTGTCTGGAACAAGTAATTTATTTTCAGAATCAAATTCATGAATATTTACGACATGATATAAAATTTCTTCATAAATAGCATAATAGATACTATTTGAAACCGCAAATTCATTATCAATGTCAGAAACAGGAACTCCATTTAAAGCCCAAAATAGAAAATTATAGTTTTCAATAGTAGGATAATCAATAAAAAGAATCTTATCTCCCGCATAGTAATAAGAAGTTTTTGAATAATAGAAAATATCTTCTATGTCAATAACAAAATCAATTCGCACTTCTTCATTCATTAAATATATAGCCGTAAGTAGAATCGTCCTTGTAATTGGCGTTCTTGCAATATCAAAAAAGTTACCTTCTTCATCAACCCAATATAAAAACTCTCCGTGTGCAATAGAAGGCTCTAGAATATCTAAATATTCTCCACCAAGAATAAGTATATTAGTTTCTCCGATAAAATCTCCTATTCCTTTATCTAAGAAAACTGTAAATATAGGAAATGATAAATCAAATCTTGCATAAATATCAAGATTTCCTCTTATTTTTTTAGTGAAATCAATAGGATTATTATTAATATCAAACCATCCTAGAAATGGATATAAAGAATAAATAGGATCAAGAGGTTTATTAAGAATAGTACCATTAGGAACAGTAAATTCTCTCTCATAATCAAATTCTGCTAATGGTTCTACAAAATATCTAATTACATAAAAAGGTACATTATCGCTAAAATGGGCATATAATTTAATTCGTTTAGTAATTTTTGTCTCTTTGAAATCAAAGAGTTCGGACTCTCCAGGACTTAAATACCATCCTAAAAAAAGATTAAAGTTTTCATTATCTGGATCTTCTGGAATATCAGTTATTAATTCATTTTTTTTAACACTTATACTATATATTTCTTTCCCATCCACTATATATGTCACTGTGAAAATATTTGGAGTGCAACTTTGTAAATAAATGCTAATTAAAAATAAAAATAAAAATGGAAATATTTTTTTAATCATAATTCTAATAATTCGATAACAATAATTAATACACATGCTAGAACTGCAATAATCACAATACCCCAGAATATTGTTATAAACGGATTTTTAGTTGTATATCTTTTTCCTTTTTTCAAATATTTATCATATTTTTTGGTAGAAGCCATTTTATTCTCCTTCTAAAACAGTATTATTTTCCTGCAAGATAATTTCAATAATTTTAAAACCTAATTCAACTCTTTCTTTTCTAAGAGTTAAATCATTTAACTCGAACTTTAATTTTGTATTCATTAATTTAGACCATTCTTTTTTAAGAACTAAATCATATAAAAGTCTCGTTTCAAAATCTAAATCACTCAATTTGATGACAAGATTTGTTTCGCTTTCTTCAAGAAAGGTTAAATTCTTAAGATCTTTTTTTATTTCAAGAATCGAATTAACTAGATCATTATAACTTGATTCATCTTCTGATAAATTTAAAAACAAAGAATCATTAGTCTCATTTTGCTCATTAGTTATTTCAGGACTCTCTATTATATCAGAATTTAATTTTGTTTCCTCACTTATTACCGAAAAATCTAGATTATTAACCGGGAACTTGTCGCCAGATTCTTTAAGTTCTTCCGCATTTATTTCCTTTTTTGTAACAACTTTCTTTGAAAGATTATCATTTGAGGCTAATTCTAAACTCTTTTTTTTGTTTTCAGTTTCGGTTTTTTTAATCAAAATTTTACCCTCTTTTGTAATAGATACTTCTTTGTAAGGTTCAGGACCTGGAAAGGTTTTTAGTATATAAAGAAACGATGCTATAATAGCTATTAAAATTAATGCTCCTCCAAATACTAAGAGTGCAAGTTGAAAATCATTCATCTTCCTCCAATATAATTATAACTTAATATTATCCACTTTAAGGGCTTTTAATAAAATACCTTAAATATTGTTACAAACTGTATTAATAAGTAATAGATAAATAATATAATAAATAACTATTTTAAATAAGAATTTATCGATTTATTGATATCAATAATTGTATTTTTATCTATCTTTAAAACTTTACGATCAAAACTTAATATTCCATTAACTTCATCTTCACAATCAGATACTTGTGTATAAATTGAAACTCCCAGCCCTTTTTTTAAATTTTTAAGTACTTGTTCCTTATAGATCTTTTGATAACTCTTACTCAATTCTTGATACGAGTTTAAAGTTGTATATCCAGCTAAATTATTTGAAGTAGTATGGTCTTTATCCAAAAAAGTTAACCCACCAAATTCTGATAAAGAGATAATTCTTGATTTATCTTTAGGAACTCTATATTTCAAATAATATCTATGCTTGGAATTAAAATCACCTATTTTTCGATCAAACCATCCAGATGTCGCATCTATTAATCTTGAATTATCAAGTAAAGATAGAAAATCAAACATTTTATAAGTATCAAATTGTCCCCATCCCTCATTAAATAAAGTATAACAAATAATTGATGGATGTTTTTTTAATGTTTTAACTACTTCTTCTAGTTCCTCTTTAAAATATTTTCTCATCAAATCTGTAACACCATTTTTTTTCTCAATGATTTTATCTTTAAAATTTAATCCAAAAAAAGGAAAATATTTCAAAAAGAATGTATCATATACCATCGGTAAAGAAACAAAATCTTGAATTAAATAAATACCTCTTCTATCACATTCATAGTAATATCTTCTACTTTCTATTTTAATGTGCTTCCTAATTGTATTAAAACCTAATTCTTTGATAGTCATGATATCAAAGACCATCTCATCAAAAGTAAGAGGAGTAAGCCCTGATAAACTGTAATAACCTTGATCTAAAAGCCCATTGATAATAATTGGTTTATCATTAATAGCGGCATAGAGATATTTATTTTTTCTAACTTTCGAGATTTTCCTAAAACTAAAATAAGAAATTACTTTATCGTTTGCATATTTTAAAATTACCTTATATAAATAAGGATTATCTATATCCCAAAAAATAACTTCTTCGAATTTATAATATTTTTTTGAATCTAAAATAGTAATTAAATTATCATTTGAATCATAGATCTCAATTAAATAATTATCTAGTATTATGTCAGAAATAATATCAAAACTAACTGTTAAATCATGAATATTAGTCGCAATGTTTAAGTCTTGCACGAATATTTTGTCACATTCTTCTATCCAAACAGTATCATAGATACCAGAAGTAGATGTATACCAAATATCTCCCCTTTCAATTTTTTGTTTACCAATCGTGTAATTACTTTTATCAGTCATATCTTTAACTAATACTATTAACTCAAAAATAGATGTTTTCAAATATTCTGAAATTTCAACGGAAAAAGGCAAATAACCACCTTTATGTTCTAAAACTTTTACTTTATCAATAAAGATAATACATTCTTGATCAACCTTCTCAAAATTAAGGATATACCTTTTATTTGTATCATATTCTTTGATTTGAACTAACTTTCTATACCATAAGAGATCATTTTCTAAAATTTCCTCATGATACTCCGAAATAAAACTTTCTGCTGCAAAAGGGACGAGTATTTTAGAAGGAAATTCTAAAGGTATCTTGAATTCGTTATTTAAAATACTTCCTTTAAATTTATCTCTTTCTATCAAAAAATCAAAATATCCATTCAAATTGATAAATGAATTTCTTTCAAGATAAGGTCTTGGATAATAATTTAATATATTATGTCGATCAAAATCATCAAAAAATTTAGAATCAAGTCTCTTAAGATCTTTAATTTTATCAAACTTCAACTTTTGCACTTTCTTTTTCCCTTTTAATTTCTCTTACTATCAAGTAAGTAGGAATAATAATCAACAAAGTTATTAACGCGCTAGCAAGAAACATATAATTTGAAGGAACCTCTTTTAAAGTTCCTAATTCGAAATAAGTCTTATCAGTTTTAGCTATTAGGCTCCCTATAAATGGTCCAGTTATCATTGGAATTAAAACTACTGAAACAATTCTAACACCTTGAAATCCAGCTTCCCTAGAAAGCGGTATTTTATTTCTAAAAATAGCAATAAATAAAGTAAGTACAGACATCAAACCACCAATTGAGAAAGAACCAAAAATACAAAGTAAAATAATTTCTTTAGTAAAAAATAAGCCAATCAAACCCGTAAAAGATATTATTATTCCAGGAATTAATAATTTAATAATTCCAATTTTATCGCCTAAAAATCCAAAAACAAAACACATTAACGATGTAGCAAGTACGATAACTACCATCGGTACAAAATAATTTTCCATATTTAGAGAATGTTGAATATAGATAATTAAATAAGGATAAAAAGTTTGAAAAGCTATTCCTTCTATAATCGCACCTAATAATGCAATATAGAGAACTTTATTCTCCTTAATTGTAGAAATTAAGAAACCATAACTTACATTTTTCCAAATAGAAACATTTGTAACTTTAGGTACTTTTTTATCTTTTGGAATTAAAAATAATCCTAATACTCCACATGCACTTATTAATACACCCATGAACAAATAATATATTTCCCATTTAGAAATATCTAATTGTTTTTCATCAAGCATTACTAATCCTATTCCCACCACAATCAAACCAGCGATTGGGCCTAGAAGTGATACCACTCCCTCTACAACTCCTCTTTTAGAATCGTTAACATTCTCTGTTAACCAGGCATTAAAAGCAACATCGTTAGAAGTAGAACCAAAAAAAGTCATAAGACAATCAAGGAGCACAACAAAAATAGAAACTAGTAGAACAGGTTCACTAAATTTCAAAATAGTTTCAAAGTTCTTTAAATTAGCAACCCCAAAAAGAACTGTTGAGAATCCCCAAATTATATAGCCAACTGCGATAAATTCTCTCTTTTTACCAACTTTATCACAAATTCCACCAATAAAGATAGTAGTTAAGGTTGCGACACCAGCTGAACAAGCAACCATCAATGCGGTAACTAATGTATTCTCCGTAATCGTATTATAAACATAAACATTGAACTGCATGTTTTCCATTTGCCAAGCTATTTGACCTATAAGACCAAAGAATACTATTGTTACCCATATTTTTTTAGGTATTTTATTTTCCATATTTAATAACCTCTTTTTTTAATTATATCAAAAGATTAAATTATTTTCTAAAAATTTAATTATTCTTATGTACTTACTATTAAAAATACCTATTTAATAATTTTTTATCTCACTTATGGTTACAAAGGAAAATTATAATGATGTGCGGAAAACTGCCATTTTTATGTTCAATTCATGGGCGGAAAATTTGATATTTATGGAAAATATTTTGTATATTTTAAAAATGTAGTATAGTGTTTATAGGAGAAGATGAAAATGAAAAGAGTATCACTAGAATATTTAATCGAATGGAACAGAAAAACAATAAGAAAACCTTTGATTATTAATGGTCAAAGACAAGTAGGTAAAACTCATCTTATTAAAGAAATTTTTATAAAAGAGTATTATAAAAAATCAATTACAATTGATTTTTTTATAGATATTGATGTAATATTATTTACTCAGACAATTGATCCAAAACAAATACTCATTTTTCTTGAAAATAAATTTAATATTACAATCGATTCAGAAACTTTGATTTTTTTTGATGATATTCAAAACTGCAGCGAGGCAATAAATCGCTAAAATATTTTTATGAAAATTATCCTATTATTCCTATAATTTGTGCTGGAAGTTTACTTGGGATTGCACTTAATAAGAAAAAAATGTCATTCCCAGTTGGCAAAGTAGATTATTTAGATATTTATCCATTAAATTTTGAAGAATTTTTATTGAATACTAATGAAAAACTATTGAAAACTATTAAAGAAGCTTATGTATCATTCACGCCCCTTTCAAATGAATTACATGAATTATCTTTAAATTATCTTTTTAGTTATCTAGCAATTGGAGGTTTACCTGAAGTTGTTAATACATTTATTGAAAAAGGAAGCTATGTTGAATGTCAAAATATGCTCAAAAATATATAGAGAGATTATGTTAACGACATGTCAATTTATACAACAATTAGGCAAGCGACTCTTATTAGAAAAACATTTGAACAAACATATAATCAACTAGACAAAGAAATTAAAAACTTCAAATATAGTTTAATTGAGAATAATGTATACAAAGATGGTTTTCTCTAGGAAAGTGAGTGGCTGTATGACGCAAGGCTAATAAATCGTTCTTATTTACTTTCTAATACTGTTATTCCACTTACAAGTGATTGTTCATTATTTAGAATTTACTATAGTGATATGGGTTTATTTACTTATTTTAGTAATAAATCATTAAATGATATAGTTATTAAAACACAAAGAGATAAAATTAGTGGGATTTTCTTTGAAAACTACATTTCCATTGAATTATCAAGGTATAATATAAAACAATTTTATTGGAAAGGAAAAAAGAGTGCAGAAATTGAGTTTATTTTAACAAATAGTGATAATCAAATATTCCCAGTTGATGTGAAAGCAAACAAGGGGAACTTTAAAAGCATTGGAGAGTATATTAAGATGAATAAGATGGAGTACGCAGTCAAGATATCTCAGAATAATCTAGGTTTCTCCAATAAAATTAAAACTATTCCCTTATATATGGCTTTTCTATTTTTAAAAGAATTTAACCAAAATAAAAATTAATAACTATCTCTACCTGGAATAGTTATATTTATTCTCTTTGTATTATTCATTAAAAATATTTATAACAAACTATTACTAATTCAAATAATAAAAAAACCAGTTTTTCAACTGGTTTTTATAAATTATTAAATTATCTACTTAAAATTTCGAACCAATCGGCATATAATGAAGCATAATTTAAATCATATACACCATAACCCTCATTTCCAGTACTTAATAGATATTCATTAAACTGACTCTTATTAATAAATAGCATTAATTCATATCTCTTGTTTAATTCACTGTTTGCAAATGTCAATCCATTTTTAGAAAGCAATGAGAATAATAACTCTCTATCCATATAATCATTTTCGTATCTAGTAAGAATTGGAGTTAAATAATTGTTTACAGCTGTTTGAACAACTGAAGGAAGAACAACACCTTCATCACTAACTTTTTCTTTAAGATAATACTTAACTTGGTTAGATGTCAATATTTTAGATTTTTCATTGTAAGCATTCAAACCTTCAGAATTTTCATAAACACCATCAGAATCTTCTGATTCAGTATATTCAGCAGAAGTTGCTTCTGAAAATTGAGTAGCGAATATTAAATGGTAACCAAATGTGCTTTTTACATTATTTAGAGTGTCTAAATTTTCTTGGAAATGCTCTTCAAATTTTACTTGGTCTATTGCACCTGTATCATGATCAAAACTAAATACAATGTCATCTAGGATTGGTGCATATGGAAGTTCATATTCAGGTTTTTTATCTTTACCGTCTTCACCCTCAACTAAAGTAGTTAAATCAGAATAAATCGCCATAGCTGCATTATAATAAACTATATCAAGAGTTGAACTACCAGTAGGTAAATTAGAAGTATTAGTAATAGCACTTGGAAGTGATTCAAATTTAAGATTAAATCCTAATTGACGGAATCTACTCCATGTTTGTTCTAGAGTATATTCAATAGGTTTAGTTTTAGAACCTCTAACAATTCTACCAACTGTTTGGAAATCAGTAGCGAGCTTTGTAAATCCTTGAGTAACAGTAACATAATCATTAGCATTATCAATTAAATATTCAACAAATTCAACTAATCCTTTTTCAACTTCTAATCTTCTGTCATCTGTTAATCCGTTTAAGAATTCTTCTGGATTATCAGGTGTTCCATCATTATTTTTATCAAAGTAAATTAATAAATGCGATGTAGATAAAGATTTGAAATTAATAGATTGTTTACCAGCGATTTCAGCAAATTTATCATAAATAGATTCGCCAACACCATCATTTGAACCATATTGAGATTCATAATCAGCAAGATATAAATCTCTTAATTTTGGATATACATAAAGAGTTTCAATTGCTTCTTCAGTGGTTGTTGCACCAAAAGCAAGAAGTAAGAATTTTTCTCTACCCATAGAAGCAGGATATCCAGATGAAGCATAAGAATCACTTGAGAAACTACCAATTAAAGAATCAAATTGAGATTTGAAATCTTTTCTTTCGTCATCAGTTACTTTATAAGGAGAAGCACTAGAAGCTAAGAATTTATTAGTAAGAAGATCAAGAGCAATATTAAGTCCATAAGATCTTTCCATTTCTACATAGAATTCATCAACAGTTATAGTTCTAGAACCATCTTTAACTTTTATAATAGCAAGTGTATCATTATCTTTAGGTTTGTTATTCTTTCCAGTATAATCATAAGTATTTGCAAAGAATTCTCTTACTACAGAATCGAAAATATCAATAGTAACGTTATCAGTGTAGAATGCAGTAACTTTATCAGTAATATAAGAAGTAGTTAATTTAGCTTTAATTATTTCATCTAGAGCTTTTTGTCTTGCTTCTTTTGCCTTTTCAGAAGTACCAAATATCTTGATATCTTCATCATCGCTATTTTTAGAATCAACTAGAATTCCATCTTCAGTGCTTTCTTCATCATGAAGTTTGAAAGCAAGATATCTAATATTTCCAGCTGTTTGTAATCTTGAAGAATAAGGAGTTCCAGTTATTTCTTCTTCCTCTTCCCCTTCTTCAGGAACTTTTGGAACAAAATCTTCAGAAATAAGAGTCTTATAAATGTGATCTCTAATTGTTGTATTTAATTTAGTTAATTCTTCATAAGTATAATCAACTTCATAAGCATCACCAAATTCATCTCCAGAACCAGTATTAGTTATATATCTAATAACTCCATTTTCATCTAAACCTAATTTTTGTGTCTTATCTAATTCATTAGCAATCCTAATGAAATAATCTTTAACTGCAGCAGTTTCTAATTTAACATCACTATTTGCACCATCAGTTCTAGATACGGAAATAGTATATTTATTATAATAATTCTCATAATCAGTTAATGAGAATCCATTGTTTATACTTGAGTCAAAATCAGGAGTAAGTTTTAATTCTTCTAGTATTTTAGCAACATGTCCATAACCTTGGGAATTAAATTGTTCTTCAGTCATAGTTCTAATGTCAGGAAGATGATACCAATAACCTCTAGAATCACTCTTAATACCTACTAATTGTAGGGCAGCATTAGCTTCATTTAAATTAATGAAATCAATAATAAATGCTTTTACATCATATTTGCCTTTATCACTTGTTTCATAATAACTAACTAAATCTTTATCATTTTCTTGATTAATATATGAAGTAGATTCATCGTTGAATATATCTCCATCATTAGGATCAACCAATTTACCTTTAGCATAAATTCTTTGAGCAATACTAGTTACATATGTATCTAATAAAATATTGAAAATATTAACTTCTCCAATTGGAGATACATCTTCATAACCAATAACTCTGTCATCTTCATTAGCTGCATCACTTCCAGTAACAGCAGCACTATATATTTGTAATGCAACATCAGATAATTGAGCATTTCCAAAAATACTATTATTAACTAAATACAAATTATCAACGAATTTCTCAATGTTACGATAGAATAAATCAGGATGATCTTTCAATAAATCAAGAAGCACTTTTTGATCAGTTTGAGAATGAATCGCAGAATTTAACTTTTCATTGAAGAAAGTAACTGAATCTTTGTCCCCTGCTTTAACTAAAGCAGTTGCTTCATTAATTTGAGTTTCAAAAACAATTCTATCTATCATATTAGACAAAATAGTATTTCCTTGCTTTCTAAAAGACTCATAAAGCTCTTTCTTAGTAACTTTTAAATCTCCTACATTGGCATAAACATCTGAGTTTACACTTCCATAAGGTGTTTTAACGTTTTTACATGCAAGTAAAAACAAAGTAAATCCCAATACTACTAATAATGTTGCTAATTTTTTGAAGTTATTTAAATATTTCATAATCTTTTTTCCTAAATCTCCTTATTTAAATCAAGTTAAATTTAACTTTTATAATTTACATTCTTGAATATACCTTTTTAAAAGGCTATTTTTAATTATACCATAATTTTATTTTTAAATATAATAATAAGTCTACTAATATAATTTTTATAATAATGAATCGATAATTAATGAATTTGTGAAGAACTCCTCAATAGTAGTTACGGTTGTTGAAGGTAAATAGTATGTAGTTCCTTCTTCAAATTCGCAAATTGTTACTCCATCTTCACCTAGAATTCCAACCACATGATTTGGATTAGGGAATGCTAAATTAACACCAAATAGAGAATATACTTTTTCAACATTTAAAATTTCATTGTTAGAAATAGTATCAATTTCTATTTCTGTTACATCAACTGCACCTTTAACACCTATTTTTTTGATTGAAACTTGCGGATTTATAGAGCCTGCAATTAATCCAATATTAAAATAAATTTTAACTCTTCTATCTCTGTTAACTGTAAGTGGAAGTTCTGGTTCTTCAGGATCAACTGGGTCTTCAGGTTCTACAGGTTCCTCTGGATCAGTAGGTTCATCTGGATCAATAGGATCTAGTGGATCAACTGGAGTAGGTAAATCAGGATTTGGGATCTGAGATAATGCATATTTAACAGTTATATTTCCTACATAATATAAATTTTCGATTGGTGAATTTAAAATCCCAGCAATTCCGCCCACAAATAAAGTATAAGTTGCATCGTTTGTAAGAGAACTATCGGTATTTGTATCTGGATGTGTGAAGAAATTAATTTCACTTATATTGATATCACCTTTATTATAAGAAGCAGTAAAACCAGTTTTTCTTTTGAAAGAATCGATTTGAGAAGTAATTTCTCCTGCAATTCCTCCTACTCTTATATTAATAACTTTGTCTTTTGAAATATTATTTGATGAAGGAGTATAATCTTTGAATAATGAATAATTAATACTAACATCTCCTCTAACAGAAGTAATTTGAGAATCAAAGGTTGCTGTACCAATTAACCCGCCGATCCAAGTGTTTGCTGACGAACAAACATTAATATCTAATAGCGAATTAGTAATAACTACATTAGATACTTTTCCTTGACATTCCGCAACCACACCACCGACATATAAAATAGCAGATGAAGATGTTGTTTGAGTTTGATAATAAGCTTTTGCGTTATCAATGTTTACATTTTCAATCTTGCCAGCAGTACCAAGTGTCGATACTAAAAAAGACAATCTAGAAGTAGTAGTTGCTGTAGCAATCAATCTAGCCTCAGGTGTTCCAATAGTAATATTTTCAACATTTAGATTTTTAATAACACCAGTTGAAACATTACCAAATAAAGAAAGTTGACCGAAACTAACAGATGAACCGCTAGAAGTTGATTTTGCTAGGGCAACATTTTTTATAGTATGACTTCCTCCATCAAAAGTACCTTTATAAGCCGAAGAAGAAAAAGGATATACATATTCAATACCAGTTAAATCTAAATCATTAAGTAATACATAATCAGCATTTAATTCATGATTTTTAATATCAATAAGATCTTGAGGAGTTGAAATTTCATATTTGTTTGCAGTACCAAAAGAAAAAGAATATCCGCCAATCTCAGTGTTTTTTCTACCTATTGCGGCTTTAACAATTAATCTATAACTCTTACCATTAACAAGATTAGAAATAGTTACACTGTCATTTTTATTCAAATCATATTCTTTATCAGAACTATGAGCACTATTATCGGTTACGTTATTACAATCAATAAATACACCACCAGTAATCTCATTTTGAGGATCTAAAACAGACAACTTAAAAGAGACACTTGTTGTGCCAAAATCAATATCAGTAAACGAGGCTGTTGCCTCAACATTTTTATTACAAGCGGTTAGTAGTAATGCTACTATAAGTAAAGAAAAAACGGTTAAAATTTTTTTCATCAATAAACTCCTTTTTAATTCCATTTTTAATTATACCATAATAAAAATAAAAAAATGAATTTAAAGAAATATAAAGAACATTTTATTTTTTTTATAAATATGTACTATATAGATAGAAATGAACTAACTTTTAACCAAAAAAAGATTGAAATTTCAATCAATCTTTGGGCGTATATTTTCACATTTTCATTCATAAATATATAAAATTAATATGAGGCATAGTAAAAAAGGAACTCATTATCAAAATCTACTTCTTTTAAGATTTTATTAAATATTTTTAACCCATCTTTAATATCTTCAAAATATGAGTCTCCATAATCAATAGTTCCAAAGAAGAAACCAGATTGAGTAGGTAACATTATTTTAGCAATTTTTTCAAAATCATCAAATTTTGATTCTCTTAAAATCTCTAATTTCTTTAATATATCTAATAAATTGACAATTACTTCTCTAGTTATTTCAAAAGGATAATAATCAGGAAAAGAAGTATTACTTTTTTCATATAAAAATCTGTGGATTGAATTAGCTTTCCTAAAATATCCTATCATTTTAAATAATTTATGAACCGTTTCCTCTCCGTTTGTTTCATAAGTATACGGCTCTAGGTAATTAACTAAATCTATATCATCAAGTTTTTCTATATAAGCTAAACTATCATATAGTCCTATTACACTAAGATTCGTTAAGTTTTTATGCTTTTTTGCACAGTATATATACATATCTAATCCCATCTTTAATTCTCCTTTAATTAATAATAGAAAGAATTTATCTAAATTTCCTTTTTTAAAAATGTTTTTATATGTAACTTTATATTTATTGATTTATAATCAAAATATATTGACGTATAATTAATATATTAATAAGGAGATTTTTTTATGAAAAAGTATGTATCAGAATGTTTTGGAACACTTCTACTTGTATTCTTTGGTTGTGGAGTCGCACTTACAACAGGTGATGTAATAGCAACTTCAATATCGTTTGGGCTAACTCTTGGTGTAATAATTATAGTACTAGGTCCTGTTAGTGGTGCACATGTTAATCCTGCTGTTAGTTTAGCTATGGCGATAAGTGGTAAACTTTCTTGGAAAGATTTTATTCTATATGTTTTAAGTCAATTAGTTGGGGCATTCCTAGGAGCTTGTCTTTTACTTACTATAACAACTGATGGAATTAGAAATGGTATTTTACTTGGTACTAATTCATCTCTACACGAGAACGTAGGTGAAATAATCAATAGTGTAATAGTTGAAACAATATTAACATTTGTATTTGTTAGTACGATTCTATCTATTACTCATAATAAAAAGAATAGTTCTATCGCTCCTCTAGTTATAGGATTAGTATTATTGCTTGTTCATTTATTTGGTTTTAATGTAACAGGTACAAGCGTTAATCCCGCTAGAAGTTTTGGACCTGCATTATTAGCTTACTTTGTGAATGGATCTACAGTTCCATTACTAGTACTACCTATCTTTGTGGGAGCGCCACTATTAGGTGGAGTACTTGCGGCTCTTCTTTATAGATTTCTTGGAAATAGATATTTAGAGAGTGATGAATGTTGTACGTACGAAGAAGAAGAAGTTTCTTGTCCCCATTGTAAACATGAAGAAAATAAAGATCTATAAATTTTAAAGAAATAAAAATTTAATTTGTAAATCTATAAATACGTTTAAATAATTAATTAAAAGAATTTTAATAATAAAAAGATATCTAAAATATGATAGTTTTAAATCTATTTGATTTTTAGTTCTCCTTTTTTAATTTCATAAATTCGGTCAGTAATTTTTCCAATAGATTCACGGTGTGATACAATAAGTATTGCTTTATCTTTTCTATTACAAGAAATTGAATTTAAAATTATATCTTCATTAATACTATCAACGTTACTTGTTGGTTCATCTAAGATAAGAAATTTACTTTTCTTTAAAAAAGCCCTAGCAAGCCCTATTCTTTGTTTTTCACCTGCTGAGATTTTATTTCCTAGGCTACCAACTCTAGTATTATAACCATCTTTTAAACTAATAATAAAATCATGAATTCTAGCTTCTTTACAAGCAGAAACTACTTCTTCTTCCGTAGCATTTTGATTAGCAATCAAAAGATTATATAAAATAGTATCATCAAACAAAAAAGTTTGTTGTCCAAGGTAGGCTATGTTATTTGTTAATGATTTTGAGTTAATATCTTCAATATCGATACCATTATATAAAATAGTTCCATTTTTAGATTCTAAAATTCTCATAATTAATTTAAGTAATGTAGTTTTTCCTGCACCTGACTTACCAATTAAACCAACTATTTCACCTGTTGAGATATCTATGTTAATATTATCTAAAATTTTAATATTATTATAATCAAAGGATAGATTACTAATTTTTAAATTCTCAAAAGTAATATCATTTTTAAGGACAATTTCCTTAATATCAGGTTTAGTTTCTAATAAATCTAGGATTCTATCTCCTGAGGCAAATGTATTAGTTAAATTAGCAGGGAGCATAGAAAGTTGAATCACAGGACCAAAAGATGATAGTACAGTTACAACACCAATTACTGTTATACCAATGGAAAGACCAATTTCTAACCTTAAATATAGTAAAAGAGAAACACCTAAGACCATTAATAAAGATAATACCATTTGAGTTAAACTTGAAATAAAATTACTCTTAATGTTTTCTTTGTTATTAATTTCATTTAATTTAATTGAATAGCTAGATAAGAAATTTACTCTATTTTGGATAGCATTATAAAAAATTATCTCATTCAAACCTTTAATTGAATCAAGGAAAAAACTATTAAATAAAGAAAGTTCGTTTTTATATCTTATTCCTCCTTTCCTTAAAAATAAATTTGAAATTATAGGTAATATTAAGCCTATTAAGAGATAAGAAAAAAGTAAAAAGAAAGATAAGATAGGACTCACTACAAAATAAGTAAAGATAAAGATAACAGCCCCTACAATAAGAGCAATTAGTATAGGAGATATAGTATGAGCATAAAATACTTCAATTGTTTCTATATCTCTAGTTATTAAACTAATCGTATCACCTTTTTGCATATTTTCATGTTGAGAATAAGAAAGGTTACTTAGTGATTTAAACATTCTATCTCTTATTTTAGCTAACAACTTAAAAGCAATATAGTGATTACAATACTGTTCAATATATCTTAAAAATCCTTTTAATACTCCAAGAGAAATTATAATGAGAGAAATATATAAGTAACTTAAACTAATATTCTCTCCAAGTAATTTTGCAACCGCAACAGAGCCAAAAACCAAAATAAAAATCGAACTTAAATTTGAAATTACTCCATTTAAAATAGCAAGTAACATCACAAATTGAAGTTTACCAATAAGTTTATACAATAAATACATTATTTTTAGACTATTTCTTTTCTTCATAAATTTATTTCTTCCTTTGGAAATAATTGTTCTTTTTGATGTAGTGAGTAATATTCACCGTGTTTAGAAAGAAGTTCACTATGTGTACCAAATTCTTCAACTTTATTATTTTTTAATACATAGATTAAATTAGATTTCGTAGCATTATAAATTCTATGAGTGATAAGAATTACAATACTATTTTTAGAAAGTAAATAAATATTTTTCATAATTATTTCCTCACTTAACACATCAACGTTTGAAGTTGCTTCATCAAAAATATAGATTTCTTTTTTCTTTGTTAAATTAAATGCAAGTGCTAACCTTTGCTTCTCGCCTCCTGAAAAATTACTACTATCTTCGTTTATGACGTAATCAAGTCCTCCTTTTTCAGAAACTATTTCGTTCAATTTTACTTTTTTCAAAGATTCTATCATCTCAGATTCAGTTACATTTTTATTCACTAAAATAAAATTATTTCTAATTGAATCATTAAATATATAGGTTTTCTCAGAAACAACTGAAATATTTTCATATAAACTTGTCTCACTAATATCTCTAATCGAAGTACCATTAATAGAAATATTCCCGCTTGAGGGAATTACTTCCCCTAATATTAATTTAATTAAAGTAGACTTCCCAGTTCCAGATTCCCCAACAATTGAGATTATACTATTTTGAGGGAAAGAAATATTTAGATCTTGAAGAACATTTTTTTCACTATTATAACTAAAACTTAAATCTTTTAAAACTATATCACCACTTGTAAAAGGTTTATCTCCCCATTTTATGTCATCTTCTTTTAAGATTCCTAGTATCTTTCTACCAGCGGTTGCTCCATTCATTGCTACGTGAAACGCGCTTCCGAAAGCCCTTAACGGTAAAAAGAATTCAATAGCTATTAGAATTAAGAAAAGAGCACCAAAAGGATTAACTTGTCCAATTTTAGAATAGATGCTAGTAGTGATTCCAATTGCAGCGCCACCATAAGCTACTAAATCCATAACAGTCAAAGAAAATAATTGCATAACTAATACTTTCATTGTAATATGACGAAATTCTTCTGCCTCTTCATTCATTTTTAAATTCCTTGAACTTGTTGCATCAAAACTTTTTAGTTCTAAAAAACCATGTAGACTATCTAGAAAACTATCTCCTAGGGTAATATATTTATTCCAATATTTAGCAAATATTTTCTTAGCAAATTTAGACATGAAAATAATAGACATGGGAATTATAGGAACAGCTACTAGTAAAAGAATACCAGTTAATAAATCAAGACTAATACAAATTCCAAATAAAACTATAGGAGCTGATATAGCCAGGAAAAAAGTAGGTAAATAAGAAGTATAGTAAAGAGAAAGTTGCTCTATCCCATCACTTGCTAGTTGCGTGAGCCCTGCTAGTCCAATCTCTTCTCTGGAATCAATACTTATAGTAAGAAGTTTTCTATATAATTCATTTCTTAAATCCTTTTTTAAATATTCAGTAATTTTATTTTTGAAATATCCATTTAATAACTGAAGAATAAACCTAAGTATGATTATTAATAATATAAAGACATATAATAAATTATTTTTTTCAAAAAATCCTTCATATGAGTTATATAAAACAAGACAAATTAAACCAATAAAACCAATATTTAAAAATAGATTAATAAAATTATCAATCGCACTTAGGATAATATATTTAAATTTTTTCTTTATTAATTTAAATAATTCTTTATCAATCATAAAATAATCTCCTCTTCCGCACTCCCCGGTTCTCTTATTTCACTGGATAATTTTTCTTTTTCATCAATTTCTGCTAGCATTTCTAAAATTTTTTCTTTGGAAACAGATTTTACAAAAAATATAAAACCAATATAATGTCCTATTATAACTAGCACAAGAACTATTCGCATTGGGAGTACTGGAACTAGTATAATAGGAATAGAAATCAAAATAGTTATAAAAGCAAGAAGTTCAAACTTTGATAAATTAGTCATAGCTCTAGTTTTAATAAAAGGACGCAATCTTTTTTTATAAATTGAAGTACTAAGAAACCATTTTTCAAATCTTGTGGAACCTTTCGCATAACATATTAATGTAAGTAATAAGAAAGGAACCGTCGGAAGAACAGGAATAACTATTCCTACTATACCTAACCCTAAAAATATAGTTCCTAAACAAACTAAAATCAAATTAATAATCTTTTTCATTAAATGATATCTCCTTAAATTAGTCAATCTAATTTAAAATAATTTTAATTAGATAGTTTATTATACTCTTATTTTTAAAAATTATCCTAAAAATAAATATCTTTTTAAAGAATTAAAAATAGATTATTTAATGGATCTATCAAATTCTAAAATTTTAAAATCTAAAAATTACTTATAGTTATTTTAAATATTCTAAAATTTTTTCATCCTGTAATTCATGAGTAACCAAATAAGAATAGAAAAGCCCACTTCTTTTAATAGTTCTTTTTAAATCTGTTTTATCTATTTCTACTAATCCAAATTTAGGAGTATATCCTTCTTTCCATTCAAAATTATCTGTAAAACACCAATGGTAATATCTTCTTACATCTAATCCACTTTTTTCTAAGATACTCAAGTGATTATAGATAAAAGGTATTCTAAAACTATCAGTATTATCACAGGTACCATTTTCGGTTATATAGATTGGTAATTTTAATTTTTTTAATATTTCTTTAATAGCAATAATAATACCTTCAGGATAAATATTCCAATTTAAATCTGTTTTCGGAAGTTTTGAATTTTCATCAACTTTAAAACCTTTGAAAAAAGAAACAGAATAATAATTTAATCCAATAAAGTCAACATATTTTCCTTTTTTTTCTTTATTATTATTTTTAAGATGTTTAAAGTTCCCGAGATAAAAAGAATCTAAAGTATAATCATTATATATTTTCTTATAAACTTTAGCGCTTAGACTACCTAATAAACTATATTTAGCTCCAAAAGCTACTCCATGACTATGAGCAATAGAAATAAAAACCTCTCTTTCTAAATCACTATAATAATTATGAATATGTTTATATAATAAAATATGTGCATGAGCCATATTAGAAATTACTTTTTTATATTTAGAATAGCTTGCTACAAGTGGAGGCCAGATTCCAAGGAGATATGATTGAAGTGCATAGATAGAAGGCTCATTAAAAGTTAAATATTCAGAAACTAAATCTTTGAAATAAGGTAAGATATGTTTTACATAGTCAATAAAAAAATGGATATTCTCATAAACCAACCAAGAACCTTTTTCATCAAACCAAGAAGGATTAGTAAAATGATGAAAACAAACCATCACATTGATACCTCTACTTGTTAATGATTTAATCTCTTCTACATATTCCTCAATTATAGAATCTACATAAACACCCTCTGACGTATTAATAGCTGCCCATTCAATACTCATTCTATATTCTTTAATATTTAAAGAACAAAGCAAATCTAAATCATCTTTTAAATGTTCTAAATGATTAACCCCATAACTCGGAGATGAGAGATCTTTAATATTTTTATCCCTTGCAAAATCATGCCATGATGACCTAATATTTCTTCCTTCGATTTGGGTTGCTGAAGTAGCAATTCCTAATTTAATTTTTTCCATTTTTTTCCTCTTTCTTTAATTTATTAATAATTATTAAACCTTTAAAACCAATGTAATAAATAAAAAACTTTAAACTATTAAGAAAACCAAATTTTGTTTCAAAAGTCGTCTTTACATATTCCATTTTTGATAATTCCTTAAAGTGATTTCTAAGGTATTCTTTTTTATTTTTTTTATCAAGATATTTTAAGTTAATATCAAAACCTTTTTCTAAACGCACTAAACTAACTTTTTGAATTTCTTTTATAAATTTATGATAATTAAGTTTAAATGACCAATTTTTCTCGCCCAAAGCATAAATTCTCGGAAACAATTTTTCTAGTATCATTTCATGATTTAAAACTCTTTCTGTCCATAAACATGCCTCAAAGCCTACAATGTTTTTGTAATTACTTTTGTATTTATAAGTTCTTTTTAATCCTCCAAAAAAAGAAGGAAAATCATAATAGAAATGAAAATAATCAGAATTAATAATTTCTTTATTTCCACTTTTATATTTTTTAAAATCTTTATTGTTATGAGAAGATTGCCAATATTGAACTATACCATCAAAAGAAGAATCTTGAAGCGAATATGAATCATTCCAAATTATAATCTTCTTTCCGTACTGTGCCGCAATTAATCTTACTTTTTTATTAAAGTAACCTTGTAATTCATGATTTGACTTTAAGTTGTTTTCTTTTGAAACTTTCCTACATTTCTCACAAGACTCCCAGTTAGAAGTAATTACTTCATCTCCACCTATATGAATATATGGATATATGAAAACACTTGCTAATTCTTTAAATAAATTATCTAAAAATAAATAAGTAAACTCATTACCAATACATAGAGCATTACCATATATGCCAGGTAGGACCCCGACACTTAGTTTTGTATCAACACAAGATAATCCTTCTAAGTTTGCTAATATTGCGGTTGTGTGACCTGGAATATCTATCTCAGGAATAATATCAATACCTCTTCTTAAAGCAAAATCCACGACTTCTTTGATATCATCTTTAGAATAAAAGTTATTATCATCTACTAAGTTTAGATATTTATCTAATTTAATTCTAAATCCCTGATCATCAGATAAATGCCAATGAAATTTATTTAATTTTAACAAAGACATTTCTTCAATAATAGACATAACTATTTCCTTACTAAAAAAGTGTCTCGCGCAATCTAACATAAACCCACGATGCCTTTTAAAAGGATAATCTACAATTTCCCTGCACTTTATAGTACTACTCTCAAGGAAAAGATTATAAATTGTAGTAAAAGCTAAAATAACTCCTCTATTATCTTTAGAAGTAATAGTTATATTATCATCTATATCAATGTGATATTCTTCATCTCGTAAATTATGATCTTCTATTAATTCTATTTTTAGTTTAGAATTTGGATCTATTTGAAGACCGGAACGTTCCAAAAAAACACTATAAGAATCTATTGTAAAATTTGAATTAATTAAATTAAAATTTTTTAAAGTTAAATATTTATTCTTTTTTTCCTTCACTTGTAGAATCGCTGGAATCATTTACTACCTCCGTCACTTGCCTATTTTTTTTATAAAGAAGATATTCTTTTCGAGATAGATTAAGTAACTTATTCGCATCTTCTTCAGAGATTATTTTTTGATTTGCATTCGCCATAATTTCAATTTTATAATCTCTTAATTTATAAAAATAAAGAGGAATAAAACCTATTAAGTATCCAATTTGAGGAACTATAATAAATGAAAGCCATAATCTGTCATTAAAAAATTCATTTTGCAAAACTGGAACCCCATTAACTGGTTCCCCTTCAATAAATCCAATAATTCCTAACATAAGTAAGGATACTAAAATCGCTAAAGTCCCATTTAATTTAGCACTAAAAGTTTGAGTAGCAAACGCACAACCAGCAGCATTACTCTTAGTTTTATAAAAACCATATTCCGCACAGTCAGCAGTAAACATAAATGTTAGTGTTCCAATGATTGCTGCTGGAAAGGTTCTTAAAAACGAAAAAATCCAAAAAACTACTTGGTTTTTATATCCAGCAATATAGGATAATATACTAAGTAAAATACCCAGAATAATTCCAAAAACAAATATATAAAATTTATCATACTTTTTAGCAAGTACAGGGATAAATATAGCAACCAAAATAAACGGTACTAGACTAATTACACCAGAAATAGTCGCATAAGCATCCATATATGGAGTTAAATATCTTCCGACATAAATAGTTAGCGATCCACCTATTCCAAAGACTCCAACAATAATATAAGAAAGATAAAAGAGAAGGAGATATTTATTTTTAAGCATATAAACACCCATTTCCTTGAAGCTTATCGGTTTAACGGATTCAGGTTTTGTTCTTTCCTTTCCATGAAAGCAAATAGGTATCATCATAATAAATGATAAAAGCGAAAATAAAATAACTGTTAATTCCCAAGTAAAACTAATTTTTACAGAATCTCTTAAAAATCCATTAATAAGTGGTACAGCAGCAAACGCAAAATTATATCCAAGCCCTCCAAGAAGTCTTCCATTTGACATAATTTTTGTTCTTTCATCTTGATTTGTGGTCATAGCAGTTGGAAGACCATAAATAGGAATATCACAAATAGTATAAGAAGTATCCCATAATAAATACGCAACTCCAATCCAAATAACTTTATATAGTTCACTAAACTCTCTAGGAACTGAAAACAATAAAATCGTTGAAATAGGAATTCCAATAAGACTAATTTTTAACCAAGGTTTAAATTTCCCACTTTTTAAGTGAAATTTATCAACTAAAACCCCAAAAAGAGTATCATTAAAAGCATCCCATACTTTTACTAATAGTAAAACTGGTGCTAAAATAAGTGGATTAATACCAATATCAGTTGCATAGTTGGTAAGAAGAGCAGCACACATCACATAAAAAATATTTTGTCCAAGCAAATAAAACGAGTAACTTCTCCTTTCTTTCTTAGAGGTTGTGTAACCATTATTTGCTGTTCTTTTAACTTCTCTTGTTATTTTTTCATCTATAATTTGCATATTTTATATCCTTTATTATTAATTATAATATCTTTTATAAATATAATTTAAAAATAACATACAAATGAGTCTCTTACAAGTTTTTTATTCTCAAAAATCATTTTGATAATTTGAAACTTATTAGCAAGTTTTACAAATTAATTATATTATTATGATATACTTATTATATCAAACTATTAATTTGAATTAAATTTATCTGAATTTATGAAGTTAATTAAGGAGAAAACATGAAAAAATTTGATTGGTTTAAAACTCTAATAATCGTAGAAACAATTGCAATTGTAGTAATTTTTATAGGAACTTTATTTAAATCTTTTCAAGGAGAACCTCTGCCCGCAGAAAAAAGTTTAAACCGAGATTTTACTCTTGTTTTTCAAGATGAATTTGATGGTTTAACTCTAGATTTACTTAGATGGAAGATTGAAGATTTTTCTGGAAATAATAATTTACGAAGAGCTGGTTACTATTCAAAAGACAATGTTTTTCTTCAAAATGGAAATTTAGTTATTAGGACAAACTATTCTACTTCAAATAACAAAGAGGGATGGTATACAGGTTGGATAGAAAGTAGTGTTAATGTTAATCAAAAAAACGATATCGAAGGATATCAAGGATTTAATTCCCGAGGAGGATATTTTGAGATTCGAGCTCAAGTTCCAGATTCTATTGGGATTTGGAGTGCTTTTTGGATGATGCCAGACAATAATAACTATGGATCTGATAAAGATATTTTAAGCAGTGCAGAAGATGGAGCGGAAATAGATATTATGGAGTCACCTTACGCATACTTAGGATCAATTATGAAAGAAAAAGTCACTCCAGTTGTGCATGCTGATGAATTCTATTCTTCAACTTGGTATAATGATGATAGTGTAAAAATAGTTACTAATGAAAATGGAACCGATAAATATTTTTATGAATATTTAAAATCATATAGTGGAAGAACTTATTATGTTCCTAAACTTTATACTTCAATGCATACTTATGGAGTAGATTGGTATATTGACGATATTGATGATTCAAATAGTTACTTGAGATTTTATGTCGATGATCGCATGACTTTTGAAATTAATTCTGACTGGAATATAAAGCAATTAAATAGAGTAATTAAAATGTCTATTCCTAAAGTTTCCGAGTATTTGTTATTAACGGTTGAAGTAGGAGGAACCAGTGAAAATGGCGTTATTACGCCTGGTTCATGGTGTGGAGACCCTAACAAAAATGACAAGTCAAAGAATTACGACTTTTTAGTAGACTATGTAAGAGTTTATAAAAGAAACTAATTTTCTAATGATTGTTTTTTCGTATTAGAATCTTTTTGCAATTTATAATTAATTAATAAATATATACCAGTAAAAAAACTTAAAATAGCTGTAATTTTAAAAACTCTTTTTTGCTTAACTTCTAAGTTTTCAAATTGTGTTAAATTATTAATGTTTTCAACTTTATTGATTAATATAATCATAGCACCAATATAAATGAAAGAAATAAAACAAAATAGACCTAATAAGTTACCTACGGGATTCTTTGCAAAGAAGAGAGGAACCACACTAAGTAAAATCATACCTGTGAATATTGAAGATACTTTAAACCAAAATACTATTCTATTTTCATAAGTCTTTATAGTTTCTTCTGGTTTAATTTTAAAAATCAAAGAGAATATATAATAATTTAAGAAAGTTAAACCGTATAAAGCAAAGATAAGTGGAATAAAATGGAATGGATAAGGAATAAAAATATTTAAATCTTCAGCAATCTGTAACCTAGTCATATACGCAAAACTATATCCTGCAAGTTGGCTACCAATCATAGCTATACTAGCTGTTAAAACACTAACCATTAAAGCATTAATAGAATATTTCATATGGGGTTCAAATTGTTTAGTTTTAATAAAATAAATAGGAATAAAAAATAATAGCATATGAGTTATTAATGTCTGCAAATTAATAACATGAAATAATGGAAAATGACCATCAATATTGTCAGGAGAAATAAAAGTTAAAAAAGCTGCTGAAATTGCAATTCCAAATAAATAGTTTTTTAAGAATTCACCTATTTTAGATTCTTTTTTTAAAGAAACTAAAAATAACGTGATAACAGAAACCCAAACATTAATAGCACATAATTCAAAAGAAATTATTTTAAGAAAATTCAATTCTTTAAAAGGAGTATTATAAACATATAACTCTTTTGAAGTATCAAAAATAATTCTAAAAACCTCTAGTACAACTAAAATTACTGCAAAAATAATATTTTTTATCTTTATATTACTGGTTTTACGAGCAAAAACAAAAAATAAAATTAAAAAAACCGCAATATTTGCGAGCAAAATATAGATATGATTTATATTAAACTTATATTCCTTTAAATAATTACTGTACCCATCTAACCATAAATATTTTTCCATCTTAAACCCCTCCAGTTTTCTATATTTTTAAATTATAAATTTAATTTTCTATATTAAACAACTCAATAATTTCTTTATAAATACAAAGCTCATGGTAAACTTTATCTATCATAGAATCATTAACTTTTTCATTAATACTAAACTCAAATGAATCATGGTAACTATTAACCCCAAAATACAAAGTATCATCTATTAGAGAAAAACAGATTAAACTCTTATATTTATCTTCAAATTCAATTAATTTATCAAAGATATCTATAGATACTATTTCAGGAATACTTTTCCCAGGAGATACAAATATTTGAAATTTTTTATTAAATTTTAAATTAGAAGTAAATATTTCTTCAAGTTTTGATTCTTTTGAAAAGGAATGATGTTTTACCTTTAAGATTTGATGATAATTAACTTTTAATTTGTATTTCACCCAAATACCAGAAAAATATGTTTCATAAAAACTATTTCCAGAAGAATCTACTGAAGATACCTGCAAAGTTATCTCCGAAGAAATAAATTTAATTCCTTGATAAGTTCCTGAAATATAGTCCTCTAAAATAGTGTTATCTGGTTTCTTTAATAAAGTGGAATCAAGGACATCTTGAATATCGAAAAAAGAAACTGAAGAATAAGTAGAGTCACCATAAATACTTTGAAGTAAGAAAGGAATCAATTCATTTTTAACAATTTCGGAATATGATTTCCTATTTTTAGAAGATAGCAAAATTACAATAATGCCAGAAACTATAAATAAAAAAGAAAAAAATCCAAGTATAATTAATAGAGCATTTATTCTCCCAAGACCCACAATATTTGCTACTATAGATAAAATCCCTAGTGCAACAAGAGCGAATCCAATTGATTTTATTTTTTCTGATTTTTTAAGTAATTCTAGTCTTTTTATTTCCAAGATAGAATTATTAATATTATTTTCATTCATTTATAAAATATTCCTTAAATATAAAAATTTAATTATTACTACAATAATAGTATACAAAATTTTATCAATAAAAATATATATTTAAACCAAAGAGATTTATTTAGTATAGAAAAATGATAGATCAATAATCATAAAATAAACGAATTTTTTAGGTTTCCATCGAAAAATTAGCCGATTTATTGGAATTTTTCAATTGATAAGCCGAAATATTAATAATTTATTTCATCTTATTGTATACTATTACATAAACAAAAAGAGGTTGCATAGTAAATTAGTAATTTGCGGAGGAGACATCCAGTGAAACAAATGAAAGGTAATCTATGCCGAATGCGATGTCAGGCATGACATTAGCATGGGACTATACAAAACATGTATGGTACTCCTACTTAAGAGTAGAGGAGCTTTGATTAATTTATCAATATAAATTCATTTAAAGTATCTTCTTAGATACTTTTTTTGTTGAAAAAAGGAGAAAAAAATGAAAAAAATTTTAGTTTTATTATTAGGTATGAGTGTTCTGTTTTTCCTAAATTCATGTGTGGAAAGCAAAAATGAAGAAGAACTTGTTGTTGGATTAGAAGCATCCTATCCACCATTTAATTTTACTGAATTAGAAAAAACAGAATCAAATGTTGAAATTGCTAATTTAGAAGGGGCTTACGTAGATGGCTATGATGTTCAAATAGCTAAAATAATTGCTTCTAGTTTAAAAAGAAAACTAGTTATTAAACAAATAGTATGGGAAGCATTAGTCCTTGCACTAAATAACAAAGAAATAGATTTAATTATTGCAGGAATGAGTCCAACAGAAGATAGAAAACAAGAAGTTTCTTTTTCAAGTGCTTATTACACTTCAACCCATGTAGCAATCGTTTTAAATAATAGTAAATTAAAAGGTGCCACGACACTTGAAGCTTTTGCTAATAAAACTGGAGTAGGACAAATTGAAACAATTTATGCAACTCTAGTTCAAAGTTTATCCGTTCCACCATATAATTGTACTGTCCTTCCAGTAATGGATACTGTACCATTAATAATTAATGCAATTTTAAATGGGGTTGCTGATTTTACAATAGTTGAAAAACCTGTTGCTCTAGGATACATTATCAATAATCCAAATCTAGCGTTAGCACTTGATGTTAATCCATCTATCAACTTATTCAATGTAGGTGAAAGTGACCGTGATGTTTCAATTGCAGTCAGAAAAAGTGAAACTTCATTATTAAAAGAAATCAATAAAATCCTTTCATCATTATCTTTAGATGTAAGGAACCATTTAATGGATGCAGCAATAAATAAGAGTAGTAAAGAATAAAGTGAAGTATATTTTTAAATATATTAAAAAATTTATCGTTAAAATATTCAAAACAATTAGTTATTTGATTGATATATCAATAGGAAATTTGTTAGTTACCTTATTTAAAATTAAAGAGATTAATGCTAAGAAAGAACTTTTAAAAAAAGTTAGAAAACTAGTTTATTCTCTTTTAGTATTAATAATGATAATCTACAATGCTTTTTTTAGCGACTATATTTTCCTAGACTATACAATAGGTTATATATTTAAATTAATTGTTTATCTTGCCTCATTTATCAAAGATGTAAAAATAGCAGCTATTTTTATTAAATATAGTACACTATTATGGAAAGGAATCAAAGTAACTCTACATCTATCAATAATTGGAACATTAATTGGTCTCTTAATTGCTCTATTATTTTCTCTTATTTTAAATATAAGAGTAACTAAAAAGACAAATAGAGTCTTAAAAATAATAATAAATTCATCTAAAGGTTTTGTTAAACTTTATGTTACTGTTATTAGGGGAACTCCTATGATGATACAAGCTATGGTTTTTTTCTATGGTGTATATACATTTTATAAATGGGATCCCTTAACAGCGGCTATCTTTACAGTTTCTATAAATACTGCTTCTTATCTAACTGAAATTCTTCGAGGAGGAATTAATGCTATCGATAAAGGACAAATGGAAGCATCAAGGGCTCTTGGCTTAACCTATACAGATTCTCTCTTATATATAATATATCCTCAAGCAATTAAAAATTCCATGCCAGCTTTTGGAAATGAACTTATCATAAATGTCAAAGATACCTCTGTACTAAGCGTTATTATGGTCACAGACTTATACCGTGTAGCAACCATTGCTGCTGCAAATACATTTGATATTTTTAATACTTATTTACTTGCTGCTATCCTATATTTAATCTTAACCTATAGTCTAACTATTCTAACGAGATTTATTGAAAAGAAACTAAAGTTAAAAGAAATTAGTATTCCAACAAGTGCTAACTATACCGAGGTCAGCCTGACCATGCCATCAAAGGAAATCTAAATATGGAAAAAATTTTAATTTTAAAAGATATTAAAAAATCTTTCAATGGAATAGAAATCTTAAAAGGAATAAATCTTTCTGTGAACGAAGGAGAGATTCTAACAATCATAGGTTCTAGCGGTTCAGGAAAATCTACTTTGTTACGCTCTATTAATTGTTTAGAAGAAATTGATTCTGGCAGTATTTTCTTTAAAGGAAAAAATATCCTTGAGAATAGTCAAAATATTAATCTTATCAGGACAAAAATAGGACTTGTTTTTCAAAACTTTAATCTTTTTGAAAATTTGAATGTTTTAGATAATTGTACGATTGCGCAGAGAAAAGTTCTTAAAAAAAATCAACAAGATTCAATTGAAACCGCAATTATAAATCTAACTAAAGTTCATCTTGAAGATTATATTTATAGACCAACTACTACTTTATCAGGTGGAGAGAAACAACGAGTTGCAATCGCAAGACTTCTTTCCATGGATCCAGATATCCTTCTTTTTGATGAACCGACAAGTGCTCTTGATCCATTAATGGTTCATGAAGTCTTAGAGACTATAAAAGACATTTCTAAATTAGGGAAAACGATGATAATTGTGACCCATGAACTAAAGTTTGCAAAAGAAATATCAGATAAAGTAGCTTATATTGATAATGGTCTGATTCTTGAATATGGAACATGCAAAGAAGTATTTGAAAATCCAAAAAATGAAAAAACAAAAGAATTTTTAAGTAAAATATAAAGTAATTAAACTATTTCTTTATCTTTTTAGATATTACTAAGACCGAAAGAAATAAAAATATGAGTGCAATAACAAACGAATAAATAATTTTCATAAAAGGATTTAAATCGAGTCCTAGAATATTTATTTCATTTGCTCCTAAAGTTTTCCATAATTCTTCAAGATTTTCCTTTGGAATATTCATAAGCTCAAGTGAATCTGTAATCATTACTCTTTTAAGAATCACTTGCATATGTGTAAATGGAATTAGTCCCGCAACACTATTCATAGATGGAGAGAATAATGAAAGTGGCATATATATTCCACATGTAAAACCAACAAGTGTTCCAACTATTCCAGTAAAAGGACTAGAAGCAGATGGAGTAGTAAATAAACTCATTGGAAATAATAGAATCATAGATGTAATAATTGTATAAAGAAATAAAATTAAAGGAACAATCACGAAGGTACCAAAAGAAAAAAAGTGTGAAGTTGAGATTCCTATATATAAGTATATGAAAACCCAAAGGATTAAAGTAATAAGGAAACTTGATAAAACTGCAGCTATTACATATCCTAAGATAATTTTTACTCTACTTACAGGAGAAACTAGAATACCTTGAAGTTTTGATTCATACTGATCCATTACAAAACTATTAAGTCCACCAGAGACTGTTCCAATTATAGAAATAATTAATACTCCACCTAGTATATCACTATCTACTAGAAAAGTTATTTGGTCAATTGGTATATTTACACTTACTCCATTAATGATATTTTGTCCTAATACTAAAAAATATAATAAAAACATAATTAAAGAAGATAAGAGAGAAAAGAAGATAGTTGATTTAGATCTAATAAAAATCAAGAAATTTCTTTTAATGAGAGAATATAAAGTATACATTATTTACCACCTACAGCACGAATAAATACATCATCCATATTGCCTTTTTTAACTTCTAAATTTTTGATAATATCTTTATTATCACTTATTATTTTGATTGAATCTTCTGAATCTTTAATAGATATTTCAAAAATATCATTTTTTTGAGAATAAAGAAAATTATTTAATTCAAGATACTTTTTAAATATTATAGGTTCATTAGTTTCAATGATGACAGTATCAAAACTATATCTCTCTTTCAAGGAGAGGGGAGAACCTTCACAAACAACAATACCTTTATCAATGATAACAATTGTATCTGCTAGAGCAGCTTCTTCCATGTAATGAGTTGTTAAGAATAAAGTAGTATTAAATTTCACTTGAAGGTCTTTTAGAATTTTCCATACTAATACTCTTGTTTCAGGGTCAAGACCAGTAGTAGGCTCGTCTAAAAATAAGATTTTAGGATTTGTAAATAATGATCTTCCAATTTCTGCTTTTCTTTTCTGTCCACCAGATAATTTACAAAATCTTTTATTTTCAAATTCTTGAAGTTGTAATAATTCTCTTATTTCATTGTATCTTTCTTCAATTTTAGTCTTGCTTTTAATATAGAGAGAACCATAAAATAATATATTTTCTTTAACTGTTAAATTAGAATCAAAAATATTTTCTTGAAAAAGAACGCCTATATTATTTCTTATGTATTTCGTATCAGAAGAATCATGTAAAAATACTTCTCCTGCATCTTTTTTAAGTAATGTAATTATAATATTAATAGATGTAGTTTTTCCAGCTCCATTTTTCCCAAGTAAACAAAAAAGTTCACCCTCTTTAACTGTTAGACTGATATCATTAACGGCTTTTACTTCCTTATAGTTTTTCTTTAAATTTGTTACAGTTAAAATGTTTCCCATTGGTTTCCCCATATCTACTAAAAAAATAAATCTAGCGGCTGAAACAATAATATTCAATTTTTACTCAAATATTTAATTGTTTATATAAATTTTAATTCAATGTGGTAATTCAGATAAATCTAAAACATCACAAGGAACTTCAACTTGACTTAATAGAGTATTAGATTTGTCAAGCGCTTTAATTATTACTTTATATCTCTTGTTATAAATGACATCAATTTGTTGATCTTGATAAATTATATCAGTTGGCCGATTTTCATTTGATACATATTTAGAGTTTTGAAGATAATAATATCTAAAATCTGCGATATTTGTAAAAGAAGTCCATAAATTATTTGGTCCTAGTTTTCTTAATTCTATAACCGTATTGTCTAAATAAAATTCAATATCGTAAAAAGATGCATTTTTAACTTCACTCCACCAAACCATTATTCCAAATGGTATACCTTTGTAACTACCTGTCATATTTTAATCCTCCTAAATACTAAATTTATCTACTATAAAAATTTTACCATAAATTTTATTTTTTTTTTAGATAAAATATTAAAATAATAATAGTTATTAATGATTAATTAAAAAAGACCTAAAACTTGACAATTATTACTTCCTTTAAGTCTATTAATTGCATCTTCAAAATCTGATGATTTATTATATTCATAAGATAATTCAATGAAAAAGTGATATTTACCTAACTCTTTTCTAGTTGGTCTTGACATCAAAGAGGATAGATTTATTTTTTTCTCTTTAAATATATTAAGAATATCAACTAAAATACCAGGAGAATCAATATCAGGAGTAATAACTAACAAAACTTTAATAATACTATTATCTATCAAATGATTTTCTTTATCTTTGGAAACAATAAAAAATCTAGTCTCATTTTTAATTTCATCAACAATGTCTTCAACTATAAATTGATCCCTAGAAGTATTGATATGCTTAGGGATAATAGCGGATGAAAGAAAACTATTATCATTACGAAATCTTTCGAAAGAATCAATGTTGTGATCCGAGTACTCAATTTGTAGATCTTTAAAACTATTAACAAACTTACTGCATTGATTAAGAGTCTTATAAAAAACATATAGTTTATTAATAGAAGATATATCTTTTGTATTAGAAACAAATTTAAAATCTACTTTTAAAGATGTACTTTTAATGACAAAAGCTTGGTAATCTAATAATAAATCTAAGTTTCTCTGAATAAATCCATCTATCGAGTTTTCAATTGGAAGCACAATATAATCTAGTTTAGAAAAATTTTGAAAACATAAATCTACACTAGAAAAAAAGACAGGTTCAAATTTAAGATTTAATTCTTTTTCAAATTTTTCAAGTGCGACATGAGTAAATGTCCCAACACTTCCAAGTACTCCTACTTTTTTCATATTAAATAGTCACTAATTATTTATTTAATGACTTTTCCCCCTTTAGAATTATAATTCCAAACTATTTTATCACTATTACCACTCCATCTTGAATCCCATCCATCAGGCTTATTTGGAAATTCAACATAAAAAGTTAATGATTCGCAACCACCAAATGCCATTACACCAATATTTTTAAGGGATTTAGGAAGAAAAACAGTACTTAAAGACTTACAACAAAAAAAAGCATATTCTCCAATATTAAGCAAGGTATTAGAGACAGTAACACTCTTTAGTGATTCACAAGCAGAAAATGCATGTCTACTAATAATAACTACACTAGAAGGAATTTCAATTTCTTTTAAAGAACTACATTTATTAAAAGAATAATCACCAATATTTAAAACTCCAAGTGGTAGAATAACTTCTTTCAAAGAACTACAATTCTCGAAAGCATTACCATTAATAGTTTCAATTTTACTTGGAATACTAATTTTTTCTAGGGAAGTACAATTTTTAAATGCTTGATTAGAAATAGAAGTGATGCTTTCAGGAAGAAAAACATTATTTAGGGAACTACATTTATAAAAAGCATTTGATCCAATTGTTAAAATACTATTTGGAAAAGTGATACTTGTAATGGATGCTGAACGAGAAAAAGCATGATTTTCGATAGAAGTAATATTTGATGGAAGTTTGATGTTTCCATAAGCAAGTCCTCCAGCTACAACCGATTTATCATTCCAATTAGGAGATTTAGTTACAACTTTACCATCACCTAACTCAATCAAATGATAAAAATCATTTGACTCAAAATAAATATTCTTAATACTAGGGCATCCATCAAATGCTGTCTCATCAATGCTTACAATACTATTAGGTAAATAAATATCAGTAAGTGAAACACAAGCTTCAAATATATTCCAAGGAATACTATCTATTCCATCTGGAATAGCAATACTAGTAAGAGATTTACAAAAAGAAAAAGTAACTCCACTAAAACCTTCTAAAGTAGTAGGTAAAGAAACACTTAGAAGATTTATACAATTTGAAAATGCACCTGTACCAATATGTGATGTTCCGTAAGGAATTTCTAAATTAATTAAACTACTACATCCATAAAAAGCATAGTTTCCTATACTTAAAAGGGTATTTGGAAAAATAATAGTATTTAGTTGAGTGCATCCACGAAATAATTCGTTACTAATTGAAGTAATAGTATCAGGAATACTTACACTTACTAAAGATTCTTGACTTGCAAAAACCCTATCTTTAAAACCTGAAACTATTAAACCATCCACATGAGATGGTACACTGACTATTGAAATATCTTTTGAAACTCCAGATACAAAACAAGAATTTGTTTTTAAATAAATATCAAATAATAAATTATGTTCAATTGCTTTGAATTTAGCAAGATAAATAGCGTCTTTTGTGACTTTTCTAATTTCTTTATTCCAACCAATAAATATATAATTAAATCTAAAATCAGATTCTTTATAGGGAATAATTCCATCATAAATTGGTAGTTCGCCAGATAATAATTCATCTTGCTTTAAAATTAAATCATTACTCTTCCAAGTAATTATATATTTTATATTTTGTTTCATAAATCTAACGCGCTATAATATTCAATCTGTTGAGACATGTACATACCTCTTTCTAAAAAACCTATGTTAGTTTTTAAAAAACTATGCATTATTATACCATAAAGACGATTTATATACCAAATAACAATTAATAATTAGATTTTACAATATTTATTATTTTCCATATTTATTTAAAGCCATGGGAAGTATTAATAAAAAATAAATAAAAAGTAAAAGTAATTATTAGAGGTTATTAAATTTATAGATATTATTCCATAAATTCATCTAAACTTTAAATATGTTATATAATTATTGAAAAGGAATTGCAGATTATGCAAAAGTTTGGTGATAAGATGGAAAAGAAATGGGATTTAAATAGTTTATATACTGGTTTTCAAGGTAAATACTTAGAAGATATTGAACTCTTAAAAAAACTAATAAAAGAAAGGATTAAGGAAATTAATGATAACAAAAGAGATAGCATTATTTACATTGAAAGTGTCATAAAAAATGATGAAAAAATAACTATTTTGATTGGAAAATTATTTTCTTTCGCAGAACTAACTCTTTCAACAGATATTATTAATGAAGAGGCAGATAAATATATTTCTATCATTACATTAATAATAAATGATTCTGTAAAAGCAGAAGTTGATTTTCAAAAGTATATTAAGAATGTCGATTTAGAAGAACTAAAAAAATCTTCAGATATTATTAATAATTACTCATTTATCCTATCTAAATTAGGAAAAACAGCATCTCATCTTCTTTCTAAAAAAGAAGAAGTCCTATATTCTAAACTAAGAAAAGTTTGTGGTTCATCTTGGGGTAAAATTCAAGAAATTACAACTTCTAATTTACTTTGTGATGTTAATGGCGAATCTAAAACCTTAACAGAAACAAGAAATCTAGCTTATAGTGCTGATAGCAAAGTTAGAAAAGATGCTTATTACGCAGAACAAAAAGCCTATAAAAGTATTGAAGATGTAGTAGCAATTTCCCTAACTAATATAAAATATGAATCAAATGTTTTACTTAAATTAAGAAAGTACAAAGACCCTATTACTTATAATTTAGAAGAAAATTGCAATATGAAAAGGGAATCTCTTGATGCATTGATGTCCGCAATTTTAGAATTTAGACCTGTGTTTATTAAATATTTAAAAGCCAAAGCAAAATACTTAGGACATAAAAAATCTCTTCCTTTTTATGACTTATTTGCTCCCCTTGGTAAATCTAATTCAACAATAGATTTTGATACAGCTTGTAGCCTTGTTCTTGATTCTTTTTATAGTTTTTCTCCAAAGTTAGGTGATTTTGCGAAAAAAGCTATTAAAAATAATTGGATTGATGTATATCCTAAAAAAGGAAAAGTAGGTGGAGCATTTTGTGCTAATCTACCTTATATTAGAGAATCTAGAGTACTCTTAAATTTTACTGGTTCTCTTGATAACTGTTTAACTTTAGCACATGAATTAGGACATGCATACCATGGAGAAATTATTAGTGATGAATTACCATTAAATACTAATTATCCTATGCAATTAGCTGAAACAGCTTCTATTTTTTGTGAAACTATAATGGGAAAAAATTTAATTTCTAAGGTAACAGATAAAGAAGAAAAAATAGCAATTCTAGAACAAAGTGTTTCTGATTCAACTCAAGTTATTATTGATATATTGTCTAGATACTTATTTGAAGAAGATTTATATAAGAAAGCAAATAATTCCCTTTCTGCTTCAAAATTAAAGAGCATGATGATTAATGCCCAAAAGAAGGCTTACTTAGATGGACTAGACCATGATATACTCCATCCCTACATGTGGATATGTAAAGGACATTACTATAGTGTTGATGGAAACTTTTATAATTTCCCATATGCTTTTGGACTCTTATATGGAAGAGGACTCTATGCATCATATTTAAAAGATCCCGAAGAATTCTTGAAAAATTATGATAAGATGCTTTTCTTAACGACTCATGCGACCGCAGAAGATGTAACTTTGTCGATGGGAATTGATATTACAAAAAAAGACTTTTGGATTGATTCATTGAAAGTAATTGAAGAAGAAATAAATGAATTAGTAGTTCTATTAGAAAAATAATAATCTATTTATTTTCTAAGAAGAAATCACAAATCCCTTTTTTAACAGTATCCATATCTTCAAAATATGAATTCCCGTGCTTGGCATTATCAATAAATAATTTTTCTTTGGGACCTAAATATTTATCATATAACTCTTCTCCCATCCAAAAAGGAACGTAATTATCGGCTTTTCCATGGATAAAGACAACGGGAATACTAGTTTTATTATAACTATCTGTAATTCTTTGTTTAATATTTATTTTTAAAAATATTTTAGCATAAATTCCTACTACTCCTATAAATAAAAATGGAGGTAAGTGATAAACCCTTTTAGCAACGTGTTTTATTTCTTCGATTGGAGAAATAAATCCACAATCAGAAACCATACTTATAACGTTTGGTAGTTTTTTATCTTTAGCAAATAAGATTGTTGAACTACCGAGTGAAATCCCGGAAAATCTTATTGGTAGATTAGGATAAAGTTTATTGACAAATTGAACCCAATTTTCAATGTCCATACTTTCCTTAATTCCATAAGTACAAAATTTACCTTCACTTTTATTATGAGCTCGCTGAGATACTATTAAAATATTCTGCTTAAAACTTTGATAAAAATCGAAAACAGATCCAAAATCTTGAAATCCATTCGAACCATATCCGTGAACTAATATAATTATAGATTCTGGGTTAGGAATTTCAAATAAATAACCAACTAATTTAAGTCCATCATGAGATAAGATACTAATCTCTTTTACAGGTTTATTTTCTATGCTTTTAATACCCTCATATACTTTTTCTTTATATTCAAATGGTAAAATAGTTGTTAGATCTAGTGGTTTTGGTCGATAAAAAATAAATAGAAAAACTATTAAATTAATCAATAAATATAATAAAAATAACCCGATACCAATATAAACATAAATCATATAACTCTACCCTCCATAGAATAATTAATTAGATGAACAAAATCAAAATTTACTTTTTAATTATACCTTATTTCTTTGTTAACTTATACTTTTAATATGAAATTATATATTTTTAAATATTTCGAAATAAATATTAAGTTAAAAAAGAAAAAAAATAAATCATTTATCATATAATTTATAAGAAGTAAAAAAGAGTGAGGATATTATGAAAATAACAAGTGAAATTAAAAGAGAAAGGAAGAGTAGAGAAGAAAGAAACTTTTCTTTCCCTATTATTCATTTCGTTAATTCAGAACTTCTTTCTTCTCTTAAATTAATATTTGATATTTAAAACGGACTTAATTGTCCGTTTTTTTTATAAAAAAAAGAAAAAAGGAGATTATTATGAGTGATTTAGTATTGGGTGTAAATGAAAGACCAAAAAAAGTGAGTGAGTGGTTGCTTCTTAGTTTTCAACATGTTGCTGCCGCAATGTGTGCAACTATCTTAGTACCTATCTTAACAGGTCTAAGTATTGGTTCCGCATTAATTTCTGCGGGTTTTGGAACTTTGATGTTTTTATTTGTGACTAGAAAGAAAGCACCAATATTTCTAGGTAGTAGTTTTGCATATATAGGACCAATTATTACAGCATTATCGATAGGTACGATAACAAAAAGTGCTGAGGGTTTCTTAAACCAAAACTTCTGGGCACCAATAATTGGTGTTACTGCAGTAGGTTTATTATATTTAGTCTTAGGTATAATAATCCTTTTCACTGGTTCATCATGGGTAAAAAAATTGCTTCCAAAGCAAATAATTGGACCAGTTATCATGTTAATTGGCCTAGGTTTATCAGGATCTGCTGTAAATAATGTAGTAACTACAGGGGATACTATGCTTGCTAACTTATTAATAGGGGTTGTATCTTTAGTAGCAACAACATTAGTCATGCATTATGGAAATAAAAAATTATCACCTTATCCTATTTTAATGGGATTAGGGGCAGGATTTATCCTCGCAATAATTTTATCAATATTCGGTTATTCTTTCAATATTGAAGGACTTAAAGTAATCGACTATAGTCCATTCACAAATAATAATTGGGCTAGTTTTAAAGGTTGGATTAATACCGATCTAACAATAGTTAGAGCATTAAATACAGAAGTTTCTTTTTCTCTTTCTAATATTCTTCAAATATTACTTTTATTTTTACCAATAGCTCTCGTAACACTATGCGAAGGAATAGGTGATTATATTGTTGTAGGAGAAATAATTGGAAGTGATCTAATGGATAATGAACCTGGATATGGTCGTATGGTAATAGGAGATGCTGTAGCAACCATCTTTGGTGGATTAACTGCTGGTTGTGATACAACTTCATATGGTGAAAATGCAGCTGTAGTTGGAATTTCAAAAGTTGCTTCCGTATGGGTAATTGGATTAGCAGCAATTGAAATGACATTTATAGGTTTCTTTAATCCACTGATTTTAGTAATCCAAATCATACCAGCATCAGTACTTGGAGGAATTTGTTTTATTTTATATGGATTTATTGCCATGAGTGGTATTAAAATGATTGCTAATAAAGAATTGCTAGATATCAATAAAAATGTTGCTATAATATCTACTGTTTTAGTAGCAGGCCTTGGTGGAATGATGGTTTCATTTACGATTAATGGAAATATTTTTTCTATAAGTTCAACCGTAATGGGACTCATTCTTGGAATACTATTAAATGTAATAACAAGAGAGAAGAAAATTAAAAATAGTATTCAAAATATTTAAATAGATTACAAAATTTAGACGGATTTTAAAAAAATTATTTTAAAATAAAATAGATTAGTTTTTTTCTGCATATTAATATATTACTCTTTTCACGTTTATTTACTCGATAAAAACAGTAAATTTTCAAAAGTATCGACTAACTTTAACAATTTTACATATATTACTCGATAATATTTTAAAAAAACAAAAATTATCGATTAAGTTTAACTTTTTTCACTATATGTGTTATAATTAAATTATATACAATAGGAGAGATAGTAAAATGTATGTCAAAAGAGAAACGTATCTAGAAAAATTAATAGGACATAAAAATAATAAATTAATTAAAATTATAACAGGCGCTAGACGTGTTGGAAAATCATTCTTGCTTTTCAATATTTTTTACGATTATCTAATTTCTATTGGAGTAAATAAAAATCAAATATTTACTTTTAAACTTGATGAAATAAAATATTCACAGTATAAAGATCCCGTTAAACTAATTGATTATATTGAAAGTAATAAACTACCTGATTTAGACAATTATGTATTTATTGATGAAGTACAAAATTGCGAAAGATTTGAAGAAATGCTAAATTACTTAAATTTTAGCTTAGACTGCAAAGTCTATGTGACAGGTTCTAATTCAAAAATGTTATCGTATGAACTAAATACATTATTAAGGGGAAGGACAATTGAGATTAAAGTATTTCCTCTATCATTTAAAGAAATATATGAAAGTGGAACATTTGATAAAGAAAAATTATATGATGATTATATGTTATTTGGTGGACTTCCTGAATTACTCTATTATAATGATAACAAATACAAAATCGATTATTTAGTTTCTTATAATAAGGATATTATTGGTAAGGATATAATAGAAAGATATAATTTAAGAACAAATAACCATTTTCAAAAAGTATACGAAGTAATAATGTCTTCAATTGGAAGTTTGATAAACGCACGAAAAATAACTAATACATTTATATCTTTAGGTTATAAAACTGTTACTGCAGATACTATACTCAACTATTTGAGATATATGATTGAGGCATGTTTAATAAATGAAGCCAAAAGATATGATATCAAAAGAAGAAAATATATATCTTTTCAAAGTAAATATTATTCTTTTGATGTTGGCATTAGAAACACTTCATTAGATTTCAGACAAATTGATAAAGGTCATATCCTTGAGAATATAGTGTTTAATGAATTAAGCAAAAGATATAGAAGAGTTGATATTGGGATTAATTCCAAAAAAGAAGTGGATTTTATAGTAAACAATGATGATAATAAATATTATATTCAAGTATGCCTTGATTTGAATGCATCAAATTCAACTAGGGAAATTGACGCATTCAAAGGAATTGATGATGGGTTCAAAAAAATAGTAATAACGAACCAAAATTCTATTTATACCAGAAATCAAGATGGATATATTTTTCTTGATATATTCACTTTTTTATTAGATGAGCAAGCTTTAGAAAAAGCATAGGAATACTCGACTAATTTAATTCTATATATTTTATCTTTAAATTAAGAGTTTCTTTTGAATATAAAATAAAAATCTACAATTTATACATTGTCTAATCTATATTTCATACATTGTCTTATCTATATTTAATACATTGTTTTATCTACATTTACTACATTTTATAAATTACTCTTTAGATAATTTGATTTCACTTATGGTCTCTATTACCAGCCCATAAATTAAAAGCACTACCCACATTGAAAAGTATATTAAAATTATAATAAATTGAACTTTTAATGGTACAATATTTGGATTAATTGCATCAATAATGATTATAACCAGACAAATTAGCCAATATGCATAATTGAGTATCTGCATTATTAAGGCCTTTTGGCT